>NZ_JAJKFV010000030.1:0-367973 GCF_020966775.1 Rhodopirellula halodulae | reverse complement strand
GCGATAACGTTTGCGATATGCGGGCGGTGGCGAGGGATGTGATTGGAATGCCAAGTTGGTCTCCACCACCGCTCCGTCATCATCGCATGGTTATCGGGAATACTTTCGTGGATCAAATCGAGCGATCTGGAAACGTCGAGTGACGATCACGAGCGCACCGACAGGTGAGGAAGCGATGGGTACGATGTCGATGGAGAACGTGAAAGGATTGTATCAGACGAAATCGACATCGTTCGCATCGTTTCCGGGAGTCTACGCAGCGGCGAAACGTTGGAGTCGCGGTGATGCGATCGGTTGGCAACCAGAACGCAGTCGTTCGTCCGAAAGGTTGACGACTGTTCGCATGACCGCGACGGATGTTGCAAGATCGTGTGATGAGATGTCACGATCGACCGACCGCAGCTTTGTCGTCCATTGTGTCCAGCGTCGATTGGTTTGATGTTCGCTGTGCTGATTGTTTTCATTGTGTCATCGACGCGTCGTGGAGCAGGCTGTCACGAGCATCAATGACGGCGTGGTGTGCAACCAACGATCGGCATCGCTACGTCCTGCGTAGATCGCCGCGATAACGTTTGCGATATGCGGGCGGTGGCGAGGGATGTGATTGGTATGCCGAGTTGGTCTCCACCACCGCTCCGTCATCATCGCGTGGTTATCGGGAATACTGTCGTGAATCCAATCGAGCAATTCACAACCGTCGAGTGGCGATCACGAGCGCACCGACAGGTGAGGAAGCGATGGGTACGACGTCGATGGAGAACGTCAGAGGATTGTATCAGACGAAATCGACATCGTTCGCATCGTTTCCGGGAGTCTACGCAGCGGTGATACGTTGGAGTCGCGGTGAGGCGATCGGTTGACAACCGGAACACAGTCGTTCGTCCGAAAGGTTGACGACCGTTCGCATGACCGCGACGGATGTTGCATGGTCGAACGACAAAGTGTGCCAAGCGACCGATCGCAGTTGTGTCCGCCATTGTTTTCAACGTCGATTGGTTTGATGTTCAACGTCTTGAATTTTCAATCGTTTCATCAACAAATCGACGAGCAGTCGGTCACGAGCATCAATGACGGCGTGGTGTGCAACCGAGAATGACATCGCCATGTCCTGCATGAGTCGCCGCGATAACGTTACCGATCACCCGGTCGCCGCGAGAAATCTTCCATTGCCAAAACGCCCGACTCGGCGACTCGGGTGCATCGGATGGTTACCCGCCTTGTGCGAATTGCGAAATAACGCGGTACTCCATCCGAATCCGCCCGGCGTCAGAGCGACGCCCGGCAAATAAGTATATGGTTTCACCGACAGAGAGTCGATCGTTGGCAAGTGGCGTGTCCGCAAAAGAAGTCTGTGAAACGAACACCATTGGCACGCCGTCAATAAATGGCCAAGCGGGTTCGTCTTCTACCCAGTGTGGCGGTGAATCAAGTGATTCAAATGTGTTTTGAAGCTTTGCATCGAGCCATGGACCAACGGAGGAAAGTGGGAGCGATTCATCAAGCCATTCGCGATAGAGGGTATCAACAAAGGGCTGCGATTCGTCGCCGGATGCAGAACCGCCAAACCGTTGAGCAGCGGACATGAGCTTGCCATGAAATCGAATACGATCTTTGTCAAGTTCCATGGAGTTCGGTCGGGTAACGTTCGGCGTCACCGGGCGGTGGCGAGAGATGTAATTGGAAAGTGTACCGAGTCTCCACCACCGCTCCGTGTGCACGCAATGGTTATTCGGAGTGCTCTGGGTCGAGGCGACGGTTTCGTCGGAAATGAGCCCGTGTTGTATCGGTGCCGGCGTTGCAAGCGAAGGCCAAGCCCCGCACGGAAAACGCAGGCGAGAATCGAATCACGTCCGGCAGGGAGAGCTACATGGGTTCGGATATCAGCCGATTCTAGAGTTAAGACTGCCGATCGCAATCGTTAGCCTTCGGCCACATCGGTGGCGTGTGAGACGCGATTTCGGTTTCGACCAGTGCGTGCAGTGTACTGTTGCCAAATACACCGCGTGCGCAAGAAACGCGCAGGGTTGGGAATGGGCGAGCGCCGGTTCAAGTACTGAACGTGGATGCGTTCCGGTATGGGCGGAGATGTCACCGACTAACGGTACCGATCACCCGGTCGCCGTGAGCAATCTTCCATTGTCAAAACACCCGACTCGGCGACTCGGGTGCATCGGATGGTTCGTCAGACTTCCCCCATGATGAAATACACGGAATTGAAGTCGATATTGAATCCCGTCGACTGTGAACCCGATACGCACAGCAATAGACGGAAGGCAACGTGATCGATGTATCGGGAATGATTTCCGTCAGCTTGAAACAGAGAATCTCGCGAGCCGTGTCAAAGCAACTAGCAATCCCAGACTATTGGTAAGCAAAACCGTCATCCCAAGCATATCAAACAACAATGGGAAACCCTCGGTTCCCCGTCCAAGCCAACACCAGAGCCCAAATCCGCAAAGTGCCGAAAGAACTGCCAAGGCATTCAAGTCGGCTGCAAGGAGTGCAACTGTCGGGCAAATGCAAGTCGCGGCAGCCGCAAATTGCAAGGCTGCGGGCCAGTTGTCAGGTCGTTTAATCCAATCCGTTTTCATTTGTGTCAATTGACGAACGACCGGCATCACCGGGCGGGGAGAGTAAAGCTGCCCATTTCAAATCCGGCCGCAAGCCCCGCTCCGTGTGAATGCCATGGTTATCCGTCGGTTTTCACGTCAGGGTCGAATTGAGTTAAGTACGCGGTCCACTGCTTGAGGTCGCCGTGCTCGCACCAAACGTCAAGCACCATTGGAGTCACATCGCCGGGAGCGGGAGACGACCAATACACGACCGGAGGGCAATTGCTATTGAGCATGTCCTGTGCGAGCGTCTTGCGATCAGAGGAGTCGTTCAGGATGTTCGGCAAAGTAAATGATGCATGACGAATAGCACCAATTTCTACAAGCTGCTCGAGGTGATGGTCGAGAGACTGGAAGCCATTGTCGAGTAGCCCGAAGAGCCTTTGTTCTTCGTTCCCGTTGAGAGTGGCTTGTTGAGCGGATTCGAAGCGGTAGCGGTGGTAGGCAGGGCGAACGGAACGAAACAGAGGGACCAGCAGGATCGCCAGCAAGACAGCAGCGGAGATGAATGCGATGGTTCGATGTTTCATTCCAGCTTGTTTTTTAGCTCGGATAACTTGTTTATTACCTGTCGAGCAGGTGGGAATTGGGGTTTCGACAGTATTTTACACTGTGTGGCGGTGGGAATAAGTCTCGGGGTGGGACTTATTCCCAGTGGTTCCGCCACTTCGGGCTGCCAGGCGAGGACTTGTTCCCATCGCTTTGGTTTGCCTGTCGGGGGACTATGGAACTTGTTCCCGGCGCACATGGAGGCAGTCTCGCTGAGAAAAACTTTGCTGGTCGTTTTTGCTGCCTGACGTTCCGGGAGCGCGGACTTCGTCCATCTGGGTGACACCGCCCCTCGATAAATTCTTCCGATCCATCACTTCGCTTCATATTCTCTTCGGGTTTGTCGGGTCGAACGTTGCTGCCCGAGACCGATTCGTGATCCTTCGCGACCAAACTGCTTCTCGAAGCCGCGAGCGCGAATGACCGAGCTAGCTAGCCAAAGTGTCCGGTTAGCAAGCCCCACGATTTTCGACGATGCAACTGCGCGATGCAAGTGTTTTGAATGCCAAAATGTGTTCTCGCGTTTGTTGAGCACTGGTCGCGATCGTGAACGGGTCTAGGTTCAGTTTGCGGGTTGGGGGATTGGTAGGTTTGGATTGTTGAAGGCGTTGTGTGGTCGGATGCAAGTTGGAGATTGGCGAAGGCGATGGCGCGTCGGAGAATGAATTGTTGTGTCGTTGGTTTGTTTGGTGTTTTGGGATATTCAGGAGATGCGCGTTGCGGTGGGTGAGAGGTTGCGTTGATGGGGAGCAAACCATGGAAGAGGTGGTTGGTTGTTCGGTAGGGATAGGTGGGTGTTAGGGATGGCCTGACGTACGAGGTGTTGTGGGGGCGTCAGGCATGGCCTGACCTACTGTGGTATTTGAAAGTGAGATTGGATTGATGACGAAGTATTCGAAGCTTAACAGCGAAGAGCAACGGAAGCGGTGGGCGAACATTTGGTTCAAGAAGCTTTGCGAATTTCATCGTCGTGAGTTTGATCCGCAATGGCAGTTTGAGGCGGGGCATGTGATTCCGTTTCTTCGTGCACGACGCGACGCGCAGGTACCGGCTTGGAAACGTATGAAAATGCTGGAAGGTTTGATGCTGTACCGGACGGCGTTTCAAAAGCGGACGACCGACGATCTGCTCACCATCAAACGAAAGATGGCAGAGATCGTGATGGTCGAGCGTGCACAGAAGGAGGGGTACGATTCGATCGATGACGTCGTTGGTAAAATCAATCCCAATGAGCCCGATGCGATTCAGGAATTTCGTCGAGGAATGCGACGCACCGGAATGGCGTACGCAACGGAACGCAGCTACGTTTCGAAATTGAAAGCGTTCATGGCAGAGAGGGCACTGAATAGCTTGGCTGACTTTGAACGGATTGGTGCTCACGATGTCGAAGGTCATCTGACTGATTTGGCGGTGGATGGCAACGTGGCTCCGTCGACACAGAACTTGGCATTTCATGCTTTGCTGAAGTTCTTCACGTTGGTGCTGAAGCGCGAGATGGGGAAGATCGAAGCGATTCGCGCTAACAAGGATTCGATGACGCCCACGGTTTTGTCGCCTGGCGAAGTTGCGGAGGTGTTCGAGGGTTTGGAAGGATTGCAGCTGGTGATCGCGAAGTTGCTGTATGGGTGTGGGCTGCGAATCAGTGAAGCTCACCGGTTACGAGTTAAGGATGTCGACTTTGCGAATCAGCAACTGGAGATCCGGCAGTCGAAGGGTGGGAAGAGCCGCTTGGTTCCGATGCCTGATGATTTGCTGGAACCGCTGCGTCGATTTGTGAAGTCGCGAGAAGCGTTGCACGAGCATGACTTGGCGAACGGGACCGCCTCGGTCTACCTGCCGTATGCTCTGAGCCGGAAGTACCCGTCGGCGCATCGTGAGTTCAAGTGGCAGTATCTTTTCGCGTCACATCGATTGTCGACGGATCCGAAAACGGGGCGCGTTCATCGGCACCATGTTCATGCGGGAACCTTTCCGAAGCACTTGCGAGTGGCCGTGGAGAACGCTGGGATTCAGAAGCATGTGACGAGCCATACGTTTCGGCATTGCTTCGCGACACATTTGTTGTGGTCGGGGACCGACATCCGACAGATCCAGCAGTTGCTGGGGCACAACGATGTCAAGACCACGGAGATTTACACGCACGTTTGGAATCCGAATGAGAAGAAGGTGGTGAGCCCTCTGGATCGTTTGATTTCAACGCAACCAGCAATCGACCAGGCGTTGACGGATCCGGCTGAAGATTTGAAGGCGCCCTGGGATGAGGATTCCGAATCCGGCGGCGATGGTGAGTCGAGCGTGCAGGAATGTGTCGTTGGTTATCGGGTGAGGACGTTGGGTTTGGCATCGTAGAGTGATTTGTTTGGTGGTGGTGATCGGAGTGGGAGCGGCGTCAGGCGGGGCCTGACCTACAGGGAGGTGTGGGGGCATCACATGGAATGTGATGGGTACTTTTTGGCAGGAGGCGGTGGCAGGGGTGGAGTGATTTGTTTGGTGGTGGTGATCGCAAAGGGAGCGGCGTCAGGCGGGGCCTGACCTACGGGCGGGTGGTTTGAAGTGCGGTGGGTGGTTTGAAGGGTTTGATCGCGGGCTATGATTGGGACGTTGGGTTGATTGGTCGGTTGCCTGGGTGAGAGCGGTCTGTTGTTGGAAGTCAAACATCGTGCGATGGCGTGCGACTTCGTGGTTCTGGTTCCTGATGAAACGCTGCGGGTTGGGCATCGCAGCGTCGCAGATGTGGTGCTCAAGCACTTGGAGGCGATCGAAGACATCGAGTCGGTGCTGACCATCTATCGCAGCGACAGCGATGTTTCTCGGGTGAACGCTCTTGCGGCTGAACAACCCGTTCATGTCAATCCGGAAGTGTTTCGCTTGTTGGCGGATGCTCGGTCATTGTCAGAGCAAACCGACGGAGCCTTTGACATCACCGCAGGGCCGTTGGTGGATGCTTGGGGGTTCACTCGGCGAGAAGGAAGGAAGCCGACTCGCGAAGAGATCATGGCGGCGATGGACAGGGTGGGGTGGCAACATCTGTCGCTTGATACAACCAATCGCACGGTTCGGTTTGAGAAGCCGGGAATGGCGCTGAATCTGGGGGCGATTGGCAAGGGTTACGCTATCGACCAACTCGCAAACAACCTGCGATCTGAGGGCATTGAAGATTTCTTGATTCACGCGGGCTATAGCAGTGTTTTTGCATCGGGGGACCAGCAACTGTCGACTGACGAGAATTCGCCAGAACACTGTGACATCCGTGATGAGCTGGAGGGAGAGACACGGAGGCGAGGATGGTTGGTGGGTGTTTCTCACCCAACCGTTCCAGGTCGACGCTTGGGTGGATTGTGGCTGCAGAATCGGGCGCTCTCGACGAGCGGAAGCGGCAAGCAGTATTTCCATCACCAGGGAAGACGCTATGGGCATGTGATTGATCCGAGGACGGGTTCCCCGGCGGGGCAGTGGCTGGCGTTGACCGTGACAACAGAAACAGCGATGGATGCGGACGCTCTGTCGACAGCGATGTTCGTGATGGAGGATGAGAAGGCGAAAAAGCTGGCGGAACAACGAGGCATGGGGCTGGTGCTGGTCGGAGCGGGAAAACGGAAGGACGAAGTGTCGATGGAAAGCTGTGGGCCGTTGGTTTGGAATGAGTGAGTTGAGAGGGTGCTAGGCCGGGTTTGAGGTGCGGTGAGGTGGTGGGGCATCTGATGGAATGTGATGGGTACTTTTGGGTGGAGGCATTGGTTGAGGGGAGTTGGTTTAGAGGAAACCTCATTTGCGACAAATGGTTCGGCGTGTGGGCCGGCGGGTTGCGTGGTTGATAAAGTTGTTTGGTGAGCTTTGAATACTGCACCCGAGAGACTGGCCCCGGCGGTTTTGGGAACCTTGTCCCGGCCGATTCCACCTCCCTTCCTGCTTGATGTTTGAGATGGCTGACGATTCCTCTTTGAATTCGGTTGCGCAAGATGCGGACGCTCATGAGCCGCCGCGGTCAATCGCACCCGCGCCGCAGTTGTCGAGCCGCGGATTGTTTGCTGCCCTGGCGACCGTTTGTTTGGTGCCGCTGTTCGCGTTGAGCTTGTACGCGATCGTCTTTGGCAAAGCGAGCGAGCATGGGCTGCCGGTGGAGATCCTGATCGACCGGCGTCCGATCCCAACCATCGACGGAAGTGCGAAGCTAATGGACGATGTGGTGGTGGTGAGGAACGAGGCGGATTTTGCAATTCCAAACATCACGATGAATTTGAACGGGCAGTATTTTCTGTACCAGGATCAGCCGTTGGCGGTTGGCGAAACATTGGTGTTGCGTCAGGCTGCATTCGCGACCAAGAGCAACCAACGTTGGGTGCCGGGACGTTACGCGATCACGGATGTGACGGTGACGGGGAAGTTGCCATCGGGGGCTCGGGGGGTGAAAGAGGTTGCGTTTTAGCCGGTGATGGGTGTTGCAGCGAAGCCCGCCGGAGGGCGAGGTCGGTGGGCTGTCCATTGGCACGAGTCGGTATTGGGGATGCGGGGGTTGAAGACGTTCACAGTGATTGTTGGGCTGGCTTGAGTGTGGTTGGTTTTGGGGTGGAGGAGACCTCGCTTTTTTCAAAAGCATCGGTCGGGGGGCCATGTGAGACATGGCCTACGATTCGTCAGGTGAGACCTGACCTACTGGTTGTCAGGTGAGACCAAGACAGTGGACTCGTCAGGTAGGACCTGACCTACGGGTTGTCAGGTGGGATCAAGGCAGTGGAGTCGTCAGTTGGGACCTGACCTACGTTTTGTTGAGTGGGAGTGGGGAGCCGGAATGATGAAGTGATGGGCTTGCTTGCTTGGCTGGTTGTGAATGAAGATGTGCGCGGTGAGGTTTGTTGGCTTTCTGGGGATGCTTGAGTGAGCTTGGATTTGAAGAAGCAATGGACGGTTGAGGATTCAACCAAGACGTTCGACATCGACCGTTGGGGCGCGGGGTATTTCTCGATTTCCGAATCGGGGACGGTGTTGGTTTCGCCAGATCGCGACCCGGCTCAAAGCATCGACTTGAAGGAATTGGTCGATCGTCTGGGGCAGCGAAATCTTGATCTGCCAGTCTTGCTTCGTTTCAACGGAATTTTGCGTGACCGTTTGCGTGAGCTGGATCGTTGCTTTCAAAAAGCGATCGACGACCATGGCTACAAGAACCGCTACCGTTGTGTCTTTCCGATCAAGGTGAATCAACAGCGGGAAGTCGTGCAGCAAATCGTGAGCGAGGGCGCACGGTTGGGATTTGGCATTGAAGCAGGCAGCAAGCCCGAACTGGTGGCCGCGGTTGCCATGGGCGACGCGAACGTGCCCGTCGTGTGCAATGGTTTTAAAGACGAAGAGTTCATCCGTTTGGCGTTGCTTGCTCAGCGTTTGGGCCGCGTGGTGTTGCCTGTGGTTGAAAAGGCGAGCGAGCTGGATTTGATTCTGGATGTTGCGCAGGAGCTTGGCGTTCGTCCGACGATTGGAATGCGTGTGAAGTTGGCGACTCGGGGAAGCGGTCGTTGGCAAGCGAGCGGTGGTTACCGGAGCAAGTTTGGATTGACGGTCGCTGAAGTGCTGGCGCAATTGGACCGTTTGATCGCGATGGACATGGGCGATTGCTTGCAACTGCTACATTTCCATGTTGGCAGCCAGATCGGGAATATTCGTCAACTGAAATCAGCGATTTTGGAAGCGGCTCGAATCTACGTCGATTTGGTGAAGCGCGGTGCGGGCATGAAGTATTTGGATGTCGGCGGTGGGTTGGGTGTTGATTACGACGGCTCACGCAGCGATTCCGAATCCAGCATGAACTACACGATGCAGGAGTACGCGAACGATGTGGTTTTCCATACCCAAACGGTCTGCGATGAAGCCGAGGTGCCGCATCCTGAACTGATCTCGGAATCGGGACGAGCGGTGGCGGCTCACCATAGCGTTCTTGTGATGGAAACTCTTGGGGTGACTTCACAGGGAGTTACCAATTTGCCGGAGTGGGCCAAGTTGGAGGGCGAACCATTGTCGCCGGAACATGGTGGTGTGGAGATGGACTCGGCCGGGGCGATTGAGACTTCGGAGATGGAGGGGCCGCCCGAATCGTACGAGCAACCGGTGCACGATCTGTGGAACGGGTACGTGAACATGACTCAGGCGAGCATGATGGAAACATTCCATGATGCTCAGGTCGCGTTGGATCTGTGCATGAATTTGTTCAGCGGCGGGTATCTGCCACTGGAACAACGCGTTGCGGCGGAGAACCTCTACTTCGCGATTTGCCACCGAGTTCGCGAATTGGCAGAAGGAATGGAGGAGCGTCCGGATGACCTGAAGCATTTGGATCGCATGCTATCGGATATTTATTTCGCGAATTTTTCGTTGTTCCAATCGATGCCCGATTCGTGGGCGATCGACCAGTTGTTTCCCATCATGCCGATTCACCGTTTGCAGGAGAAACCGACTCGGCACGCGGTGTTGGGGGACATCACGTGTGACAGTGATGGCAAGGTGGATGCGTTTGTTTGCAACGGCGGACGCCATCGAACGTTGATGCTGCATCCTTTGGTGGCGGGGGAGCCCTACCAGTTGGCAGTGTTCATGGTGGGGGCGTACCAAGAGATCTTGGGCGACCTTCATAATTTGTTCGGTGACACCCACGCAGTGCACGTTGACATCGAAGACGGTGTGACCAAGGTTCGATCGATCGTTAAAGGGGACACGGTTTCGGAAGTGCTGGGCTACGTGCAGTATGAAGATCGAGAGTTGATCGAGAATTTGCAGGAATCGGTCGAGACAGCGATCGGCGAAGGCCGCATCGACAATCAGCAGGCGGGTGAGACGGTTGGGGAGTACGAGAAGGCGTTGGCGGGGTACACGTATTTGTCGACACGAGTGAAGTAGCGGGTTGGCGTGCGGGAGCGGTTTGCCAGGTGACATGTGAAGTGCGTTTTGTAAGGTAGGACGTGAAGTGCGGGCAAATGGCGTGTTGGGGTAGGTGTGTGGCGGTTGTTCTTTTTTCCAGGATCTTTTGATGTCGACGCAGACGCCTGATTTTGATGTTTCGAATTTTGAGCGGGAGCTGATCCTTCGGAACATGCGAATCGATGATTATGACTCGATGGTGTCGATGCAGCAGGCTTGCTTTCCGGAGATGAAACCGTGGACTCGGGAGCAGGTTGAAAGCCAACTTCAACACTTCCCCGAAGGTCAGATCGTGATCGAATGCGATGGGAAGCTGGTCGCCAGTAGCAGCAGCCTGCGTTTGGACTACGAAGACGATCTGGAATGGCATGACTACAAGAAGATCGCCGACAGCGGATTCATCCGGAACCACCAGCCCAACGGCGACACGCTGTATGGCATCGAAATCATGGTGCACCCGGAGTTTCGCGGAATGCGACTTTCCAGGCGGATCTACGATGCTCGCAAAGAACTTTGCCGCGCGAAGAACATTGAGCAAATGATCGTGGGCGGTCGAATTCCTGGCTACCACAAGCACTCGGGTGAGATGAAGGCGAGCGAGTACATCGATCGAGTGATCGACAAGACGTTCTTTGACCCCGTGTTGACGGCACAAATCGCGAACGGATTTTCCCTACAAGGTTTGATTCCAAACTACTTGCCCAGCGACGTCGAAAGTTGTGGCTACGCGACGTTCTTGGAGTGGAAGAACCTGGATCACGTGTCGGCTGGTAAACGTCGGTTTCGGCGAACCGTGCGTCCCGTGCGAATTGGATCGGTCCAGTACCAGATGCGTGCTGTGAAAGACTTTGAGGAGTTCGCACAACAGGCTCGGTACTTTGTAGACGTGGCAGGCGACTACAAGTGCGATTTCTTATTGTTTCCGGAACTGTTCACGACGCAGTTGTTGTCGTTTCTTCCGAATGAACGGCCCGGGCAAGCCGCGAGAACTTTGGCGGAGTACACACCGCAGTATTTGGAATTGTTCAGCCATTTGGCAGTCAAATTTGATACGAACATCATTGGTGGTTCGCACTTTGTCGTGGAAGATGAGCGGCTCTACAACGTTGCGTTCCTGTTCCATCGAGATGGGGCAATCGACAAACAGTACAAGTTGCATATCACGCCGAGCGAACGAAAATGGTGGGGTGTGGTTGGCGGGCCTGGAATCGATGTGATCCAAACGGATTGCGGTCCGGTTAGTATTCAGGTGTGCTACGACGTCGAGTTCCCTGAGCTATCACGCTTGGCGGTCGAGAAAGGTGCTCAGATCATTTTCGTGCCGTTCAACACGGATACGCGAAGCGGGTATCTGCGAGTGCGGACGTGTGCGGCAGCACGATGCGTCGAAAATCATGTGTATGTTGCGATCGCGGGATGCACCGGCAATTTGCCGTTCTGCGAAAACGCGGATATTCACTACGCTCAGTCAGCGATTTTGACGCCGTTGGACGTGACGTTCGCTCGCGAGGGAATTGGAGCGGAGGCCAACCCGAACATCGAAACGGTGGTGATCCATGATGTGGACCTGGAATTGCTGCGCCGGCATCGGGAACAAGGAAGCGTGCAAAACTGGAATGACCGCCGGTTGGATTTGTATCGCGTGGATGAAATGCGGTGAGGGTGGTGGATCACGTTGCGGAATGGGCGCATGAAAAACCCGAAGGGACAGCGGGCTTGTTGCCAGGCTGGCCTTCGGGTGTTGAGTTTCGGTCTTTGCTTGCAGGCTTAATAAAGCAATAGCTCGACGCCGGCTTGCAGCACGACAGCATCGTCCAAGCCGATGGCATTGTTCTGCCAGGTGGCGTAGTCCGTGAGGTAGTCGATTCCGAACACGGCGCGACCGGGGATGCCGCAGATCTCAATGTCGTTTTTGATCTCCAAGCCCCAGGTCGTCGTGAAGGTGCTGATGGAGCCGGTGGTCAGACCATCATTTCCGACATACTGACCGTTGAGATCATACAATCCCAAACGCAAATCGATCCAAAGGGGACGGCGTCCGAATGCGGTTTCCCATCCAGCAACGATCAATGCACCGCGGTAGCTGTTGTCCAACTCGTCGTTGTTGATCTCTTGCTTCCATTCCATTTGGCTGTAGCCCGTCCCGGCGGACAGGTCGTGAATGCCAAACGTCCATGTATCACGGAGCAACGCCTCGAAACCATACATTTCGGTGTCGTCAGAAATGGCGTAGTTGACGCGACCTTCGATGCTGGTGAGATAGCCGTCGAAGCGATGATGACCGCGGATGTCGGTCAGGAAACCGACGGAGTCTCCGTTTTCACCTTTGTAGTCGGGCAGCAACGGCGCCCAGATGGCTTTGCGACTGGTCAGCTCGGTTCCTTCGACCGCAAATGCAGAGGAAGTGCTGAGGGTTGCAGCTACAAATCCGAAGACCGCGAGTGAGATCTTCAAGAGAGTTTGAAAAACAGTTTTGGTCATCGCGTCGCTCGGGTCGGCCTGGGGGGAAGTGCTCACGGCGGACAGAGTGGGTGCAACTCGTCCAGAAACGCGTGAACCGCCTCACACGTCCGTTCAAATGAGACTTCGGCTCAATGAAACACAACTCCGCGAAAAAGCGAGGGAGTTTGTCTCAAGTGCGTTCTCAAAGCCGACGCATGTTGCGTTTGTCGAAATCGCAACGGCGACGTGACTTTTTCTCAAGTTGACGACACGATGATGGCCGTCGCCGATCCGTGTGATGTGTGGGACACCGCCAACACGAATTTTGAGTTCAGCGGTTGAGCACAATCAGCGATGGGAAGACCGTCGCGGCAATCCGCAGCGTGAGCGACCGGAGGTGTTTGACCGGATTGGGCAGCGACAACGGCAGCGATGAATCCCAGCATTCCAGTGGCGGCGCCGGTGTGCCCCAGCAATCCAGTCGGCAAGGTGATCGGCACATTCGGCATAGCTTTCGCAATCGCTTCGGCTTCCGCAGCGTCAATCACGGGATCGCCCATTGCGTGCCCGACGACCAGACCGATGTCGTTCGACGTGAGCCCGGCATCCTTCAGGGCAGCTTGAATCGCCACTTCGATGGCTCGCGAAGACCCGCGACCCGCGTCCGCATCCGAAGACGTTGTGAACTCGCCAGACTCGAACGCTTTGGACGGGACAAATCGTGACGCCATCCCACAAACGATGGCCAATGGTTTGCGGCCACCATTCGCTGCCGATTCAGCCGTCTCCAGAATCAGGCTTGCGGCACCTTCGCCACGAACGATTCCCGTTGCATCTTTTGCATGAGGACGACTGCTACGACCAACCGGGTCGACGGCGGTTGCAAGCGGTTGGTCTTCGGTGAACATGGACCGAGTCGTGTTCATGCGCGACCCGGCCGCGGCGGCGATCATCACGTCCGCGATGCCGCGCTTTAGGTAGCCACAGCTTTCGAGGACGGCATTGGGACCGGAAACATCGCCGACAGTCAGCGAGTTGTTTGGACCATGTGAATTGACCGCGATGCCGACGTGGCAAGCCGGCATGTTGGGCAGATACTTCAGCATCCAAAGCGGCGTGATGGATCGCATCGCGGCGAAGCCAAACTTCGACTTGTCGATCTCGTTGTCTTCCGTTTTACAGGCAGCAAAGGCATCCGCCAGTTCTTCGGGGTCGCCGTAGAGCATCTCGCTGCCGAAGACCGCACCGATCCGATCGACCGCGATTCGCCCGGACTTTTTGGCTTGCTCGGCGGGCTCCGCAGGCAGCAGGTTGGTGAGTCCCGCATCTTCAATCGCCATTTGCGATGCCGCGAAGGACGTTTGAATTTCGCGGCACATGACCTTCAGCGCTTTTCGCGGCTTCACATACAGCTTCGGATCGAAATCCGTGATCGGGGCCCCGATTTCGACCGGTGATTCTTGATGCACATCCCCCGAGTTGCCGTTGTCGAATCGAAACCGTGCCGTCGCGTTTCGATCGCCATCCGTGGAGTCAACCAATTCAATCACGCCACTGGTTGCATTCAATAGCGACCGCGTGAAAGCCTCTCGTCCCAAACCGATCGATGAGACCACACCGACTCCGGTGATCACGATGTCGCTGCGGTTCATGACAGATTTGGTTTAAAAAGCAAAGAAATGGACAGTTGCGCCGCAGCAGTATGATCCGACCAGCACAGTGAAGCCAGACCGGGGGTGTCAATCTGCGTCGACAAAGTCGATTGGTGCATCTATCTCTGGGTGCAAACTTTGGTGGACGGGGCACTTTCGCGCGGCAGCGATCAAACGTTGTCGCATCTCGTCGTTCAAATTCAATCCGGCGGGGAACGTGATCACCGTTCGCAAGCTGGCGATGCGTCGCACGGGAGTCGACGCCATCTCTTTGACGACCTTGACGGTCGTGCCCTGCAAGTTCAAGTCGTGACGATCCGCGACCAATCCCATGATCGTCATCGTGCAGGTGCCCAGTGCAGTGGCAACCAAGTCGGTAGGCGAAAAAGCTTCGCCACGCCCACCGTTGTCCGTGGGTGCGTCCGTGACCAGTTGATTGCCACTTGGTCCGTGGGTGGCTTCGCAATGAAGTTGACCTTGATAGACCGCGGTGATTTCAACCGACATAGCGAACACCTAAAAGCATGGAAGGATTTGGCAAGTCGTTGCAACCAACGCCGAATCAACGGCGGATCCCAACGCAAAACGGGCGGAACGAAAGTTCCGCCCGCGAGTTTGGTAGTTGAGGTGAAGCTGATCAACCCGGCAACGAAATTGCTGACACGCATGTGCTTGCAAGCTGTCGGCCGTCTTGGAATGGCAACTTCACGCTCGTCAAACCATCGCCAATCAGGTTGTGGCCGTGCCGTCACCATCGACGACCGGGGTTCCGGCGTCTTCGTGGCCGTGACCGTCGAGTGGAACGGTCTTGCCAAGTTCCTCATCAAAACGAAGAACTTTGTACCCACCGATTGAACGGAAGTAGATCAGCAAGCCAAGGAATCCAATCGCCATCATCGCAGGCACATAAGCGGTGAGCGTCAAAGCACGACGACCACCAAATAGATAGGCACCCTGGACGGCGGGAATGTCCGTCTCGGCGTTGGCGATCAACGCTGGTTTTTCATCTTCCGGGATCAACTTGGCTTCTTCGATTGCCGTCGCTTCCGCCGAACCAGCTTCGGTTCCGTTCGCTGCGTTCAACTTGGCAGCATCCAGCGGAGTGTATTCATAGCCCCAGCTCGAAGTTACCTCGCTGCCTTTGTAACGAGCGTAAGTTTCAGGGGCGGTTTGTTCGAGGTGCTGAGACATTTCGTAGCCCTGCTGTGCCCCAATGCGTGGGCCAGCAATCTGACCTACGCAGATCATCCCAACTGCACCGAGAGCACCCATCGCGACCGATCCACTTTGTGGGTATCGCTCACCGGCCACACCCAACATTGTTGGCCACAGAAACGCCTTTCCAAAGCTGTAGAAGGTCGCTGCGACGAAGATCATCGCGACACTTTCAATTGGCGAGCCCAACCAAAGCAGACCCAGGCAAGAGATAACGGAACTTCCCAACAACAATCCAATTGGATTGACGCGGTGAACAATCGGCCCAGCGAAGAAACGTAGGACGAACATCAAGAACGAGGTGTAAACCAAGATGATGATCGAGTTTGGAAGCAAGTTTTCCATCAACTTGGTCATCCAAGAGTCAACGCCCAGCTCCATGTAGCCAATCAAACCGTGCAAAGCGATCAAGACCAAGAATGGGATTGAGGCGAAGCACGAAAAGACGGTTGCAAAAGAACCAGCGGTCTCGCCGACTGTTTCGGGGAACTTCTCAGGCAACGCCAGGATGCCGTAGGCGATTACGACGATCGAGAAGCTGGCCAATCCGTACTGCCAAGGCAACTCAGTGATCCACGCGTTTTCACCAATGAAGCAAGCCGCGAAGAGACCACCAACGATCATCCCGGCGGGCCAACCCGCGTGAAGAATGTTGAGGTAGTGCGTTTTGTTCTCGGGGTAAAGCTGAGCGATCAACGGGTTGATAACGGCTTCGTACAGCCCCTGGCAGATGGAGAACACAAAGGCACTCCAAAACAGCACCTTGAAGACATTGTCGGTCGCGTTTTCCGGATCCGTTTCTTGCCAACCGGCGAACAATGGGTTGGCGGCGAACAACATGCCGGCACTAACCAAGTGCAAAAGGAACGCGAGGGCCAACAATTTTTTGTAGCCGAACTTCTCGACCAAGATCCCACCGAAGAAGATCATCAGGCCGAACCCTAGGAAGCCAGCACCAAGAATGGCGCCGAACTCGCCACCGGCGAGGTTGAACTCTCGTTCCCAAGGACCACCCGCTGCGGTCCGAGTGGCGAAACCAATTCCAGAGGCGACTAGCGTTAAAAAGCTAGCCACCATCAATTTTCCGCGAGCGTAATCCATAAGGGTCTCCGGTGACCGAAGTGTCAGCGAACCATGCGAGCAGCTTCGAGGTCATTCACGGAACGCTCCATCGAAAAGGCATGGTCGGAAGCAAAAAGATCCGACGTGCCAGCTCCACTGAGTCTTTCAGAGAGCAGATGAATTGACAGTAATGGATGAGCTCGCGGCGGCGACGAATCGGGCTTGAGGGTGAAAGAAGGGGACAAAAGGTGGGCAAGATTGCGTGGCAGATGCTGGCATTTTCGAGTCCCTTCGTCAAGAATACCGGCGGCCTTTCCCGCGCACGGAACAAAGTAATTCGACGGATCGTGCGTCGCTACCGTCACCCCTTCCCTATTCCGCCCTCCATCGGGTTGAAATGTGAAGCATGGCGGGAGTGACAACGCAAAAGTCCATCGACCTTTTGCAATTTCGCCGGGCCGCAGTGCCTCGACCGCCAATCGGTTGCATGAGTGCGCTCCGCAGAACGCGGCCCCACGAGCAGCCTTGTTCGGGACGCTCATCCCACGCCCGCCCGGATGTGGAAATGCCACGACAGGATGAGTGCAACCGTGGTCTTCGGCATCCACGCACGGATCCGCGCGACCCGCACGATCGGATTGTTTTCTCATCCGCTGTTTTTTTCGGTCGCCGTTGGTCGAAACCATTTGTGATCAACTCCCGACCGATCTCTCCCCGCGTCGTTGTTGGCATCACTCGTGTTTTGACGTTCCTCGTGCTTCGTCAATTTGCGTTTTGTTTTGTGGCACCTCCCAACGCCTCGAATCAAATCCGAACGCAAATTGGATGGCACCGGGTATGACGTGGTGATGCATCGACTCGTGATTTGTCGGAACCACCTCCCTTTCCCGACCGGATCGCCACCGATGACTTTTTCCGAATCCCTGGAGCAAGACGAACTCACGCTTCTGAAAAAGAGTCGACGCAAGACGCCGACGCGCCGCAGTGAAGCGGCTCAATCCCCTCTCGAAACCTACCTTCGCGAAATCAACGAGACTCCGTTGCTGTCCGCAGAAGAGGAACTCGAACTCGCGGCACGCATCGCCGAAGGCGACGTGATGGCTCGCGACCAAATGGTTCGTGCGAACTTGCGTTTGGTCGTCAACATCTCTCGGGGGTACACGGGCAAGGGCCTGGGGCTTCAGGATTTGATCGAAGAAGGCAACTTGGGTTTGCTGCGAGCGGTGGAGGGATTCGATCCGGCTCACGGCACGCGATTCAGTACTTATGCGAGTTACTGGATCAAGCAATCCATCAAACGGGCGTTGATCAACTCGGCCAAGACCATCCGCATTCCTGCGTACATGGTCGAACTGCTGAGCAAGTGGCGACGTGCAACGGCACGACTGAACGAAGAGCTTGGTCGGACGCCCACCAACGAAGAAGTCGCTCGCGTGTTGGGATTGCCGAAGAAGAAGCTGCCGATCATTCGCAAAGCGATCAAGATCAACAATTCGACACCGCAAAGCGACCAAACCGAGGCGGGTTGGTCGTTGGGCGACATGGTTCAAGACGAGCGTTTGAAGGCACCCGATGAGGAGATGCTGGATCACGACATCTTGAAGCACGCGATGAGCTTGCTGGGTGATCTGGAAGAACGCGAATCGACGGTGTTGAAACTGCGTTTTGGTCTGGGCGGCGTCGAGCCGATGACGTTGAAGGAGATCGGTGCCGAACTCGGGCTGACTCGCGAACGCGTTCGTCAAATCGAAACGGAAGCCCTGCGTCGATTGGCTGATGGATTGACCGATCCGCGCGAACGATTCTGATTTGGCCTTTGTCTACTTCGGCTTCGCGGGGGTTTCCGCGACGAAGAGGGTTTAAATCTATTCGGCGAAGAGTGAACTGCGGACCTCTTCGTCGATCGATTTGCGTTGACTCATGACATCGGCAAACGTGGCTGCATCCAGACTGTAGGTCACCGTTTCCGTGGTCGCGTCAACGTGGGCGTTGCGTGGTTCTCCGGTCAGCAACGCGGTTTCGCCAAAGTAGTCTCCGGCGTGCAGTGTGGCGACTTCGTTGAAGTCGTTGCTGCCATTGTGCGTCGGTTGCTTCACCGAGACGCTTCCCTCGCGAATCAGGTAGAAACGATCGCCGACCTCGCCGTAGGTCACAATTCGGTCGCCGGGTGCATGCTCCGTCCGAGTCATGCTGCGTGAGATTTCTGTGAGCGTGCTGATCGCGACACCGGTGAACACATTGCACTTGGAAAGCATTTCGCCCAAGACCGCGGCCTCGTTCAAATTGGTATCGCGTGCGATGCGTCCGAAGTCCATTTTGACGATGCGGTCGGCAACGTCGAGGATCCGGTTGTCGTGCGTGACGATCACAATGGCGACTCCGCGTTCGCGAGCTTCCCGCTGGAACAGCGTCACGACTTGGCGGCCGGATTCTTCGTCGAGCGCCGCCGTGGGTTCGTCCGCCAGCAGAATGTCGGGTTGATGCACCAAGCCTCTGGCCACGGCGACTCGTTGTTTTTGTCCGCCCGAAAGCCCGCTGGGTTTGTAGTGAATGCGTTCGCCCAGCCCGACTTCGGTGAGCATTTTGGAGCAACGTTCGTTTTCTTCGCGACGTGACGCCCGGTTCGGTTGAAGCTCCAACGCCATGCGGACGTTCTGCTGAGCCGTCAATGAACCGAACAGGTTGTGGGCTTGAAAGATGAATCCCAATCGCTTGCGAAGGTTGCCAATGTTGACCTGAGAAAGATCGTGCAACGGTTGGCCCAACACGTTCAATTGCCCCTCTTGAACGCGTCGCAAAGTGCCGATCAAGGTCAACAAGGTCGTTTTCCCTGACCCCGATTGCCCCGTCATGATGACGATTTCGCCCGGTTGAACCTGCAGGTGATTATCGTGAAGCACTTGCTTCCGAGCGTCACCGGTTCCGTAATAGTGATTGACACCCCGCACGTCGATTGCTGCGGAGCCATCCAACGCGATCTCCGGCGTGATCCCCCGCGAAGCGACGGTGCGAGCGGACGATGGATTGTTCGAGCGGTCGTTTCGAAAAGGTAATTTCACGCGATTTTCAGGACAATTTGCGTGCCGGACCCTTCGATCACGATGGCCCGACGGAGCGGAAAAACGTTACCTTAGCAATTTGTCCGGTTTTCGTGTCACCTCGTTTTGCAGTAGTTCGCCGTGCCATCCTTCAACCAGCCAATCTACGATGGGTCGCCTCCCGCGATTGGGACCAAGGTCACGGAATCTCGGACGGACACGCAGCGAAATTTGCTTCGACGGTTTTTCGCGGGCAAACGACGGCGAGCCGCCTTCTGTTTTGGCGGACTGTTCTTCGCAACAGCCGGATGTGACCTCACCGGCGTCAATCGACCGGATCAATCCGTCGATCCGAGCCAACCGACTCAAACCGTCGCCCTGCAACGAGTGATGGCGCTGGGCACCTTGGAGCCTCGTGGTGGGGTGCTGTCGGTGATGGCAGCCCCCGGCGATCGCGTGGCTCGGATCCTGGTCGAACCGGGGCAAGAAGTCTCGGCCGGCACGGTGTTGATGGAGCTTGAAAGTCTTCCCGCACGTCAGTTGGAACTGAACATCGCTCAAACCAAACTCGACGAAGCAAAGCGTCGAATTGCGGCGGAGCGTGCCGCAGGTGAAGCGAAGCTGCAAGTCGCGAAATCATCGCTGGAACAAGCCGAGAACAAACTGGCGGACGCGAAGGAACAGTTCAAAGAATCCAAGGCCGATGGCGGTGAACTGAATTTGCTGAAGCAAGCTGCCGAATTGGGGCAACGCCGATTGCGTCAGTTGGAAGCCGCCTCACGAGACCCATCTCGGCAACGATTGGTGTCTGAAAACTCGTTGGACGCGGAGGCTTTGAAGGTCAGCGAAGCTCAAGCAGGTTACGAGTCCGCACTTCGGAATGCTGAAAAGGCCATTGACGACGGACGATTCGCGGTCGACTCCGCCCAGCAAGAGATTCGTGCCACGGAACTGTCTTTGATCGCGGCCGAGCAATCGGCGTCGCTTGAATCTCTCAAGCAGCAAATCGAATTGCTAAAACTCAATGTTGCAACGTCTCGGTTGGTCGCACCCACCAAAGGCCGCGTGCTGCAAATCGATGCAACCATCGGCACCGCCACCGGAGTCGCTCCGCTGATGCACATGGCAAACACGTCGGAAATGGTTTGTGTTGCGGAAGTCAACGTTGCCGATCTGGGACGAATCCAAGAGGGCCAAACGGCGGTGATCAGGTCTCCGGCTCTGAAGGAAACCATTGAAGGAACTGTCAGTCGCATTCACTCGTTGATCGCCGCTCCCACATTGGCCAGCCCCTATCCGATGGCCGCCGTGGATCGCTATTCCGCGGATGTGGTGATCGCGATCAACGAAGAGGACGCTCAACGAGCCAGTCGTTTCATCGAATTGCAGGTCGATGTTGAGATCGATGCGGCAGGCAAGCCAGCGAACGCCAAAGTGGCGGCGACTTCGAAGCCGTGAACGCAGTGTCCGCCTCCTCAACGAAGCAGAACGAGACCGTTTCGCGGAAGCGTCGCGGAGTGGTTCGAACGTCGTTGGCCTGGTCCAACCTGACTCACATGTGGATGCGAACCGTCGTGTCCATTTGCGGAATCGGGTTCGCGATCTTGCTGATGTTCATGCAGCTCGGTTTTCTGGGCAGCGTTGGTGACACAGCAACGGTCTTGCTGGACCGAATGCCATACGAAGTGATTCTGCGATCGCCGGACTACTTACACGTTTACGATGCTTCTAAGTTGCGGAACGATGTTGGGCCTTGGGTTCAGGCGATCGATGAAGTGCAATCCGCAGTGCCACTGGACATTGGCGTCACTCAGTGGACCAACCCGATCAATCAAACTCCTCGCGCGATCGCCGTGATGGGAATCGACTTGGACAGACCCGCGTTTGATTTGCCGGAGTTGACCAAGGAGGTTCGCGGCAAGCTGTTGGTGGAAGGTGCCGTGTTGATTGACGACGCGACAAAAGCAGACTTTGGTCCGAAGGACGGTCGGCAGTTTGGCCCGCAAGACGTTGGTACGATTGCCAGCGTGTTCGGAAAGCCAGCCAAGATCGTGGGAACATTCGAACTTGGTACGGGACTGGCCGCCAACGGTGCGGTTCTCTGCTCGCGCGAAACGTTTCGCAAACTGGTCCCCGGCAGCAGCAAGGATCAAGTTTCGTTGGTGCTGGTTCGATTGGCGGAGGGCATCGACCTCGATCGAGGCCGAAACCTGGTGGCCGGACGGTTGGATGCGTTGGCTGGTCCGGCATCGCAGGCATCGACGTTGACGATGGAGGACGCGAAGAAAGCGGAACGATGGCGATGGTACACGCAAACTCCCATCGGAATGATCTTTGCCATGGGTGTGGCGCTAGCCGTCGTGGTCGGCGGTGTGATCAGCTACATGATCCTGGCGTCGGACGTGCAGGCTCACATCAGTGAGTACGCGACGCTTCGCGCGATGGGTTACGGCACGTGGTTCTTGATTCGAACGTTGCTAACACAATCGACGTTGTTGGCGTCGATCGCTTTTCCACCGTCGGTGTTGGCAGCGTTGGTTTTGTACGCCATCACGTCGTCGCTGGCGGGAATTCCCATTCGAATGACGTTGACGTGGTTGGTGTTGGTCGCGCTGCTGTCGTTGTTGATGTGCAACACTGCGGGGTTGATCGCGATTCGGAAATTGTTGCGAGCCGAACCGGCCAATTTGTTTTAGGTTGCGACGGGACTCTCGGTTGGGTTGGTGGGTGGGAACCGCGGCTAAGGCCGTTCGGCTGCTTGGTTGCTCGAGAGGCTGGTTGGGCTCAGGTGAAGTTGGGTGTTGGGGGGCGGTAGTCGGCCAGGTTGATGGTTTTGAACCAGTCGATTGTGTGCTTCAGGCCTTCGTCCAGTTCGATCTTGGGTTCCCAATCGAGTTTTTCTTTCGCCAGCGAGATGTCCGGACGACGTCGCGTTGGATCGTCGGCGGGCAGCGGCGACTCGACAAGCTTGCTGCTTGAGTTGGTCAGCTCGATGGTCTTTTCGGCCAATTGGCGAATGGTGAATTCGTGCGGGTTCCCGATATTGACCGGCCCTGTGAAATCGTCGCAATTCATCATCCGCATGATGACTTCGACCAAGTCGTCGCGATAGCAGAACGATCGGGTTTGTGATCCGTCGCCGTAAATGGTGATGTCGTCGCCCGCCATCGCTTGGCGAATGAAGTTGGCCACCACGCGCCCGTCGAAAGGATGCATTCGCGGACCGTACGTGTTGAAGATCCGAACGATGCGGACATCCACGTTGTTGCTGCGGTGGTAGTCCATGAACAGCGTTTCTGCGACTCGCTTGCCTTCGTCGTAGCACGCACGAATGCCAATTGGATTGACACTGCCGCGATAGGATTCTTTCTGCGGGTGTTGCTCCGGGTCGCCGTACACTTCGCTGGTGCTGGCCTGCAGAATCCTTGCCCCACAACGTTTTGCGATTCCCAGCATGTTGATCGATCCCATGACGCTGGTTTTGATCGTCTTGATGGGATTGAACTGGTAGTGCCCCGGGGCAGCGGGACACGCCATGTTGTAGATCTGGTCAACTTCTAGATGGATGGGCAGCGTGATGTCATGCCGGATCAGCTCGAAGTTGGGCTTCCCGAGCAGATGAGCAACGTTGGTCTTTTGGCTGGTGAAAAAGTTGTCGAGACAAATCACGTCGTGACCATCGCTGACCAAACGTTCGCACAGATGCGAACCGAGAAATCCAGCACCACCAGTCACCAAAATGCGTTGAATCATCGTTCAGCCGTTCTCGGTGATCCGTGATGGCCACCGTTGGAGTAAAAATCTAAGTGTTGCGATAGTCTAACCGGCAAAGCTGATCGCGAAGCTGATTGTCACGTGAAATTCATGACCGGAGCAACGGCCGCGACCGAGCATGATGAACGTGCGTGTTAGACCGATTCGCGGATCGAAGAGACCGCTCCTTCTCAATACAGACCTGTCACCGTTGCGTTTGAAAGTCGCCAATCAAACGTTGTTTGCCAGCGTCAATTCGCAGTTGTCGATCAACCGAGTCTTGCCAATTCGTGCTGCGATCAATGCCACCGCACTCCGCGTAATCTTTGAAACCGGTAACAAGGATTCTCGGTCGACCACCACGGCATAGTCGAGATTGTCGCAAGGCTTGAGCAACTCCTTCATCACGAGCTCTAACTCGCTGGGATCACGCTGGCCGGCATCGAAAGCCTGCTGCACGGCTTGCAATGCCTTCGACAAACACAACGCTCGCTTTCGTTCTTCCGTCGACAGATAACGATTGCGGCTGCTCATCGCCAAACCGTCTTCCTCGCGGACGATCGGGCAAGGAACAATATCGGTTGCCATGCTGAGATCGCGAGCCATGTGTTCGATCACGCAGAGCTGCTGAAAATCCTTGCGGCCAAAGAACGCTCGGTCAGCCGGCACGATCTGCAACAGCTTCATCACCACCGTCGCGACACCGACGAAGTGATCGGGCCGATGAACGCCCTCCAAAGGCAACGCGACGGAAGAGGGAAGGACTTTGGTGGATGCATCCCCCGGATCTCCCGGGTACATCTCTTGGACGCTGGGAAGGAAAACCGCGTGGGTGCCGGCTTGCTTCAGTAACGCCAGGTCATTCTCAATGGGACGCGGGTATTGATCGAGGTCTTCGTGCGGAGCGAACTGAGTCGGGTTGACGAAGATCGACACCACGGATCGGTCGCACTGTTCGTTTGCCTGACGGACCAGGGACAGGTGGCCTTCATGCAACGCTCCCATGGTGGGAGCAAACCCGATGGAATGATTCTCACGCAGTTGCTGACGACACCAATGACGTGTTTCGGCCACGGTGGAAAAGACCTTCAATTCGGCATCCTTCCTGTTGTTAGCGGTCTGTTTGAGAGGCAAATTCGATTTCACTAGCGAACTCTCCACTAGCGAACTCGAACAACTACGCTTCCGTGGAGGACTGCGATCGATTCAATCTTCGTTGGATCCCGTCGCGCCCTTCAAGACTTCCTCGGATACAAAGATCGGCAAAGGAGGATCGTAGGTCACCGCGACAGCAATCGCGTCGCTGGGACGTGCATCGACTTCGATCAATTCCCCGCTACCGGTCCGCAGATGCAGTTGGGCAAAGTAGGTGTGTTCTGACAGGTCACTGATCACGACTTGTTCGATCGTTGCGTCCAAAGACTCCGCCACATTGACAATCAGATCGTGCGTCAACGGACGAGGGGGAACGTAGTCGTTCTTGACGCGACGATCGATGTTGGTGGCTTCGAAGATTCCGATCATGATCGGGAATTGGCGGCTGCCATCCACTTCCTTGAGATAAATCACTTGGTTATCGGTTAGCTCGGAAATGATGATCCGAGCGAGCTGCATCTGGACGGTCATAAAAAGGTTCGCCAAAAGGTTTCAGATAGCACGCGGAGACACTTTTACGCGTGGGTCGAGTTTTCGGCCATCTCTGCTGCATGATATCGCAGCTTGCGACCTGCTTCCATGAGAAGGATCTCCGATTGTTCCGGTTGTGCCGAGGCGGGTGGGGCGAAAAGCGACGTGAGATTGGTTTTTGGGGTTGCAAAGACGTCACGCGCCCAAATCGCGTTCCATGGTTGAGGTGGACGTAATGCCGCGCGCCACACGTCCAGGGTCACCGTGTCGCTTCGGCCGTCCAATCGTTGACCCGTTTCACTCAACATCAACCCAACTTTTGGGAAAAATAAAATGACTCGGATTAACACCAACGTTTCTTCTTTGGTCGCTCAAAACCGTCTCCAAAGCAGCAACAATGACTTGCAACAGTCTTTGACTCGTTTGAGCACCGGTTTGCGAATCAACTCCGGCAGCGACGACCCCGCCGGTTTGCTGGCCAGCGAAGCACTTCGTAGCGAAATCACTGGTTTGACGAAATCGATCAGCAACACGCAACGTGCCAGCCAAATCATCAGCACCGCTGACAGTGCTCTGGGCCAAGTCAGCAACTTGCTCAACGACGTCCGTGGTTTGGTCGTCGAAGCAGCTAACTCGGGGGCGTTGAGCAAAGAAGAAATCGCCGCTAACCAGTTGCAGATTGACAGTTCGCTGGAAGCCATCAACCGGATCGCTCAAACGACGACCTTCCAAGGCCGTAAGTTGCTCGACGGTTCGCAAGACTTCGTCAGCACCATTGGCAGCGTGTCCAGCGTTTCGGACGTCTCGATCGACCAAGCCAACTTGGGCAAGACGGGACAAATCGATGTGGAAGTCGTCATCTCGTCGGCTGCTGAAAAGGCAAGTGCAACCGCAAGCGACGCCGGCTTCAGTGCTGCTGCTCAAGCGACTTCGACGACGGAAGCTTCGGTCAACACCTTCACCATCGGTGATGCGACGAACAACGTGACGATTGAAGGCCAATTCGACAGCGTTGTCATCGAAGACGGCGGTGGGGGTGCAACGACTGCTGCGTCCATCACGGACGGCGTCTTGACCATTACCGTGGACGATGCCGCGACTGTGACCGGTGCTGCCGTTGCAACGGTATTGAACGGTGTTACCGGAGTTTACGCAGAAGAAACTGGTACGCTTGCCGACGTCGATGCTGCCGCCGCGGCCGACGCGACCGCCATTGAAGGCGCTGGCTTGGCGATCACCGCCGCTGATGCAGGTGGTGACTACAACAATGTGTCCATCAACTATGTCGCGGGCACTGGCGCCACTACGACCGCCAGCTACGACGACGAGCAAAAGTCTCTGACCGTCACGATCGGAACTGGTGCAGGCGAGAACAGCTTGGCAACCATTGCTGCCGCCATCAACTCCGGCACCACTGAGTTCGACGCGGAAGTTGCAGACGGTTCGGGTTCGACTCCCGCCGCTGCCAAAGTCACCGAGTATGGCGAATTCACGCTGGACACGGACAATCTTCCTGCAGAAGCTTCGACCGGAAACACCGGTGGTGAAGTCCTGAACGCTGACTTGGTTTTCCAACTGAGCGGTTCCGACGGTGCAGAAACGTTCAACTTTGGTGCAGGAACAACCAAAGCTCAAATCGCAGCTGCTGTGAACTTGGTTTCGGACAGCACCGGTGTCGAAGCCGATTCGACGAGCGGCCTTGAGTTCACTTCGACCGGCTTCGGTAGCGACGCGTTGGTCGACATCGACGTGATTAGCGAAGGTGCTGGCGGCACGTTCAAGGGAAGCCTGGACAACACGCGATCAACCGGTGCTGACATCGTCGCCACCGTGAACGGTGTGGAAGCAAACGGAAGCGGCAACAGCCTGTCGATCAACACCAGCTCGCTGGACTTGAGCTTGACCGTCGACGACGGCAGCAGCACGAACTTCAGCTTCAGCATCACCGGTGGTGGAGCGACGTTCCAACTCGGTCCCGACGTGACCAGCACCCAACAAGCTAGCTTGGGTATCGGTAGCGTTTCGACCGGTCAACTGGGTGGTGCTTCGGGTCGTCTGTACGAACTGGGCAGCGGCCAAGCGAAGAGCCTGACCAACGACGTCGAAGGTGCTGCCAAGGTGATCGACGAAGTCATCGGCAAAGTGGTTGGACTCCGCGGTCGTTTGGGATCGTTCCAAAGCACGACGTTGGAAAGCAACTTGGTCTCGCTGAACGAAACCAAAGCCAACCTGCAAGAAGCTGAAAGCTCGATCCGTGACGCTGACTTCGCACAAGAATCGGCCAACCTGACTCGTGCTCAGATCCTGGTTCAATCTGGTACCAACGTGTTGTCGTTGGCCAACCAGAACCCACGAAACGTTTTGTCGCTGTTGGGTTAATCCAACCGATCACTCAGGCCGCCTGAATCGGGCGGCTTGAGAGAAACGAAATCGAAGGCAGATGCGAGCGAGAGCTTGTGTCTGCCTTTTTTCGTTTGGTGAGTGGGAGAGTCGACATGGTATTGATGTTGGTGACGATGGTTTGAGACTGGTCGAGGGAGGTTCGGCCGTATCGCGATCGCCCACGGAAGAGAGGTGCTCGGCCGTTTTGGTGTTGGACGCGGCGTTATGTGCCAACCGCGGCTAACGCCGTTCGGCTATGGGGTTGGTTGGGGGTAGTGAATTGGTTGGCGAGGCGGAGTCGGGTCGGGGTGCGCTCGTTTGGGAGTTGGAGGTGCTGTGAGACCTCCTAGCCGTTTTGGCGTTAGCCACGGTTCTTTGTGGCAACCGCGGCTAACGCCGTTCGGCTAAGGGGTTGGTTGGGTTGGTGAATTGGTTGGCGAGGCGGAGTGGAGCGGGGAGGCGCTCGTGTGGGAGTAGGAGGTGCTGAAGGACTTCTTAGCCGTTTTGGTGTAGGACGCGGCGTTATGTGCCAACCGCGGCTAATGCCGTTCGGCTATGGGGTTGGTTGGGTTGGTGAATTGGTTGGCGAGGCGGAGTCGGGTGGGGGTGCGCTCGTTTGGGAGTTGGCGGTCCTGCAGGACTTCCTAACCGTTTTGGCGTTCGCCACGGTTTTGTGCGTCAACCGCGGCTAACGCCGTTCGGCTACGGGTTTGGTTGGGGTGGTGAATTAGTTTGGCGGCGCGGAGTCGAATGGGGTTGCGCTCGTGTGGGTGTTGAAGGAACTCATAGCCGATTTGGCGTTGGCCACGGTTCTTTGCGTCAACCGCGGCTAACGCCGTTCGGCTACAGGGTTGGTTGGGGTGGTGAATTGGTTGGCGAGGCGGAGTCGGGTCGGGGTGCGCTCGTTTGGGAGTTGGAGGTGCTGTGAGACCTCTTAGCCGTTTTGGCGTTAGCCACGGTTCTTTGTGTCAACCGCGGCTAACGCCGATCGGCTACGGGTTTGGTTGGGGTGGTGAATTGGTTGGCGATTTGTGCTCGCATCTATGGGTTGCTGTTGCGTTGCGGGAACTTGCGTTCGGATTTTGCAACGTCGCCCCAGTGAATCTGTTGCTTTTACGCAACATTTTTCTCTCGCGTTGACTTTGCGTGCGGCATCTTAAGCTAGGCGATGCTCCGCATGGATCTTCCTCTCATGCGCATCGCTGTTTGACCGTATGTTTACTCGCCCTCTTGATGATGTCCCGTGACACGCATCAATACCAATGTCTCTTCCATGGTGGCTCAGAACCGCCTGAGAAGCAGCAACAACGATTTGCAAACTTCGTTGACAAGATTGTCGACGGGACTGCGAATCAATTCCGCCAGCGACGATTCCGCCGGGATCATCGCTCGGGACACGTTGCGCAGCGAGATCACGGGCCTGACGAAATCGATCAGCAACACGCAACGTGCCAGCCAAATCATTAGCACGGCTGATGCAGCCTTAGGAGAAGTTGGCAACCTGCTGAGCGAGGTCCGCGGTCTGATCGTCGAATCCGCAAACTCCGGTGCTTTGTCACCCGAGGAATTGGATGCAAATCAATTGCAGATTGATTCGTCTCTCGAAGCAATCAATCGAATTTCGCAGACGACCACCTTCCAAGGCCGAAAGTTGCTGGACGGTTCGCAGGAATTCACCAGCACGTTGAGCAACATTGAATCCGTGACTGATTCCAATATCCAACAGGCGAATCTTGGACGCACGTCTCGATTGGACGTCGAAGTCGTTGTTAAGAACGCCGCTGAACAAGCACAGATCACGATTGATGATGCGGCGTTCACAGCGAAAGACAACGCCTTCGTCGCGGGAGGTCTGTTCCATTTCGCCTCTCAACAAATTCGCGGGGAAGACCTCTGGATCAAGGGGCAAGACTACACTTCCATCGAGGTCATTGACACGCCGACCGTCAGCAACACAGGCACGGCTGACTACGATCCTGACACGCAAGTGTTGACGATCACGGGCAACTTCAGCGGCACCGGATTGGCAGGAACGGTCGCTGCCGACGCGACGGGAACGACCATCGACGCCGCCATCAGTGCGATCGATGGATTTACCGTCGAGCGTTTTGGTCTGCCCTCGGGCCCCAGCGTACCAACCGCAGCAGAAGTCGAGCTGGAGGAAGCTCAGATCATTGCTGGCGTCATCGCATCTGCAAACATTGCGGGTGAAGCGTACAACAATGTGATGATTGAATTTGACACGGGGAGCACACCCGGAGCGAATTACGACACGAACTCAAAGACACTGACCGTTACGATCGATGATTCGTCCACGACGACGGGTGAACAAGTCGTGACGCTGATCGAGAACGCAACGGTGGACGGCGAAGCCCCCGCGGAAGCGTTGTTCAGTGCAATCGAAAGCCCCAACATTGAATACAATCCCGATCGGATCATCGTTCCGCGAAGCACCGGTTTGACCGGCGGTGAAGTGCTTCAAGACGACCTTGTCTTTCAGCTCAGTGGGACCAACGGCGCCGAAACATTCTCCTTCAGCGCCAACACCAGCAAAGATCAGATCGCGGAAGCCGTGAACTTGGTTTCCGACACCACCGGAATCACCGCGGAAAACACGTCCGATGGTCTCGTCTTCCGAAGCATCGACTACGGCAGCGACGCCGTGATCAGTTTGGATGTGATCGATGAAGGCGGCAGCGGCACGTTTGAATCGAATTTGCAAACGCGACGCGATGTTGGGTCGGACGTTGTCGCGACGGTCAATGGAATTGAAGCCAACGCGAGCGGAAACAAACTTTCGATCAACACCGCCGCGCTCGATCTGTCGCTGACCGTTTCCGAAGGCAGCAGCACGAACTTCAATTTCACGATCACCGGCGGCGGGGTCAATTTCCAACTTGGCTCGCGGGTCCTTGGGGCACAGCAAGCCAACTTGTCGCTCAGCAGTGTATCCACCGGTCAGTTGGGTGGCTCCGCGGGACGGTTGTACGAACTCGGTACCGGGCAAGCAAAGAGCTTACGCAACGACGTCAATGGCGCTGCGAAAGTGATCGACCAAGTCATCGCTCAGGTGGCCAATGAACGTGGACGTTTGGGCGCTTTCCAAGCCACCACGCTGGAATCCAACCTATCCGCCCTGAATGAGACCAAAGCCAACTTACAAGAGGCAGAAAGCTCCATCAGCGACGCTTCCTTTGCCGATGAGTCCGCCCGTTTGACGAGAGCTCAAATTCTTGTGCAGTCAGGCACCAACGTTTTGTCGTTAGCGAACCAGAACCCACGAAATGTGCTGCAACTTCTGCAGTAAACCCATCCAACCATCGCGACCGGTGATCACAAACCGAACACTTCGCGTTGCATTCGCTGATTCCATGAAGTTTTAAACCCCTTTCGTCGATAAACCCAACCGCTGCGTGCTGTGTTTTCACTTCACGCTCGTTTCCATTCCCGCATACGGAAACCCGATGTACAACTCGGCAGATTCTTTCGTTCGCCCACCCATGACCTTCGTCGGTGACGGGAATGCCACTCCAGAACCAACTCCACCGTCGGGCAACGAAGCAGAAGCTTCTTTGCCACGTCCAGGTGCACCTGGTAGCCTCAGCGAGGGCATGGAGAACTTCGGCCGTCGTCGTGGTGACGCTTATTTGGAGGCCATGGTGCAGACCGCTTCACCGGCCAAGTTGCGTTTGATGTTGATCGAACGCTCGGTGGAAGTTTCACGCCACCTGGCGGATCTTTGGAAGCAGCAACCCGGAAAACGCGGAACCAACGAGTATTCTTTGAAGCTGTTGGAAATTTTGTCGGAACTACTTTCAGGGGTGACCGACAATTCCGTGGAAGTCTGCCGAACCGTCGCGGATCTCTATGTCTTCCTCTGCCAGCACCTGATCGAAGCCGAAAAAACTGGCGACGCGTCGATGATCGACGAAATCCGTTTGGTCCTGGAAACCGAAGCAGAAACATGGCGGATGGTTTGCGCTCGCGAGGGCGGTGAGCAACAATCCGCCAAACAACGTGCTGCGAATATTCTCGGCGACGGTGGCAGTGGCGGATTGAACCTGCAAGGCTGATCGCCAGACGACCGCAATTTCTGCGACGCACCAAAGGTATTGGCCGTCAAGCATGGCGCGTCAAATCATGGATGGATCTGGCGTAGAATTTCGCAGGGACATCGCACCTCTTATTCTGCTGATCGATTCTAATGTTGACGCTTCTTGATCAAGCTTTCGACCGTTTGTCCGAGAGCAAGTGTTTGGTCACCGGTGCCGCCGGATTCATCGGCTCACAAATGGTCGAGCAGTTACTGAAGACCGGAGCCGAGGTGGTGGCTCTCGATAACCTCAGCACCGGCTTCCTGAAGAACCTGACACCGTTCTTGGAAGGCCCTGACCACGAACGCTTGCACTTCATCGGTGGGGATGCAGCCGATCGCGAATGTGTTGAGAAGGCGGTGGAAGGCGTGGATCACATTTTCCACTTCGCCGCCATGGCCAGCGTGCCCCGTAGTATGCGTGAGCCCGGTTTGTGTCATGAGTGGACAACGACCAGCACCGTGGAATTGCTGACGGCCGGTGCGGCAGCCGGAGTCAAGCGGTTTGTGCTGTCGTCAACCAGCGCGATCTATGGCAATTCGCCTTACGTTTCAAAGCGAGAAGACGACACGCCCGCCCCCCTGTCTCCCTACGCAGCCGCGAAATTGTCGTCGGAGAACTATTGCCAAGTCTTCCACCGCGAATTTTCAATCGAGCCAGTCGTGCTGCGGTATTTCAACGTCTTTGGTCCGCGACAAGATCCCAAGAGCGAGTACAGCGCGGTCATTCCTCGTTTCGTTTCGATGATCTTGAAAGGGGAACGTCCCGTTATCTACGGCGATGGCCAGCAATCCCGAGACTTCGTCTATGTTCGAGATGTTGCCAACGCGAATATGTTGGCGGCGACGGTTCCGGGTATCTCCGGCGGTGTCTTCAACGTTGGACGCGGCGAACGCACGACCTTGCTTGAATTGCTGGACACGCTCCGTAATTTGCTTCATGGCGATATTCAGCCGATTCATGATCCGCCGCGAGCCGGTGATGTGCGGGACTCGCTCGCCGACATCAACCAAATTCGTTCCCGGATGGGTTTCGAGCCCACGGTGGGTATGACGGAAGGTTTGCGGGAAAGCATCGAATACTATCGCGGTATCTGCTCGACCAACAACAAGCCCACCGACAGCAAGTCTGACGAGTGAGTGTGCCGGCGGTTGGCTGATCGCTTAAGATGAGGCACCCACCTGATGTGTCTCGCCTCGATCTGCACAGCCGCTGCCATGTTCCATCCTTCTAATTTCCCGAAACGTCTCGCTGCGTTTTGCCTCCTGGCGATGACCGCCGCGATCTCGGGTGGACGGCTTCCGGCGGAGCAGCCAAACAATGGGACCTCGACCGAGCGGTTGAATGTCCTATTCATCATTTCGGATGATCTGACTTCGACGGCGCTATCATGTTATGGCAATGAGGTTTGCCAGACGCCGAACATCGATTCGTTGGCCGCCGAAGGCACACGGTTCACCCGAGCGTATTGCCAAGCCACCTATTGTGGTCCCTCGCGAGCGTCGTTTCTTTCCGGTTATTACCCTCATGCGACGGAAGTTTTCAGTTACGTCAGTCCACGGTCCAAGATTGGAGACCGTTGGACGTGGCCGCAGTGCTTTCGTGAACAGGGATACGAAACGACGCGGGTGAGCAAGATCTTCCACATGGGCGTGCCCGGCGGCATCCAGGAAGGTGGCGATGGACGCAACCATAATCAGGGCAATGGAGCCGACGATCCTGTCTCGTGGACACATCGTTTCAACTCACCCGGTCCCGAGTGGAAAGCTCCGGGTGAAGGTGAGACGCTCGAGAGCAATCCGGATGGGAAACGACCGGTTGTAGGAGGCAACACGTTCGTCGTGGTCGAAGCCGAGGGGGATGACTTGGTTCACTCCGATGGCAAAACAGCCGACAAAGCCGTTCAGTTGATCAACCAACAACACGATCAACCGTTTTGGCTCGGCATTGGGTTTGTACGACCGCACGTGCCGTTTGTTGCCCCCGCGAAATATTTCGAACCGTACAAGCCCTATCGGAACCAGCAACTCCCTGAACGATTGGACAATGATTGGGACGACATCCCCAAGCTAGGTATCAACTACAAAACCAGTCTGAACATGCAGATGGATCTGCGAAAACAACGCAAGGCGTTGGGTGCCTACTATGCGTCAGTCGCGTTCATCGATGCCCAAGTCGGCAAGGTGATGGCGGCTTTGAAAGCATCTGGTCAGGACAAGAACACGATCGTGATCTTCACCAGCGACCATGGTTACCATCTTGGTGAGCATGACTTTTGGGCAAAGGTTTCGCTCCGTGATGAGTCCGCTCAGGTTCCATTGATCATTCGTGTACCAGGACAACAGCCCGCGGTATGCCACAGTTTTGTCGAACTGCTGGATCTGTATCCAACAACCGCGAAGTTGTGTGGTCTGGACGTTCCGGCCAATGTGCAAGGGCGCGACATCACCTCGCTCCTAAAGGATCCGGAAGCGTCCGTCCGAGACGAAGCCTTTTGTGTCGCTCCCATGCGAAAGGGATTTTTAATTCGCACGGACCGTTGGGCTTATCTGCAATACCGTGAGGACGGGTCGGGTGGCGCCGAGCTGTTTGACATGCGTGAGGACCCGAAGCAATTTCACAATCTGATTGATTCGCCGGAACACGCGGATGTGGTTCGCGAAATGCAAGCTCGATTGCACGCAAAGTTGGCGGCCGTTCGAGATAACGATCTATAAGATCCGACGACCGTAACCGGTCGGCTCGCGCCGATCCGCTAATAGTAGGTCAGGTCCCACCTGACAACCGCGCATCTACGGGTAACAACACACGGAATGGCATCCCTTCAAGTCGCGACGCTACATGCTTCCTCACCGGTTGGCTCGCGCCGAGCCGCTAATAGTAGGTCAGGCTCCGCCTGACGACCACGCACCTAAACGTCCAACGCAATACCGACCGATTTCGTTGCTTCACTCGGCGTCTTCGCGATACACCAACTTGGCGTTGACCATGCCGCAAGTCTCGCAATGGGCCGCGATGCGTTTGCCGACAGACGCCGCGCCGAACCGAATTCCGCCAACGTCCCACACGGACTGTTCTCGATGGCATTGCGGGCAGTGAATCATCCATCGCTGCGAGGAAGCTCGAACGCGAACAAACCACGAGGGTGGTAACACGGATTCTGCCATCTGCTGAATTCTCGACATCGGATCACCTCCGTCCAAGCGTGAATGACTGCATCGCCTGACTTCAGTCTAGCGAAAACGGAAGGTCGCTGAGCGAAGAATGCGAGAAGTCCGGCGGATCTTTTCGATGCCGACGCGGCGAACCAGCGGGGATCTCGCAACACACGGATGAGTCCATGCGACCCAATGCGTTCCTTTGGGCGGATCCTCTGTTGGCATGGCCATTGCTCCCAAACCGCGTTCGCCGCAAAGCAAGTGGCGTGTCGCCTGCGTTGTCCCGCGAGCACCGATAGAATGCGAGCAGCGACGACTGAGTCGTCCGCTCCAACATGAATGCACCGTCGACGGAGAAGAACAGTGAAGGCGATATTGGCACTGGATCAAGGCACCACAAGTTCACGAGCCATCTTGTTTGGCCACGACGGATCGATCTTAGGGACCTCGCAGAAGGAGTTCACGCAACACTACCCGGCGGCTGGTTGGGTGGAACATGACGCCGAGGAGATCTGGAAGACACAGTTGTCGGTGGCGCAGCAAGTCTTGAGCGATCACGGGATGTCCGCGGCTGACGTTCACGCGATTGGCATCACGAACCAACGAGAGACGACATTGGTTTGGGACCGGCAGACCGGAAGGCCGATCCATCACGCCATCGTTTGGCAGGATCGCCGGACTGCATCGATTTGTGACACACTTCGAGACGCCGGGCACGCGGATGCCGTTCAACAGAAAACGGGACTGATCATCGATTCGTATTTCTGTGCCACCAAACTGCAGTGGCTGCTGCATCATGTTCCGAACGCTCGCGAAAAAGCCGACGCTGGTGAACTGGCATTTGGCACCATCGACAGTTGGCTGTTCTGGAATTTGACCGGTGGTCGTTTGCACGCGACAGACGTCACCAATGCGTCTCGAACCATGCTTTGGAATATCCACACGGGCGATTGGGACGAAGAGTTGTTGCAATTGTTCAACATCCCACGCGAGGTGTTGCCTGAAGTGCATCCCAGCAGTCACGTGTTTGGCGAAACCGACACGTCTTTGTTTGGTGAGCCAATCACTTTAGGCGGTGCAGCCGGCGATCAGCAGTCAGCACTCTTTGGCCAAAACTGCACTCAGCCGGGCATGGCAAAGAACACCTACGGAACCGGCTGTTTCATGCTGATGAACATCGGCGAGGAAGCCAAACCGTCACCGTCGCGACTGCTCACCACGGTGGCTTGCTGGAACGGCGAACGCCGTGCGTATGCCTACGAAGGCAGCATCTTCATTGCCGGTGCCATCGTGCAATGGCTGCGTGACGGGCTGGGCATCATTCAATCTTCCTCCGAAGTTGAGTCTTTGGCCTCGACTGTCGACGACACGGACGGCGTTTACTTGGTTCCCGCGTTCGCGGGACTGGGGGCACCTCACTGGGATTCGTACGCGCGAGGCATTTTGGTGGGACTGACTCGAGGCACAACGAAAGCACACATTGCACGCGCGGCGCTTGAAGGAATCGCTTTTCAGGTCGCCGACGTTCTGGATGCAATGCGAAACGACTCCGGGGTGGCCATCGAAGAACTTCGAGTAGACGGTGGCGCCGCTGCGAACGATCTGTTGATGCAGTTCCAGGCCGACATCATTGGCACTCGCGTCGTCCGTCCCAAGGTGATTGAAACCACGGCGGCCGGTGCCGCTTACGTCGCTGGACTCGCCACTGGATTTTGGAAGGACACCCAAGAGATCGAATCCATCTGGGAAACCGATCGCGTCTTCGAGCCCAAGATGTCCTCTGCGGAAGCCAAGAAGCGACGAGCACGCTGGGCACAGGCGTTGGAACGATCCAAGCAATGGGCTGAATGAACGGTCAGTCGGCGGAAAGTTTTAGAACACTTGCACTCATCAACTTCACCCACAATTGTTGAAACCGCAAAGCGCGAATAAATCATGCATCGAGACACGAACCGTCAGCGAGTCGAACAACGCACGGAGCCTTGGGACATCGTCGTCATAGGCGGCGGGGCAACCGGTGTCGCCATTGCCATGGATGCGGCCAGTCGTGGATTGGACTGTTTGCTACTCGAGCAAGCAGATTTTGGCAAAGGTACATCCAGTCGCAGCACAAAGCTGGTCCATGGTGGTGTGCGTTATTTGCAACAAGGCAACATCACACTCGTGCGAGACGCGCTTCGTGAACGAACGCTTCTTCGTAACAATGCGCCACAATTGGTTCACGACATGCCGTTTTTGATCCCATGCCGGTCAACTTGGGAGCGGTTGTATTACTCCACCGGGTTGAAGGTTTACGACTTCCTCGCAACTGGAAACCGTTTTGGACGCTCACACGCTGTATCGGAATCGGAAACTCTCCAACGCGTCTCCACGATCCAACGTGAGAAAACCAGCGGCGGTGTGATCTATCACGACGGCCAGTTCGACGACACTCGATTGCTGATCAGCATGGCAAGAACCGCTGATGAGCAAGGAGCTTGCTTGCTGAACTACTTTGGCGTGACCAATTTACTAAAGAACAACGCCGGCGAAATCAACGGCGTGGTAGCTGTGGATTCAGAAACCAACACCGAGCACACCATCCACGCGCATCGCGTGGTCAATGCGGCGGGCCCGTTCTGCGATGCGGTGCGTGAAATGGACGAACCGCAGGCGGAGAAAATGTTGGCGGCCAGCCAAGGAGTCCACATTGTTCTTCCGCGACGATTCTTCCCCGGCGACATTGCAATGATCGTCCCCAAGACGTCGGACGGAAGAGTCTTGTTCATCATCCCATGGCACAACCACGCGGTCGTTGGCACAACCGACACTGCCATCGACGAGGTCTCACTCGAACCGCGTCCACAATCGCAAGAGATTGAATTTCTGCTGGCGACCGCGAAGGAATATTTGGTGGAATCCCCGACGCGAGAAGATGTGCTCAGCGTCTTCACCGGCATTCGTCCCTTGGTCAAAGGCGATAAGTCCTCGCGAACTGCGTCATTGTCGCGCGACCACACCATTCGCATATCGGATTCGGGTTTGATCACCATCACCGGCGGGAAATGGACCACCGTGCGAAAAATGGCAGAAGACTGCGTCGACAAGACACTCGCGTCAACGAAAGGATCGGCAATCGCAACCCAACCCAAACCCTGCCAAACCGAAACGCTGCGTTTGCATGGCTACGATGCGAATTCCGGTTCCAAGAACACGGTCGCGGGAAGTGGCCGCGGACACTATGGATCCGACTTGCGAGAACTCAAGCAACTTGAAGCCGAAAAGCCGGAATGGTCACAGCCGATGACGAAAGAGCTGTCCATCACTCCCGGCGAAGTCATCTGGGCCGTGCGTCACGAGATGGCGCGCACGGTGGAAGACGTACTTGCACGAAGGACCCGATGTCTGTTTCTCAACACAGCCGCATCAAAACGAATTGCCCCGGCGGTGGCCGAGCTGATTCGGCATGAATTGCAACTTGATGAAACGTGGGTCCAACAACAAGTCACGGCCTTCGAAGAGCTTTCGAAGGCTTATGAAATCCCCATCGAATGAGAGCTTTAGGCAACACGATTTTTCGCCGCCCGTTTGAGATCAGCCTACGCGGCGGACACGATGTGTTGCATCGATCGTCTCGCGTTCAATCATCCGCCGCATCCTTCGCTGGCAAACACCATCGCATTCGTTTGGCGAAGTCGGCTTGGAAGTCCCCTCGCCAGCGGCTCACCGATTTTCGCGGGTCGTTGTCCACCGTTGCGGGAACATCGAAGTACCAGCCATCGGGCTGTTTCTCAAAGATTCCGCCCCATCCGGGACGCGTTGGATCATCAGGATCGTTGCCGCCCATCGGCAGGAAGAAGAACCAGGACGGTGTGTCGCCTTCCTTCATGCATCCATGAGGATTGGGTGCGGTCCAAGTCTTCATCGGATACAGCTCGCCAAGTGGCCCCATCGCTCGGACGTTTTCATCAATCCATACGCGACTGGTCAAACTCTCGTCTCCGGTCAAATACATGCCGCGAAAATTCGCGAGACGTTTGTCTTGTCCGCGAGCCGCTCGACTGAGGATGTAATGCATGCCGGGGAATTCAGTTCGCATCCAATCTGCGATTCCGTCTTGGTCAGCGATGTCGTAGACACGAAACTTGCGAACAAAATCAGCCAGTCCCTTTGAACCGCGATCGTGTCGAACTCGGAACAACGACTGTGCAAGATCGGTTTGCCCGCCCCAGACGCAAACATTGAGAGGATCTGCCTGGCTACCCGAATCGATGCATCGAATCAGATGAGCGGATCCTTCCGTGTCATGCCCGACGCCGATGTGTTCGCGTTCTCGGTAAGGATTTCCAGAACGAACCACCGATCGCAAATGCTGTGCGGTCGGCCAGCCTTCCGCATGACCCAATAGATTCGGCCGAACAATCTCATACCGCTGGATCACGTCCAGAATCAGATCGGCTCGTGTGACCGACTCCTTCAATTCGCCACGCGTACCGGATGCCGAGGCGATGAACGCTTCGATCTCGAACTCGTTGCTGTAGACCATCAGTCGAACAAGCGATTGCGTGTCGTCTGGGTCACCACCGATGTCCGTCAGCACAGCCAACCGAGGTCTTTCGTTCTGCGCAGCGAGCTCGCCATGTTCGCACGCCCAAAGCATCAAGCCAAACACGACAACAACCAATTCTCGTAGGGACGGCCAGTTTGGATTCATCGCAATGTATGGAAATGGAGGTGATGCAAAACGGACGGGAGATTCGATCTCATGAACATCGAGTGTATAGAGCGAACGCGTCAAATGTCGCCCGGCCACTGTCGAAACGCGCAGGCTTGTGCTGTAATGTTCGCCACTGAAGGCAAACGACGGCACGTGACTCACCCACGGACGCCAAGCAGCTTACCTCATCCGCTTTCAAGATTTTGCAACTGTTCCGCCGCTTCTCCATCTCTCACAAAACATGACTCAATCTTTCCACTTGGTCGTCCTTGGGGGCGATGGCATCGGTCCCGAAGTCTGCGACCAATCCGTCCGGTTGCTGAAAACGATTCAGCCCCATTTGGATGGTGTCGAGTTCAATCTGGATCCGCACAGCGTTGGCGTGGGCGAGTATCAACGCAGTGGCGAAGCACTGCCCCAGTCCACGTTTGATGCATGCTTGGCCAGCGACGCGGTTTTGCTCGGTGCCATGGGACTTCCCAACGTTCGGTATCCCAATGGAAAAGAGATCGCCCCTCAACTAGATCTTCGCGAACGTTTGCAATTGTACGGCGGAGTCCGCCCCATTCGATTGTTTCACGAGGACGACACGCCTCTTAAAGCACATGGTGCTGGCGACATTGACTTTGTCTTGGTTCGCGAAAGCACGGAAGGTTTGTTCTACGGCCGGGATGCTGTCGCGGACTTGGAAGCCGACGAAGCCACCAACCTGCTGCGGATCACGCGAACCGCTTCGGAACGAGTTTGCCGGTTGGCGTTCGAGACCGCGCGTCGTCGCGACGGGAAGAAGAAAGTCTCGTTGATCGACAAAGCCAACGTGCTTTCGTCCATGGTCTACTTCCGTCACGTGTTTGATGAAGTGGCGAAAGATTTCCCCGACATCGAAGCCGAACACATTTACGTCGATGCCGCGGCGTTGTTCCTGGTCCGGCGTCCTCAGGATTTTGACGTTTTGGTCACCGAGAACATGTTCGGTGACATCCTCTCGGACTTGGCGGCGGGCTTGGTTGGTGGGATGGGAATGGCTCCTTCCGGCGACATCGGCGACAAAGCGGCGGTGTTCCAGCCTTCGCACGGGTCCGCTCCGGATATCGCGGGACAATCCATCGCCAACCCAATCGCGATGCATCTTTCAACGGCGATGATGTTGGAATGGCTGGATCACCCGGAGACACGTCGTGCAGCCGATGCGCTCAACACGGCGATCGCGGACGTGCTGTCAGATCCAACGCAACGCACCGCCGACATGGGTGGCAAACTGTCGACGGTCGCCATCACTGACCAAATCGCGGACCGTTTGAACTATCACCTGCAAGCCGAATCAACCTCGGTTTGAATCGCTGATTGCTGCGGAACGAGAAACCTTGTGTTCTCGTTCTTCACGTGAGACAGACCATTCGTCATCGAATGCGTCTTTCATCTCAACGGGCAGTGAAATCTACGCTGCCTCCGCCCTCGACTGCGAAAGACCGATATGCCCATCCGTTTCTTTTTGATTCTCGGCGCATTCCTGCTGTCCGTTCTGATGTGGGTTGATCGGGCATGCATCTCCGCCGCCAAAGACGACATGGCGATGGACCTTGGGTTCACTGACCAACAGATGGGTTGGGTCATGTCCTCTTTCGCATTGGGATACGCCTTGTTTCAAGTCCCCAGTGGCAAGCTGGCCGATCGCTTCGGGCCGCGAAAAGTGATGGCGGTTGTTTGCCTTGTTTGGTCGGCCTTTACGGTGTTGACCGGAGTGGTACGCGGCCTATTCGCCATGATCGGTCTGCGTTTCTTATTCGGAATGGGAGAATCGGGCGGCTATCCGACGTTGGCTCGCGCGTTCACCTCTTGGTTGCCCATGAACGAACGTGGCATCACGAACTCCATCAGTTTTTCAGGTGGACGGTTGGGGGCGGCACTCGCCATGCCCGGCGTGGTGTGGCTGATTGGAGCTTTGGGCGGATGGCAACAAACGTTCTGGTTCTTTGGAAGCCTTGGAATCCTTTTCGCCGTGATGTGGTTCCTTCTGTTTCGCGATTTGCCTGAAGAACACTTCGCGGTTTCAGAACAAGAGGCGAATCACATCATCGAATCGCGATCGCCAAAACGCGCGTCTCAAGAATCGGCGACTTTGGAAGAACCCGCGATTCGTTTCAGTGAGATGTTACGGTCGCCCAACATGCTGATGTTGATGTTTCAATATGTCGCGCACAACTTCACGTTCTTTTTCACTGTCAGTTGGTTCTTTCCCTACCTGAAACAACAGTATTCGCTCACCAACGAGCAAACCGGTCTCTATGCCGCGGCACCGTTGCTGTGCGGTGTTCTTGGAAATTGGTTGGCTGGCTTCACCGTCGACCGACTCTACAGCCAAAATCGTTGGAAGCTGTCCCGACGTTTGCCAGCCGCGGTTGGTTTCACTTTCGGTGCGATCGGGATGAGCTTGTGTGTGAACATGACGACGCCCATGTCCGCGGTCATTTGTATGTGCATCGCCATTTTTGGAAGCGACATGATCCTCAGTCCATCCTGGTCGACTTGCATGGATATCGGCGGAAAAAGTGCCGGCGCGGTCAGCGGTGCAATGAACATGGTCGGCAACCTGGGATCCTTCGCGACCTCATTGGCCTTTCCCTACTTGGTCGCCTATTTCAACGCTCACCAACCGTTCTTCTATCTCGCCGCGGCATTGAACTTGGTCGCGATTTTTCTTTGGTTCCGAATCAGTCCCGACCGTAGCATTGCCGACGAATTGGGGCTGCACAGGAATCCAGACGGTTCATCCAGCGCGGGAGCAACGACATGAGCGAAGATCCGCAAAAAATTCGACTGCGAGGTGCTGTTATTGGGGCGGGCTACTTCAGCCAATTCCATTATGACGCCTGGCAGCGTATGGATGACGTCGAAATGGTTGCTTGTTGTGACATGGATCTCGACAAAGCCAACACCATCGCAGAACAACATGGAATTCCCGCGGTCCACCAAGACTATCGACAGATGTTGGACGAACATCCGGTGGACTTTGTCGATGTCATCACTCGCCCGGACACCCACCTTCCGCTCTGCGATGAGATTTCCAGTCGCGGCCATGCGATCATTTGCCAGAAACCCCTGGCACCCAGCGTTCAGGAAGCCAATGAATTGGTCGACTTGATGCAGCAACGTGGGGTCCGCTTCATGGTTCACGAAAACTTTCGTTTCCAGCCATGGTATCGCGAAATGAAACGATTGATGGAGGCGGGCGTTATCGGAGATCGGCTGCATTCGATTTCGTTTCGAAATCGTGCGGGCGATGGACATGGGGACGACGCCTACTTGGCACGTCAGCCATATTTTCAAACGATGCCGAAGTTCCTTATTTTCGAAGCCGGCATTCACACCATCGACACGTTCCGATACCTCGGCGGCGAAATTTCGCAAACTTGGTGTTGGCATCGAAAACTGAACCCGGTCATCGCGGGGGAAGACACCGCGATTGGCGTTTTCAAGTTTGAAGACGGTGCGATGGGATTGTACGACGCCAACCGATTCAACGAATCCACCTCGAAGAACCCCCGTTACACCTTCGGCGAGGTGTTGTTGGAGGGAAATGAGGGATCGATCCGGCTATACGACGACGGGCGATTGACCATTCAGCCGTTGGGCGAGAAGGAACGTGATCACGACTATTCGCCCAGCCAACATGGTTTTGCGGGTGATTGTGTCTTTGCCACCCAGCGGCACTTCATTGATTGTCTAAGATCCGGCCAACCATTTGAAACGGATGGCCAGAGTTATCTAAAGAGTCTTGCCGTTCAGGAAGCCATGTACGCGTCGTCTCAATCCGGGAACTGGGAGACTCCTCAATGAAGGTCGTCGATCTGACGTTGACGCTGGAACCTGGAATGCGGGGCGTCGAATTTGAAAGCAAGTTCACGCTTGCGAAAGATGGATGGAATGCGAGCACACTTCATCTCTATTCGCACTGCGGAACGCACATGGATGCGCCGCTGCATTTCGAAGCTGCCCCGCAAACGATTGATCAAATTCCGATTGAGGATTGTCTGGGGCCGGCTTGGGTGGTGGACCTGACTCACCTCAAGCCTAAAACTCCAATCGAGGTGCATCACCTTCAAACCGTTGCCGATCAACATCGTCCCGGCGATGCATTGTTGTTTAGAACAGGTTGGAGTCGGCATGTTCACGACGCGGACTACTACCGAGACAACTTCCAACCAATCAGCCCTGAGTTGGCGACTTGGATGGTCGAACACAAGGTGCGTCTGATCGGCGTGGAACCGCCATCAGTTGCTGATGTCAACGACCTGCCCGCCGTGACGCTCGTCCACAAGATTTTGCTTGGGGGAAACGTGATCATCGTCGAAGGGCTAACGAACCTGGACACGATCACGGGCCCAAAGTGTTTGTTTGGGGCCATGCCGCTAAAAGTCGCTGGAGGTGATGGTGCTCCGTGCCGCGCCTTCGCAATTCTAGATGCTCCAATCGATCAATGATCTGCCAACGATCTGCGCGTTACCTCTCACTCAGCCTTTTCCGCCAGCACAACTCGCCGACTGCTCGCCATGTCTCTGACCCTCGAAAACGCTCTCGCGGGAGTTTCCGCTGAACGCTCCAGCTCTTTGTTGTCCGATATTCGGCAGCAGATGAAATCCGATTCGCGCAAAGTAGTGGTGCTGGATGATGACCCAACTGGTACTCAAACCGTTTACGACACTCCCGTCCGCACCACATGGGGCGTTAATGAATTGGTGAAATCGTTTGAGTCGGATCAGGCGATGTTCTACATCCTCACCAACTCAAGATCACTTCCCGAAGAAGCCGCCGTTGAACTCGCAAAAGAAATCGGAGCAAACCTCAACGAGGCATCCAAGCGAACTGGCCGACCTTTCGTGGTCATCAGTCGCAGCGATTCCACGTTGCGGGGTCACTACCCGGCTGAAGTCGATGCAATGGCTTCCGTCATCGGCATCTCCAACGCGGTTCACGTCATTGTTCCGTTCTTCTTGCAAGGCGGTCGTTTCACGATCAATGATGTTCACTACGTCGCCGAGGAAGACCGTCTCATCCCTGCTTCGGAAACTCCGTTTGCTCAGGACGCCGCCTTTGGTTTTCAGAATAGCGATCTGAGAGATTGGGCGGTTGAGAAACATCGTGGCGAGTTGGACCCAGCAAAGGTCCATTCGGTTTCGCTGGAGGAACTGCGGTCGGAGGACTTGAGTTCGCTCAGCGTGCGATTGACTCAGTTGCCACCTGGATCAGTATGCGTGGTGAATGCTGCGTCAATGCGAGACATCGAGGCCTTTGTTCACGCCGTCAGGACTGCCGAAGCCGCCGGGCAGACATTCATCTATCGGACGGCGGCGAGTTTCGTCCAAGCTTTCGCGGGGCTCGAACCACGGGAACTGCTGACGACAGAAGAAATGGTCGATCCGAGCTCCGAGACCGGTTTGGTCGTCGTTGGTTCGTACGTTCCCAAAACCACGCAGCAGCTCGCTCACCTGCTGGAAAACAGCATGGACGTGAAATCCGTTGTGTTGGACGTCGATCGTTTGCTTCAGGACGAGTCGAAGAACTACCTGGACACCGTCGTCGATGAAGTCAACCGATGCTTGCAAACCAACCATGTTGTGTTGTCGTCTTCGCGTCGACTGATCACGGGAGCGGACGCTGCTGCCAGTCTTTCGATCGGCAACCGAGTTTCCGCGGCGTTGGTGTCGATCGTTGAGCGATTGAATCAACGCCCGAGATTCTTGATCGCCAAGGGAGGGATCACGTCCAGCGATGTTGCCACCAAGGGACTTCACGCAAAAGAGGCGATGGTTCTTGGGCAAATCTTACCGGGGATTCCCGTTTGGAAAATGCCTGACCACAGTCGCTTTCCTGGAATGGCCTACGTCGTTTTCCCTGGTAATGTCGGTGGTAAAGAAGCCCTCTTGGAGGCTTTCAACAAACTCGCAAACACGACGAGCTAGCGTCCTCGATGCTCGATGACGGCTTACCAATCTTCTATGAAAATAAACATTGGATCTTAACCACGATGTCGCAACCGCCTCTCTTTCACCGTTTGGATCACATCGCTATCGTCGTGCGTGATACGGACGAAGCCCTGGCGTTCTACCGTGACCAGTTGGGGCTTTCGGTATTGATCGATGAACGGATTGAATCAGGGCAAGTTCGTTTGACCCATTTGGACATGGGGAACTTGCACCTTCAATTGGTCCAGCCACTCACGGAGGACCATCCGTTGCAAGAACATCTCAAACAACGTGGTGAGGCTTTGCATCACTTGTGCTTTGAGTGCGACGATGTCAAAAAAACGTTTGACCAATTGAGCGATCGAAGCATGAAGCCGAAGAGCGAGACGCCTCATGACGGTGTGCTTGGAAAGAAAGCTGGCTTCATCGATCCGCAAACCACTCGAGGCGTCGTTTGGGAGATGACGGGACCTCAGTGAGCGAACAACTGGGTACAGGCGAATGCGTCACTCGAATGCCCGCGACGTATGGTTGCTACTCGGTGGAATGCTTGTCGGCTGGGTCGTGATGATTGAGTCACACGAGTTTGGACATTTGATCGGCGGATGGGTCTCCGGAGCAACATTGGTCACGGTCGATTTAGCACCGTGGCGATTGCCTTACTCGATTCACGCTCCCGACCCCAACCCCTTGGTGACTCTCTGGGCCGGTCCAGTTTTGGGCGTTCTCGTGCCGGTCACCACCGCGATGCTGCTGGGTCATCGATTCGCGTGGTTCCTCGCGAATTTTTGTCTGTTGGCCAATGGGACCTATATGGCGGTTGGGTGGTTCGCGGGCGACGCTCAGTTGGATTCGTCACGACTGCTTCAGAATGGAACGCCCGCGTGGTTGCTTGGCCTTTATTGCTTCGCCACGATTCCGCTGGGGTATCACCGATTCCGGCGAGATTGCATCCACCTTTTATCGCCAGCGATGAACGATCGTTCTGACGACGCAATTTAAGAAATCAGAGTTGAATTGAGTGGTCCAGCGTCAGTGCTGTTTGAAACAGGAGCCCCGATCATTGCATTTTCGGATGTCTCCTGATTCGTCGGCAATCGGACGGTAAAGCAAGTCCCTTGCGAGGGCGTTGAATCGACCTGAATCGAACCGTGATGTTGATTGACAACAACGTCATAGGCGATCGCGAGTCCTTGCCCGGTCCCCTTTCCAACTTCTTTGGTCGTGAAGAATGGATCGAACACCCGGCGTCGAACGTCTTCCGGCATCCCATCTCCTGAATCTCGCACCTTGATGCAAACGTGATCGCCTTCGTTGACCGTCGAAACGGTGATCTTGCCGAGTTCGTCTGGTTCCTTGCCGACTTTTTCCCCAATTGCATCGGCTGAGTTCACGACCAGGTTCAAAATGACTTGGCTCATCGGCGCCGCATACATCGGCAGCAAATCAATCGTATCGTCCAATTGAAACTCAAGTTCCGCGACATATTTCCAGTGATTTCTGGCCACTGTTGTCGCGTCATGGACCAGTTGGTTCAGATTGGTCAGTTGTTTGGCGGCCGATCCAGGATGCGACATTGTTTTCATCGCGCGGACGATTTCGATCACTCGGTTCGACGCATCATGCGCCTCCTCAATCGATTCGCTGATGTCGATCTTCAGATCATCGAAGCGACATTTCTTCTCGGCCATGCGTATGGTCTCGTCGTCGTTGACAATCTGCTCACCGACGCCCCCAACTTTGCGATAGGCCTCGGTCAACGAGAACACTTTTTCGACGGCACTGCTGAGGTACTCAACGTTTCCAAACACACATTGCATTGGCGTGTTGATCTCGTGAGCTACACCGGCCGCCAATTGACCGATGCTTTCCAGCTTTTGAGTTTGAGACAGTTGGCGACGCATCTGATTTTTGCTCGAGATGTCCCGAACCACCGCTTGCATGTACTCTTCGCCTGACAATCGAAATGCGGCGACAGAAATATCACACTCGAACGTTCGTCCATCCTTGGATTGATGAGTCCATTCGAAATGCAACGCCCCCTTTTCATGAATTTTCTCGATGAGCTGATGCCCCAAAACTTCTGACAGCTCACCGCCGGGTTGATACTCCGGCGACAAACTGACCACATTGGTTCCGGAGATCTCTTCCACCGAATCAAATCCATACATCTCGAGTGCTCGCGGGTTGCAGTCCACAATTTCCGCACCACGCAAGAACAAGAATCCGTCCTGCGATGTCTTGAAAATGGCTTGCGAACGCTTTTCGCTCTCGACCAGTGCGAGCTCGACCCGTTTGCGTTCGTTGATTTCCATCGTTGTACCAGCCATTACGGTGGCAACTCCGTTCTCATCTCGAGAGAGTGCCTGTCCGCGAGCGAACAGCCAGTTGTAGTTTCCGTCCTCCAACAGGCAACGCCATTCAATTTCGAAGTATTCGGTTTCGCCTGCGATACAACGATCAATATTTCGCTTCACCTCAGCCAAGTCGCCTCGGTAGATTCGGTCAAACCAGACTTCGATCTTGTCGCCATCCGGGTCGCTGGTGTGTCCGGTGATGCTCTCGCAACGACTGTCGTAAGTGACGATTCCACTTTCAATATCCCAATCCCACAAAGACATCTTCCCGCCGTCCAAGGCATATTGCGTCCGGCGGTTGGCTCGTTCCAACCCTTCCGCCGCCAGGCGCGAATCGGAGACATCATTTTCGATGGAGAGGTAACCCAGCATGTAACCTTCGTCATCGTACAACGGCTGAATATCGAGATAGACCCAATACAAAGTGCCGTCTTTCTTCTTGTTCAGTAACTCGCCACAGAATCCCTCTTTTGCGTTCAGCGCACTGCGGATCTGATTGACGGTGTTGCTGTCAGTTTGTTCGCACTGAAGAATCCTGCCCGGGACTTTGCCGACCACTTCTTCCAATGTGTATCCCGTAATGCGGGTGAAGCCTTCGTTGACCCAGGTGATTCTTCGCTCGTTATCGGTGATGATCACCCCGTTGGTCGTCCGCTTCGCGACCATGGCCAAGCGGCGAAGATCAAGCGTCATCCGATCAGCCATTTTGCGGGCCCGGTACGCGCTGACTCCCAGCAGCAACACCAATGCCGAGACCAACAACGTGCAACAGCCGCCACCCAACCCAACGGCCCAAACCGTGGAAGGCACCGTGGTTGAGAAACGCGAAGTGGGGTAAACATCGATTCGCCAAACTTGTTTTCCGGACTTTTCCAGCAATGTCCTTTTCATCCGCGGGAAGTCCGCATTTGGTTTGCTGGCACTGGCGATGAGCTGAAAGGCACGCCCGTCTTCCTCCACGATCGACAACTTGTACCCTAATTCGCCTTCGGTGATGGCGTCCAAACCACCGAACAATGACTCGGTGTCGACCGCCATTCCAACCCATCCCAAGATGTTCGCGAGGCGTTCTTCTTCGTTGGATGGGTTGCCATGATAGTGAGGGACAAACCACAGAAAGCCGGCGGCATCGGGTGCGTCACTGACAAGTTGCAGACGTGGAGAGATACACGCATCGCCAGTTCTGGCGGCCAATTCTGCGGTCGCTCGACGCACCTTTTCCGTGGACATGTCCAGTCCGATCAGGTGGCTGTATCGAGTGTCGCTTTCGATGAACTTGATAAGGAAGCGACCAGGAACCAACGCTGCTTCCGAAGGGATTTGGCCTTCGACGCCAGCATCGCTCGGGGTGAACACTTTCCAACTTGGCAGATCATAGTCAGCCAGTTCCTCCTTGAATGCTTGGATTGCATCAGGCGTATCGGGAACGACCTCCAAGTATCCAAACGCCGCCGCGTCCAACACATCGTCTTTCATTCGGATGCGTTGAATCAATTGATTGAACTCGTCGAATTCGACCCGCTCACGAGCTGAGAAGAGGCACTGAACTGCAATCAAACCAAGTTCATTTTCCTTCATCCGTCGCTGGTATTCGCTCTGGACTTTGTCTGCCAAGCGATCAAAACGCTGATGATCATGTCGTAGCGCGCTATGGCGAACGACCTCCATCGTCGCGAATGTCGCGAGGAAGCCGATCACAAGCGTGATCAACGCCAGAAAAACGAACCGTTTCATTGAATTGAGTCCTATCCACTGGATGACTTTTGCATCGCGAATCCAATCGCGACTAGACGGAGGTGACTTGCCTCGATCGCTCGATTGGATTTGGATTGGAATTCTCGGCACTGCGGATGGCATCTTCGATCGACTCGATGATTTCATCTCGAGGACAAGGTTTGTTTAGCAGTCGAAACGCGTTGCAATCGTTCTTCGCACGCAGTTCGCTTTCCTCGTCCTGGTTGCCAGTCAGAATGATGCACGGCAATCGCGGGTGCCCCGTTTCCACACGATTGACCAATTCGACACCATCCATCTGTGGCATACGCATGTCGCTGACGAGACAGTCAAACGGCCCCTCGTTTGACAAAATCTCTAGCGCTGCTTGCCCGGAATTTGCGACTTCCACGTCATAGACGTCCCCGAGACTGCGCCGCATGACACGCAAAATGATTGCGTCGTCATCAACGAACAACACTCGTTTGTGTTCGCACATAGCAATGCCCCTCTTACTCTTCCGAAATTGAATGAATGGTGGTTGGGGCTGATCAAACCTACCCCTTCATTTCGGGCGTGGTGGTCGCGTACCGACTGATTGTGCGGTTGCTCTTCTTTCCTAGTCGTCGAAAACACGACAACCGTTACCACCCACAATCACACACGCGACGTTTGCGCATTAACGCAATCACTCTGAAGCGACTTGGTCAGGCAAATGCGACCCGTCGCGAAAGAAACTTTCTAGAAATCGCTGCGGGCAAAATAAAGGCAGCTCAGGCTCAACATCACCACGATGAAAACGCCGCAACTGAGGATGGGACGGAGGATTCCATAGCGGACCACTTCGCCGGTCTCCATGTCGCCGCCGTTGATGATGAAGGCCTGTTTCCCGGAAACCATCCCAGCCGTGGTGTCGCCGAGTGCGAGGACTTGGGGCGTGAGAAGCTCCAGCAACCCCACGGCGTAACGATCAATTCGACGCCAAAACGATCGTTCCGGTTCGATTGTTTCCATCAGTTCAAACCGTCCCTTTTCCGCTTTTGATGTCCGATAGATACTGATCCGATCGACATCATGAGCCAGAGCCAAACGCACGACCTCTTCCGTGTCGGACGCGTCGACAAGAACCGATTCAATGTCATCGGTATTGATTGTTGAAATGATCTCGAGCCAACCATCACCAGACTCGTCGGCGACAACCCGCATGAGATGGCCGTCACCGTCGGTCGTGACAACAAAGAATTGATTCTCTGCGATCGCATGAATCGCCAGAGGAGCAATCTCATTGGGCCATTCGCATTGAATCAATTCTTCGCCCGTTTCGGCGTCGATCACATGGGCTTGCTCATCCCCGGTGCTCGCGATGACGTATTTCGATGCCGCCGCCAAGACCGGTGGCAACGGCGTGTCATCGTGGGGCAGGTCGACGTTGACGGTTCGCAACCAGACGTTCGCAACCGGATCTCCATCTGCTTGCAAGCACTGCAACTGACCGCCGTTCAAGACCCACAACTTGGCTTCCGAATCAGAGTCAGACTTCGCGCCACCCGTCAAAGGCAACGCCAGTCGAATGGGTGGACGCAAAACGACATTCTTTGGCAGGATCGAAACGAAATCCTCCGTTGCGCCACCTTGCATGGTCATCAGTGTCCCCAACCAAGCTCCAATTGAATTGGATGAAGCGCCTCTTGGTGACCGGCCTTCACCATCAGGTGTCGCAGAGTTGTCATCCGCATCATCTTCCGGTTCCTTGCCGATCGATTCCAAAATTTGACCGTTGGTGGTGATCAACATGTCGGCTGTATTGATCGCCAGTGTTTGTCCTGAACCGGATGCTTCGTTTCGGTTGATGACCATCAGACGCTCGGTGGCCGTCGGCAAACGCAACCCTGGCTGTGGCTTCCAATCGTTGCCGCGATCCAGCACGATCAAATCCAACGAGCCGGAGCCAAACGGATTGAACTTACCGTTTCGAATTCGTGCGGTGAGCACATGGTCATTGTCGATCGCGACGGGACGTAGAACGCGATCGTTGGACATGGCTTTGCTTTCCATCATCTCGACCCAGCGCGAACCGTCTTCGTCGAGACGATTCATGCCGCCACCGGCCGTCACCGCAATCAGATCGTCACCCACATGAACCATGCCGGCGATTCGATCCGGTTGAACAATGCGAGTATCAAAAACGCCCGCGATGACGCTGAAGACAACGCAGATCGCCGCCAGAGCACCGGCTGCGGCGATCGAGATGATTGGCGAACGCCACTTCAGTCCTGCTGGTACGGAAACACTGAAGAAAACTGCAAAGAGGAACACCGCGACCGGAATGCACCACAAAATCCTGGGGTTCCATATCTCCAGTCGGATCCCAGCGATCAAGTACAACCCAATGACCAGTTGTGCAACGCAAAGGAACACAAATGCGCACCCGCCCACAAATTTTGCGATCAACAGAGCGGGCCGCGATACGGGCTTGCTCAGCAACAAGTGCAAAGAACCGGCTTGCAGCATGTCAGGGATAATCGATGCCGTGACCAACACGCCTAAGAAAACCAGCACGAAACCGAGCAACCAGTGCACAAGCGTCGGAATCACAAACTGATTGAAAAGCGATTCAAAACGCGCACGGTCGATCTCAAATCCTGTCGGAAAGTCCAGCGTGCCGTAGGTCAGCAAGACTGAACGAGCACTTCTCGCCTCGAAGACTCCCGGCAAAGCAGCTTCCACTCGCAAACGTGCGCGGCGTCGGATCAACGAATCGGAAAGTTCATCGTCCGGTGTGTCATCCAATTCGCGGAGCTCCCTGAGGCGAACCGTTTCTGACCAAACGTTTGCGTCGTACCAAGATTGTTTGGGTTGCTGTTGTGCTTCGTCGCCATCGATTTCATCCACCGCGTCCTGATCCGATCTCAGCTCCTTGTACTGCTGATCGATCAAATCGTTCAACGCGTCCGTCAACATTGGCAAGGGAATGCGGACCTCGTCGCCTTCACCAACGCGTTTGAGCTTGCGAGACAGTTCCTCGGGCATCGCACTGGCAATTCGTCCCAAAGGCTTGTCGTCCAGACTCGGATCAACCATGCCCTGTGCCAACATGGCTTTCATGCGAGTCCCGTTGTAGACATCGAACCAACGGAACGTTGTGGTGTAGTCTTCTCGAACACCGATCGGTGCCAGCAAACCCAACAGAACCCAGATGGCCAGCATCGCAGCCCACAACACACGCGAAGCCATCGCGGCGTGAAACGAGTCCCAGATGACGGCGAAATACGGACGCCAATTCAACGTCAGACTCCTGTTTCAAAATTCACGAAGTACGGGGCAAAGATTCAGAGGTCGACGAAAACATCGCGAAAAAAAAGATCCGAGTTGATCGCTCGCTTCGTTTCTCAAGTCAACGCAGCTCTCAGTTCAACACGTCCGGCTCCACGGGCGAGTGTGCCTGTCGAACCAGTTGCATGAATGTGTCTTCCAGCGTGTGCCGATGCGGTTGCAACATCAGGATTGATGCTTGGTATTCACGAATCACATCGACCGTCGCATCCACATCGGATTGGTCATCACAACTCAGTTGTACTCGCCAACGATCGGTGTCCGGACTGGAACGCACCAATTGCCACGCCGCATCCGACCCCATCATCGGTTCCAACTCCGATTGCAGTGTCTCCAACCGCGATCGTTCTACCTCCAAGTCCATGTGGATCGTTAACGACGACGTTGGGACTTCGAGGCCCGGGCCGCTCAACTGCCCGATGGGTCCCGAAGCCAGAACTCGTCCCTTGGCCATGATGGCCAAATGAGTGCAGACCAATTCGACTTCGTGCAAGATGTGACTGTTGAGGAAGATTGTTTTTCCCGAATCACGCAGTCGCTCAATAACGCGTCGAACTTCCGAACGTCCGACCGGATCCAGTCCATCCGTGGGTTCGTCCAGAACGAGCAAGTCCGGATCGTGCATCAAGGCTTGTGCGAGTCCCAGACGTTGCAACATGCCCTTGCTGAACCGCTTCACCGATTCTCGGTCTCGACCTTCCAAACCGACCAGCTTCAACAACTCGTCACTGCGTTGTTGGATAATTGCCGCGTCCAAACCGCTGAGTCGACCGTAGTACTTCAGCGCGGTGCGTGCGGTGTGATGACGGTCGACCCGAAGCGATTCAGGTAGGTAGCCAACGCGTCGGCGCGCCGCGGCGGAACCGGCGGGAAGCCCGAACAACGACGCTGATCCGCCCGTTGAACGAATGACACCGAGCAAGATCTTGATCAGCGTTGTCTTGCCCGCGCCATTGGGCCCCAGCAAACCAAACACTTGTCCGGCGTCGGCGTGCAAGGTGACGCCAGACAACGCCTGCACCTGTCCGCTTTTGAGCCACCCGCTTCGATAGACTTTTTTCAGTCCGTCCACCGCGACGATCGTCCCGGCGACGCTGGGTTCAGCTTCCGGGACAGTTGCGTCCTCCATCGGATCGGCGACGGTCGAACTCACGCGAGCAAATTTCTCAGCGTCAAAGCGATCAGGGTGGCAGCGGCAACTGCGATCACTCCGGCGATCAACAAGCGATGTGCAGGATGCCCCCAGCTCGGCCGGCTGACTTCGCGGTCGTACAGGCAGCGAAATCGCTCTCGCTCTTGGGGGGTGTCAAAAACGCCGTCCTCCACCAATTCCAACAATCCAAATTGAACCTGGTATTCGACCACGCCAAAGATGTCCTGTCGGTGATGGCCTTCATCGACGCCGCGACCTTCGAAGTACCACAATTGGTTGCCGAAATTGTTCTCCGATTCGGCTCGATCGTCGACGCATTGCAACCGCACGATTTCGCTCGTGTCGGGACAGAACCGTACCTTGGCGAGTGCGCGGACGCTGTCCAGCCGAACCTGCTGAAGAGTTCTCTCGGAATACTGTCGTTTTTGCGCTTCGGCACGCATGATCCTAACCCCGCGTGGCTTTTCAGGAGACGGCCGCCTCCAATTGTGTCATTATTGCCGCTTGGGCAACTGGCGTCATGGCCGGAGCCGAAATTTTGGAGAACTTTTGAGGAGTTCTTTCCGCCACTTCGCACACCTCTGACCAACGTCCCCGCCCGATAGCAAACCGCAGGAGAATGGACGACGCAATTCGCGGGCCGCCTGAATTGCAAAAAGAAATCCGACGACATCCCGAATCTTGATGCTTGAGCAGCAATGAGTTCGGATGTCACACCCCCCATCACCGCAAGCCGCGAAACGATTCGTCTCGCGACTGACCGAATCAAGTTCCGACCCGAGAAAGGCTCGACCATCGTTCCTCCCATTCATCACCGACCGTTGACGTTGCGAACTCCCGTCACGCTGGGAGTCGTGATGATCGTGCTCGTCGTTCTTTTGACCGCCGTTTGGATCAGCGGAACGGTCTGGGGTGCGGTGCGCAACGATTCTTCATCGGGAATGTTCTGGGTCATGTTGGGTGCGGGAGCCCCGTTGTTGGTCGCTGTGCTTGCAGGGGTGATCGCTTACCTGACACTGTCTGTCAAAGCGTTCAACTTGAACCGCCGACAATCGAACTTCATCGATTCAGTCACGCATGAACTCAAGAGTCCCATCGCGTCGCTCAAGCTGTACCTTCAAACGATGACGCGGCATGAGGTCAGCCTGGATCAGCAAGCCGAGTTCCACAACATCATGCTGGAGGATGTGGAGCGTTTGGACAATTTGATCAACCACCTGTTGGATGCGGCGCGAGTGGAACGTGGTGGTGAAGCTTACGAGGCCGCGGATCTGGACTTGGCCACCGTTTTGACGAACTGTGCTCAAGGAGCCTGTGTTCGTCACAAAATGCCGATCGAAGTCGTCGAAATTGAGTGCCCACCGATCCTGGTTCATGCACCGGTCGTCCAAGTCGAAATTCTGTTTCGAAACCTGATCGACAATGCGATCAAATACGGTGGCTCGCCACCGCGAGTCCGGTTGTCCGCGAAGTGCACCTCGGGCGGCGATGTGGTGGTTTCCGTTCTCGACAACGGGACCGGAATCCCAGCCAACCTAAGGCGGAAAGTGTTTGGTCGCTTTGTGCGTTTGGGAAACGAATTGGAACGCAGCAAGCAAGGTACCGGTTTGGGACTGTACCTAGTACGTAACGTGACCCAAGCCCTTGGCGGACGCATCAATATTCAAGATGGGTATTGGGAGACCGAATCAACGTCCAGCGATGCCGGTTCGACTCCTCAAACTCAACAGCAAGGAACTCGGATCGACGTGACCTTGCCCAAAGCATGTCTCGCTGCCGCAGATGAGCTTCCAATACCGACAACCCCGAACGACTGATCAACCGATTCGTGGCAACCACCTCGACTCGGCGCGAATTCGATGTTGTGCGAGATCGCAGTGGGCAACTCCTTTGCTCAACGTCAAATCGCTTTCAGTCGGTCAAGATCCTCTGCGATGCGAATCCGCTGGGACATCGCCGGCACGCGGGGACATTTTTGACACATTTTGTCACTCAGGCTGAACGCTCAAATTTCTGCCTGCTCCAGCGAAGTTTTGGTCCCCATGTAGGAACACGTCCAATATCCAGATGAAGTAGAATCGACTACATGAAAGACAACGCTGTTTCGCCCGCTCTGCTCTTTGCTCCGGAACGACAACACCGTCTGCTTCATGGATTGATCAAACGGGTCGCCGATTCTCGCGAAGAACATTCTCGCCTGGTTCGCCAACAAGGTGACCAACACGCTGATCTCGAACAGCAATTGGCGGAACAACTCGCGGCGATCAAACAGAACTGCAACGCCGATCGTCTCAGCACGCTCAAACAGTGGGATGTGGCTCAAGAAAAGGCCATCGAAGCCTACGAACAGGCCACCTTGAAAACACGCGACGAGCTGCGTCGCTGCTCCGCCAAGTTTCGCCGCCAGTTGGCCGAGGAAGAAGCCGCCATCAATGGCAAAGTCGAGAAGCGTTTGATCGCTGTCCAAAGCCAATACGACGCTCGCAAAGACCAGCCGAAAAAGCTTGCCAAGAAAGAGCACCAGCAACTCGACGAAGCTTTGGCGGAATCCGATGCGGACATTGAGTGGGCGAGAGCGCTGACGATTCGCCGGTTGAATCGGTTGCTCGATGTCCAAACGCCGAAAGATCTCTATTCGGAATTTGGCGAAACGCGTCCCGAGAGCGTCGTTGACTCGGTCGAACTGATTCGACGACAAAACCGACGTCTCAAGAGCACCGTCGCAGAGATGCAAACGGGATTTGCAGCCCACGTTGTCGACGCGGTTTACTACCTGCCGAGCTTGGTGGCGTTTCTGTTGCTGATCTTCGCTGGCACGTCGATCTTGATGCGGGCGGAACCGCTCATCCATTACCTGATCGGCAGCGTCGTTGTGTCGGGTCTGATCGGCTTCACTTGCTACCTGATTTTGATGTGGCCACTGCGCCGCATGACTCGATCGCTGCACCCCGTGACTGAGCGGAATCGGTTGACTTCCCAAGACGCCGTCCAACATGCCAAACGAATATCAACCGCCGCCGCAAAGAAAGCGTCGCAAGAATTGGTGCAACAGCGTGACAGTCACGTAAAAGAAGCCAAAAGTTGGCAAGCCAAACAACTTCAAACGGCACGGAACGATCTTGCCGCGAAGCAACAGGCGGAAGAGACACGTCTCAAAGAGCAATTGCTACGAATTGACACCCAGTTCCGAAGCGGCTTTGAGGAGCTGCAACGAACGATGCGAGAACGAGCGGACCAGACCGCTACGCAGATCAATCAAAAGCTCTCTCAATCCGACGCCGCGGCGGGCCAAACATTGCAAGCGGTCGCGCAGCAGCATCAACACACGCTCGAATCGCTGGCCAGCCGACTGGAAAACGGTTTGCAACGCGGGATGACCCGGATCATGGCCGCGAACGATTTGGTTGAGTACCGCTACCCACACTGGGACGAATTGCTGACGGACCCACCACCTGTTCACGCAAGCTTGGACTTCTTGCCGTTGGGTTCGCTTCGCTTAGGCCAGCGTCTGAAGAGGCAGTTCGATTCCGCCTTGGGACTGGAGCAACCGTCCGCACACGATCACTCTGCGACCAAAAACGGGGCTGCCCAAAACGGGGCGACTAACAACCGGACAGCCAAACCACGAATTTTGGATCAGCTCGCGGTGCCGGACACGATGCCGATTGCCATGCATCGTCGGCAACACAGTGGCGTGATCATCGAAGCCCCCACTGCCCATGTCGAAGACGGCTTAAAGATCGCTCACCAATTGCTCTGGCGTCTGCTCAGCGCGGCCCCGCCGGGGAAAGCCCACGTGACGTTGATTGATCCGGCGGGTCGCGGCCAGAACTTTTCCAGCTTCCTCGCCCTCGCTGATTTCGATCCAAACTTGATCCATCATCGAGTCTGGACCAACGGAGATCAGATCACCGCTCGTATTGCTGAGATCAGCCATCACGCGGAAAACGTTTTGCAGTCTTGCCTGCGGGACGAGTACGAACGACTGGAAGACTACAACGCGGTGGCGGGCTCATTGGCTCAGCCCTACGAAGCAATTTCCGCAGTCGGCTTTCCCGATGGGCTTTCTCGTGAATCGTATGCACATCTCAATTCGCTAATTCGCAGCGGCATCCGATGTGGCGTGTTTGTGATTTTGGTGGTCGACAGCAAACACGAATGGCCGGCCGACATGCCGATGTTCGATCATCCGAACCTCCTTCGGATCAAGTACGGCGAACTGGGTTTGGACTCCGGCGAAGAAAAGTTGCGAAAGGATCCTTCAGTGGCCTTCGATGGTTTGGAAAGATCCACCCTCGGCTCGGACCCTGCACCTGCTGAGGACGGAATCATCCCAATCGGATCCCGTCAACGAGTTCGTTTGCTCGATGAAGGCGTGACCGCCGGACACTGGCGTCTGCTCAACGCTGGCTTGGACGAGTTTGAGTTTTGGCCGGCCCCCGAACCGATGCCGCAAGACCGGTCCGCATTGATCCATCGGATTGGACGTCAAGCACAAGAAGCCGCCCAGGTCGTCGTGCCATTGCTGTCGTTGTTCCCCGACGGCCGAATGCCGAGTGGCGAAGCAACCCACAGCGCCTCCGACGGACTCGCGATCACCATTGGCAGCTCCGGTGCGGGGCGTAACCGAACGCTTACTCTGGGCGAAGGCGTCCGCCAACATGTTCTTATCGCAGGCAAAACCGGTTCCGGTAAGAGCACCCTCCTGCACAGCATCGTGACCTCCGGCGCGGCACAGTACACTCCGGACGAGCTGCAATTCTATTTGCTGGACTTTAAGAAAGGCGTCGAGTTCAAGATCTACGCCGATTCACGGCTGCCTCACGCTCGCGTGATTGGCATCGAAAGCGAACGTGAATTTGGACGCAGCGTGCTGCAGCGATTGGACACTGAACTCAGCACTCGAGGCGAGCTGTTCCGAGAAGCCGGGGTTCAGGAGTTGGAGGCTTACCGAAACGTGCGACCAGAAAAGGTCATGCCGCGAATCATGTTGGTTGTCGATGAATTTCAAGAACTCTTCACGCGAGACGACACGCTAGCAGCAGACTGCACCACATTGCTGGATCGATTGGTTCGCCAAGGCCGCTCGTTCGGGATTCACATCGTTCTCAGCAGCCAATCACTGGCCGGAGCGAACAGCTTACCACGAGCCACGCTGGGACAAATGGCCGTTCGAATCGCAATGCAGTGCAGCGAATCGGACGCCGCCTTGATCCTGTCGGACGACAACACCGCCGCCCGCCTGATCTCACGCCCCGGGGAAGCGATTTACAATGACGAAAGCGGTTTGATCGAAGGCAACCAGCCGTTCCAAGTTGCTTACCTGGATTCTGCACAACAGTCGGACTTGCTGGAACAAATTGTTCAACGAGATGAAAACTGGCAACGTGAATTGGGACCTGCCGTCGTGTTCGAAGGCAATCGTCCTGGCCGGTTCACCGCAGAAATGGCGCAGCAGACAATCGAATCATCCTCTGCCACCGATCGTTTCGTCGGCTTGTTGGGCGAAGCCGTCGAACTTGGCCCGCCCTGCGGCTTGCGATTGCAACCCACAACGGGACGCAACGCATTGATCGTCGTCGGTGCTCGCAACCGCCCCAGTTTGCTGGCCAGCCTGCTCGTCACCGCGAGAACGCACTCGCCCGAGACGCATTTCCTGTTGTTCGATGGTGCGAGGGCGGAGGAGGGCGAGTCGGCATCCCAGTGGTTGATGGAAAAACAGATCGGCAACGAACTTTTGCGGCCGCGGGATGCGGAACCCGCGATGGTGCAGCTCTCTCATTTCGTCAATCGGCGACTTGGTAACCCATCCGGCGCCACGGACGCGACCCAATCCTCACCGTCGACCGCATTCAGCTTGGATGGTGGAAACCTCGTTGCGTCCGAAGAATCGAACGACGTGATCCAGCCACTACAAGGGTTGCCCGAGAATGACGATGCACCGGTCGTGATTCTCCTCGACGGGCTCGATCGTTTTCGGGACCTGCGGCAGTCGGATTCCATGGGATTCTCATTGGATTCTGCATCAAAAATCACCGGCTGCGACGCGTTGCAAACCGTCCTTCGGGAAGGTCCCGCGGTCAACGTCTTCACGATTCTAACGCTGCCCTCCGCCGAAACGCTCGGTCGCTGGCTGCCACGACAAAGTCACCATGATTTGGAACTACGGATCGTGGGTCCGTTGAATGCCGGCGACTCATCCTTGTTGATTGACTCGCCGGCCGCGTCGGATCTGTCGGCTGCGACGATGATTCTGTACGATGATTCGGATGGCCGAACAACGAAATTCCGATTGTGCGTTTTGCCCACCGCGGGCGAATGCCTCACCCTACAAGCGAACTCTGAATCGCAAACAAACTCCTAGCATTCCGTTGGCTCAAGGAGTCCACATTGGCCAAGTGTGATGAAGGCTATCGGTGCGATGTCTGTGGCGGGGACGTCACGTCAATCGTCGAAAGTGACCTCTATCTTCGATTCGTGATTGGACACTTGGATCCTGAAAAACTCCATGTCGCTCCCGAGCGTCACTTGCGTTGCAATCCAGTCTTGTCGCAATGCATCCGAGACGAACGGTTTGATGAGATCGAAGCTGACGGCCCCTTTCGATTGTCCGAGTTGGATCCGAAGCACGCCGCCGACATGATCGACCTGGTCACTCGTGGTTACCGTCGGTTGTGGGAGATCATCGAAACGGAAAACGATCGAGACGTGACCGAATATCCGCTCCCAGAAGTTCGGGCTCGCTATCAATAGCTCAAGCATCAATGATGCTGAGCGATCGTCAAGTGAGGTGCCAGTTGCACGTTTGACCCACGTGGGGCCAAGAACTCTGCCGGCACTGTCCGTGACTTCTTCGATTCAAAGCAAGACACCAACGATCCAAAGCGTCACGACAAACGCTTGATTGGATAGCGTTCACGGAGTGGCGTTTGAATCAAAAGCCGCGTTCCCGGAAATCGTTTCGACCAATCGTCCTCCGCCGCGAATGCGTCTTCTTGACTTTCGAACCATAAAAACACGCCGGGGCCCCAACTGCTTTGGCCGACACCCTGATAGCCCGCATGTTGCAGGTCGGCGATAAGCTTCGCGGTGGCGGCCCCGTTGTAGGGTCCGCCCTGAACCGGAGCAAACAACTCGCCGCTTGCGCGGTTGTAGGCAGTCAGAGCATCGGCGAAGTGTCGAAAGTCAGATTGTTGGATCGCCGGAATCATTCCCTTCGCAAGCAACTCGACCAACTGGGTTCGTTCAGCTTCGGTCGCACGCCGTAGAGCGTCAAACTGGTCCTGTTCGTCATCACCGCTGACCGTTGGTTGTTCATCCATCAGCACGATACCAACGCGCCAGTCGGCCGGCATCAGCAGATGCCTATCGATCGGATTCAATGCAGCCGGCTTCAATGCATGAGAACTCATGCCTTCCGCGATAAAACCTGGATCGAAGAATCCATGGGTTCCAACGGCACTGCGTTTGCCTCGATCGGCCAAGTACAACACGTCGTCACGAGCCACGGTTTCACACGAGGTCTCGATCAACAGTGCCAACGATATTGCCAGAGACAACTGCGTGCCGCTTCCCAAACCATGGTGCGGCGGCGCGGCATCAAGCACCTCAATGCAGACTTTCGGCGGCCCCTCGGCCCCGCGCAGCTCCTGCATCCGTTTCAAAATGCCTTCGATTCGAGAGGCGTGCCGTTGGGGAAAGCTCAACCGATCAGACTGGGAGATTCGCACGCGCGTCAGGGGGCCGTCCAGCATTACTCCGCAGCCGCCGAATGGGGATGCCACGTCGAGCAACCCAAAATGAAGTCGCGCACCGGTTTGAACGACCACGCTCATGAATTCGCGAATGTTTGGACGTGTTGCTGAATCAGACGCAGTGCTTCGAGTTCATCAGGACCGCCGGTTTTCTCGATCGCGACCTCGGCTCTCCGCAGTTCTTCCTGGACCTCCTCTGCGGGCAGCAAGTGCAACCGGGTCGCCGCAACGGCGGCTTCGATCACGGCATGCTTTGCTCGATTGAAACCGAAAAACGGTCGAACGAGTCCGGAACGCAAACACTCGGCGACCATCTCGTGCCGGGGCGGTTCGCCGCCATATTCCGTGACTCGTATCGCAAACCACCGGTGACAATCCTTCAAACGCACGTGGCTGACTTCCAAGCCGTCGACCGGTTGCACCAAAGGAACCGCATCCACTTTGCCGATCGCCGTGCGGGCAACTAACAACGCGTCATCGACCACATGAATCACCCCGTGACCCGTGCTCAACAAATTGCTGCATGTGCGTGATCCCTCGTAGGGGCGCAGCAAGAAACCCGGACGGTCTTCGCCTGCATCCGAAGGAACGACGATCGGTCCCAACGGAGCAAGATTGACGTTCCCGTCCGCATCCACGGTCGTGATCAATGATTCCAAGATCATGGTCGCTTCCCTCCGCCTACTTTGGGTGGAGAGATACTGACGGTCGGAAGCGTGGCTCGGCGAAAGCGTGACTCTCGTTGAGACATGGCTTCCTCCGGTTGGTGACGTTGAGCCAAACCGATGAAGTGCTCGAGCATTGCCAAACCGCCTTGAGTCAGCAGCGACTCCGGGTGGAACTGCACGCCATGAACACAACGTCGATGATCGGCGATGCCCATCACCAAATCCGGATCATCCTCCGCCCAAGCGGTCACTTCCAAACCATCGGGCAACGTGGACCGATCGACTCGCAAGGAGTGATACCGTCCCACATCAATGGTTGACGGAAGCCCAGCGAAAACGCTGGCTCCGCGGTGACGAACGGGAATCGCCATGCCGTGCATCGGAGGTCCGACCACCACCTTCGCACCATAGGCGGCAGCGATCGTCTGGTGCCCCAGGCAGATTCCTAGAATCGGAATCCGTCCTGCCAGCTTTCGGACGACCTCCAGCGAACAGCCCGCTGATTCGGGACCGTGGGGCCCCGGCGAGATCACAATTGCACTGGGTGCCATCGCCGCGATCTCGTCGACCGACAAGGCGTCGCTTCGCACCACTTTGGTTTGCAGTCCCGCGCCCGGTTCCTGTTCCAGCGGCAAATTGTTGCCCGTGCGGTTCCTGCGCGCGGCCACTCGGAGATACCGGGCCACGTTGTGGACGAAAGAATCGTAATTGTCCAGCAGCAGAATCAAGGCGGAATCGAAACAGGTCAGTGGTCAGCGAAAGCCTGCAAAACCAACCGGACTCACTCCGTTGGCGGCGTCACTGGTGCAACGGTCGAGCGAACTCGGCGAGACGCACCGAATGTGCGACGCGAATCCATCTTCAGCGGCGTGGTTTTGCGAACTTGATCTTTTCAATCAATTTGACCACCTGATCGCCGTCTTTGTAACCACTGACCGCGGTGATCGCTCGAATCACGTACTCATAGCGTAGGTTGTAATCCGTATCGATCTCGATTTCGGGTCCTTCCCCCGCTTCCACTTCCACCGGAGTCGACGAGCCGATCAACCCGATCACGTTGGCTCGCAATTGATCGAAACTGGTCGGGTCGCTTCCCATTTGAATGTCGTTCAGTTCGATCCCAGCCAGCGATCCCGTCGCGTCGGAACGCAAACGCAACTTGAGTGGCAGATCCGTCGGATCCAAACTGCTGCTGCTTTGCCCCGCCAAAGGCATCTTGATGCTGAAGTCACCTTCCATCTCGACGATTTTGAACGTCATCACAAAGAAGATCAGCAACAGGAACACGATGTCAATCATGCTCGTCATGTTCAGTTCGGTTTGCTGGCTCGTCTCGCGATTGCGGATTTTCATGAACGATCCTCTTTGACTCGCAACGCGAAGTTTTCCAGCTTCGAATCCTGGCAAACGCGAATGATTTCTTGCACTTCGCCGGCCGCGACATCTTTGTGCCCGCGAATGACCACGTTGGCGTCGCTAACCGATTTGCCTTCCGCTCGAATCACGGCCAATTCACGATCCAAACCCAAACGCAGCGTCTCCGCCGTGTAATCGTCGCCACCCAAGAAGACTCGGCCATCAGCACCGACGTGCAGGATGATAGGAAATTCCAGAGGTGTTTCGGGCGGTTTCACCAAGCGACTGTTTGGCAACACCACGTTGTCGTTGGCTTCTGTCTGAGCGAAGTTGATCAACACCATGAAGAACGCGATCAACTGAAACGTCATGTCGATCATCGGCGTCATGTCACCTTCCGCCATGTCGACTTCGGTGCGTTTGACTCGCATCAGCCACGGGCTCCCGTTTTGGGCGACATGTCTTCGAACTTGCTCATCAAGTTTTCGCTTTCGACACCAACTTCAAGCAGCAGTCGAGCGACGCGGTTGCGGAGGATGTTGTAAGCCGCGATGGCGGGGATCGCGACGGCCAGTCCCACCAGCGTCGTGAACAAAGCCGTCGAGATACCAGCGGCCAGATCCGATGGTTTCGGCGTCGAGCCTCCCGTGGCGATGACCTGGAACGATGAAATCATCCCTTGAACCGTCCCAAACAATCCGATCATGGGTGACAGGTTGCCAATCAACGCCATGTAGCTCAATCGGTGCTCGAGCTTCATGCTTTCTTCCTCGCCAACTTCTTGCATCGCCTCCAAGGCTTTGTTGTAACCGCGGCTGACCTTTGCCAAACCCGCGGCCAACACCTGGCCCAGGACCGATTCGTCCGATTTGGCCAAATCGTAGGCGCCTTGGTTGTCGTTGGCCGCCAAACGCTGGCTGAATTCTTCGACCAATTCCGTTGGACAAAGCGTGTCACGGCGAGCCGCCAACATGTTCATGACGAAAAGTGACACCAGCGTGATCGACAACGCGAGGAACACGACCAAGTAAGCAGCGCCAAGCGAATCGAACACCCATTCCAACAACGACTGGTCCGCGGCCGGTGGGGCTCCCGCGTTGCCGCCTCCGTTGTCGACGGGCTGTTGTTCATTTGCCGCAGGTCCGGCGGGTTCGTCGACAACGGCTTCTTCAGCAACCGCTTCGTCGCCAAATTCAGCCATCGCGTCGTCTTGCGCGTAGCCGTGAGTTGGCATCATTCCAACGGACAGCACGGAGACGAGAACCAAACCCAAGGTAGCGGGACCAAAGAGGACGGCCCACGATCGAGAAGCCGACAGCTCAGCAAGACGCATCATGAATGGAGCAACCACGAGAGGAGAGAATAGTCGAGTCGGTTTGAGTCAGAATAATCCACGCAGAAGCCTGTCGCACCACCCCTATGGCGGCGAACGCCCCCAAATCACGGCCAAGCGTTCCGAACGACCGCTTCATCCGGTCGAATCGGTTCATCTTCCCCGGGCGTGTCTGCGGAACGGAACCAAGTGTTCACGAAGATAACTTGTGTGGGAAATCTGAGACCGATCGCGTCACGCGAAAAACGTGCGGTGGGGCTCGATGCCTCTGCGTCACGAGCGGCTCAACGCATTTGATGCCGAATCGCGAAGCACCTGCGAATGAAACGCAAAGGTACAATCGACAAGGAGACGCACTCGTGCGGATGACACCGGACCAAACCACTGCGTTCTTCAAACAAACGCACGATCATTGCGTTTGTTCTCACCGCATCACAAATTACCCACCGACGAACGCTCTCGCTCACCGACCGTTCGCATCCTTCATCGATCACCCTCCCCCCATTGCAGGTCTCTCATGCGCACCGAACTCGAAGCCACCATTTCTAAACTGCACGAACAACTCGCCGATGTGAGTGAGTTAAACGCCGAGGAGCGTGAACGCTTGAGAGCCGAGCTCGACGAGATTCGCGAAACTTTGGATCAACAAGAAGTCAATTCTGCCTCACTGGCCGAACGTTGGAACCAGCAAGTCGAACACTTTCGCGAATCGCATCCGGTGCTGACTGAAAACGCCGGCCGCGTTGCCGACATGCTTTCGCAAATGGGCATTTGATCGCACGAGTCGCAGCGGTCGATTGTCGAAATGGCGTGAATCAACTGGTCGCCAACCAACGGTGGATGACGATCGCGTTGCAACTTACAATCCGGCCGCATTCGATTGTCGACTCACGCGTGCCCGTTGCCTCCAACTGATCCAATCTCATTCATGTCCAACCCAGAAATTCGCGTCGCCCAACCGCTGACCGTCCCCGATTCCGACGCGTTGCGGTTTCTGCCTGAGGGTCCGATGGCACTGGGTGAAAACGGAAAGCTTTCGTGGGTAGGCATTCAACATGGTGCCGACATTCTTCATGGCAGCATCAACGTGCTGGACCTGACCACCAATCTGAACCAATCGTTTGAGTTGCCCGGTCGGCCCGGGTTTGCGTTCCGTTGCCAAGACGCGTCGAAGTTTGTGGCCGGCGTTGAACGCTCATTGGGAATCTTTGACACCAGCAACGGACAGTGGAGTCCGTTTTGTGATGGTGTGGATGCCGATGTCACCAACACGATCATCAATGATGGCTTGGTCATCGATGACAATCTGATCTTCGGCACCAAGGACCTGGAATTCGCGACCAAGAAAGCTGGGCTGTACCTATACCGCGGAAGCGATCAAAAACTGATCCGTTTGCGTGACGATCAAATTTGCAGCAACGGAAAAATGATCCGTCGCGACGATTCGGGGAATCTATTTCTCATCGACATCGACTCACCCACTCGCACCATCGTCGAACACGCCCTCGACATCGAAGCCGGACCCCTTGGCGACCCTCGCGTGGTCTTGGATTTGACCTCCGACCCCGGCGTTCCCGATGGAGCGATTTTGACGCCCAACGGTGAGGGCATCATTGTCGCGATCTTCCATCCTGGTGTCGCCGAGCATGGCGAAACCCGGTGTTACGATTTGGAGTCGGGCGAACTGAGAACGGTTTGGAAAACACCGGGTTCGCCGCAGAACACCTGCCCGGCATTGGTTCCCGTCGATGGGCAGCTCAAACTCGTGATCACGACTGCGGTCGAGAACTTCAGCAAAGAAGACCAGGCCCAATGTCCGAACGCGGGTCAACTGTTTGTCAGCGAAACCGATTGGCCCGCCGACGAAACGTTCCCCATCTCGATCTGGCCCGCGTGATCCTGGTGAGGCGGCTCATGGAAGTGGCTGGATCGAAACCGTGTCGATTCCGGCCATCCAACGAGCGATCGCCTTCTCATTCTTTCCCGAGATCTCGATGCGAAGCTGAACGGGCTGTCCCGCCTTCAGCTTCACTTCGTCCCACGTCACCGGCGTCATCACCTTCACGTTAGCGGAGTATCCATCGAAGGAACGCGGGGGCTGGTCGTTGAGTTGGATCTTCAACTTCGCATAGTCCACCGCACCGGTCAGGTGCAATTGAACTTTCGCGGGGCCATCCACCGAATGCGGCACGGTCAGTTCCAGAGTGGATCCCACCTTTCCGCCAGTCCACCACAGTTGATTGTCCGCGGACCATTGATCGTTGAACGGTTTCATGCCTTGAACGCTCACGTTGCCTTCGCTGACTTTCGCGGTGGGGATCAACGATTCGGCTTCGATCGCCCAGTCACGTGAGAACGTTGGACCGGGACTCATCAAGTATCCGAACAAATCACGAATCTGATCTGGACTCATGTATTCCAATTGCCCCTCGGGCATCAACGAGGTCTCGGACAGTTGTTCCGCCTCGACTTCGTCCAATGGCAAGACAACGGTTTCCGAGATTGTTTGAACGGTGACCGCATCTTCGTTTCGCGAACGGACCAAGCCGGATACCACGCGTCCGTCTTCCATTAGGAAGACGGTCATTTGATAAGCGTTGCCGATCACGGAATTCGGCTGAAGGATGTTTTCGAGCCAGTAGTTCACATCGCTGCGATTAGCGCCCGTCAAATCCGGTCCGATCGGTGTGCCGTCGCCAAAAAGACGATGGCACTTGCCACAATTCGCGTCGTACAGGTTCTTGCCCGAACCCATGTTCGCACCACGCAGTTTCGCCGCCGTCAGCATGCCCGCATACATCGCGTGTGCCGCTTTGACTTCTTCGCTGGTCGTGCCAATGCGTCCCCAAACCTTTTCCAATCTTGATTGCACCGAGCTTCTTGCCGATGGATCACCAAACGGAAGAGCCAATACGTTTCGAATGGCGTATGCCGGAACCTGAGTCGCCGGGATCACGTTTTGTTCCATCGCTTCGATCAGATTCATCGCGAACTCCGGTCGAGCAGTCAACGTCGCCAATGCATCGCTCTGTTTCTGTGGCGACCATTTAGTGAATCGTTGAATCAAAGTCGAACCGATCACTGGCGATTCGAATCGTGATAACGCCTGAATCGCAAGAGCCCCGACTTCTGAATCATCCACCAACTGAAGCAGCAACTGATCCAGTTCGCCGTCTTTGGCTTGAGTCAACAAACGCAATGCATCCAAGCGGGAGGACGTCGGTTCGTCCGCGTCCATCAACACCGAACGCAGCTCCGGAATTGCGGATGCGTCACCGAACTGAATGGCGAGTGATCCCACCAATTCCTTCGTTGACGGATCGGTTGCTGACTTTCGAAGCATCGTTGCAACGGTTGGCCAAGCTTCCGGCATTTGCACGCCACCGCGGCTTCGCGCGGATTGCAGCAGCTCGTCCAAGATCCAATTGAATCGAGAGGCAATGGTCTTTGGATTGGCATCTTGCTTCAAATCGTCCGCCATGGAAGACAAGAGCGTTTGGCGCCCCGCTTCCGTGGTCGCGGTTCGACGAGACACGAATCGCTTCAGCTGATCCGATCGGCTGGCGTTGCCCAACCGCATCACGGCATCGGGATCCGTCTCGACAACGGGTTCCAAACCGTACCAAACCAACAGTGGCAGATTCCTGTCGTTGTGGTCGATGATGTGTCGCAACAAACCTTCGGCAATTCCCAATCGTTGTTCATTCGGGATTCGTTGCAACAACGAAGCCAAGTAGCGTCGTGTGACGGGAGATGCCTCCGAAGCCGCCATTGCTTCCAACTTCGCCAGGACCTTCGCCGAAAGTGCCTGTTGGCGTTCGCCGATCAACTGGACTGCCCAGCCGCGAATCACGGGATCGGAATCATTCAGCAAGCCGACCAAGTCGACTCGCATCGCGACAGCGTTCTCATTCACGGCCGGTGAAACTTCGTTGTCGATCTGCAACAAACCCGATGTCCAGGCGGTCCACACCGCTTGTAACCTTTCGCGGCGAGGCGAGTCTGACTGGATGGTGCGTTGCAACGTCTCGGACAAACTGGCTCGATCGAGCGTGCCGGCCGCGGCTCGCTCCTGCAACACACGTTGCGACTGGCGGACAAAGAATGAGTTCGGATGGTTTAAGTTGGCGGCGAGTTGTTCATCCGACAGGGTCGACAAGTCAAACACACGGGATTGAACCTCGCCATAACGGACTCGGTACAACCGACCATTGGTTCGATCCCAAATCTCATGGTCACGGTGGTGACAGGTTTGGTCGTCGTGCCAATCGGAGATATACAGTGCACCATCGGGGCCTTGCATGATCCCGACCCCAATTTGTTCATGGTCATTGGAAAGCATGAAGTCCGGACGGTGACGACCGACGTAGCCCGATCCTTCCGCTTCCAAGTGTTCTCGAACAATCCGGTGGCCATGCAGATTGTGAAAGAACATTTCCCCTCGATAGTGAGCCGGAAATAGATCGGCTTGGTAGATCGTCAATCCACAGTGCGCGTGCCCGCCACCCACCATCGACGTCGTGTTCGCAGTGCGTCTGACCAATTCGCGATCGACCTTGTTGGCTGAGTTGGCGGACTGGAACGTGCCGTCACCGTAATGCAGGTGATCGGCGATCGTCTTGATGTCGTCGTAGGTATGCGGATTGAAGTGCTGGCCCGCTTGCCGGAAATAGCGCCCGCCTTGCGACAGATGAAACAAGTGAGGAATCACACAGGCGGTCACGAACCAATCACCGTCTTCGTTGAAGTCGACCCCCCATGGATTGCTGGTCCCATGAGCGAATACCTCAAACTCGTGTCGGACCGGATGGTAACGCCAGACTCCCGCGTTGATCCGTTGCCGATCCGCATCCGTCGCACCAGGCTTTCCGACATTGGAATGGGTGAACACACCGTGGCATCCATATAGCCAACCATCCATTCCCCAAGTGAAGCTATTCAACGTTTCGTGCGTGTCGTGATATCCCCAACCATCCAATAGAACAGTGGGTTCCCCATCAGGCACATCATCACGGTCGGCATCCGGAAAGAACAACAACTCCGGTGCCGCACCGATCCACACGCCGCCGAAACCCACCTCAATTCCGCTGGCGAGATTCAATCCTTCGGCGAAAACCTTCTTGGTTTCGAACGAACCGTTGCCGTCGCTGTCTTCCAAAATCAACACGCGATCTTTGCCTTCACCCGCCGGAGCCTTGGTCGGATAAGTGTTGCCTTCGATCACCCAGATTCTGCCACGATCATCGAAACACATCGCGATTGGCTGGACCAGTTCCGGCTCGCTGGCGATGACGTCGACTTCAAAGCCGGGCGGCAGATCCATCGCGTCGGCGGATTGCTGTGCCGTCAGCCCCGTCGCGTATTCGTCGGGTGACTTCTTGGGGGAACGCCAACGCTCGGCAACGTGAGTTCGATCTTCGTAAGGCACGTCGCTCAGATCGGTTTGCAGATGGACGGACAATCCTTTTTTATTGCCCACCAAGACATCGATTTTCCCGTCACCGTTGATGTCCTCCGTGACGACTTCGACGCCGACTCCGGTCGTTTCATGAATGACATGTGGAACGAACTCGATGCCGCCTGGCTGATCGCTCCCCACGTTTCGAAACCAAACCACGACGGGAGATTGCAAACCACCAACGTCTTTGCCCGCGTGCGCGAGATAACGTTTGCCGGTCACCAGATCACGTCGACCATCACCATCCACATCGACGGCCTCCAACGCGTGCATCTGCGATGCTGCATAGCCATGAGGATTCAACATCGAAGAATCACCGCTGATGCGATGTGGAATGAAGTTGCCCGGGGTCGACTGCTCAAACCACGCCAGCCCGTGACCGTGCGCGTTCTCGGATGTCACCAGATCGGCGTCCCCATCACCGTCAAAGTCGTGCACATGGATTTGTGCGCCGCCACGACCAAAAGGCTGGGCAATCCAAGCCATGCGCTGCCACAAACGCCTTGGATCAGACGCGGATTCCTCAGCCGATGGCTGTTTCCACCAATGCTGGCGATCAACAATGTCCGCGTTTCCATCGCCATCGATGTCGCCGACACCCAATCCGTGGCCAAACGGTTCAAACGCTGTTCCCGGCTCAGAAACCGTCACCCACTTCCATGGCTTGGTCGCATCCTGCATGCCATCGGCGGTGTAGTACCCGTACGCCCGATCACGAGCACAAACCAATTCGGGCAACCCACCGGGGATCAGATCCACAAACCTTGGCGACTCGTTGGACACGCGTGGCGCGACGGTGTGAGCCGCCCATTTGTCCGTGTCATCGGCGCCGGCGGAATTGGAGCCACTCGAGCCCGCAGGGTTGATGTACAGGGTTGCTTGTCGGCCGGGAAATCCGACTGACAAAACATCGGGCCATTCATCCGCATTGGCATCGCAGACAAACGAAAAAAAATGATCGCTGTAGGCCGCGACAGGAAACACTTTAGGCGTCGCCAGCTCGTGCCGCTGCGTGAACTCCGGTCCCTCATACCAAACGGGTCCGTAGATCAGATCGTTCTGCCCGTCACGATTGAGGTCCCCAACGGCCGCTCCTTCCGCGAGAAATTCACTACTGACGATCTTGGTTTGCCATCCAACGTCGGTCCATTCCTTGGCGGTGATTGGTCCCGAACGGACGTCCGCGAATTGCTTTGGGACTTCGGCGTTGGCCTGGTCCGGCGTCATGGAATATCCCACAACCACACCAACGAATAAGCTGACGCACGTGAAAAACCGCCACGCGGAGGAACTCCTGGACGGACGATGGATACAAACCGAGCGCCGAACGTGATTCATTTCGAAAATCCAAAGGTGGGCAGGGAAGGTGGATTGTCAGGCGAGGTACCACAGCCAAGCGATGCATGGCGAAGGGTTTGGATCACGATCTCGCGCGGGAAGGCTGAACCACGGGGATTCAAGCACCCATGCGTCGTTCTGAATGAATCCGATTCACGCAAGCGGAGTCCGTTCGGACAGAAGCCAGCACGCAACTTGGAATTGGACCGTTTGGCGAGTCCGATGCATTTGTCCATCCGTCAAAACCGCAACCCAAAGTCTATGGTTCTTTGCCAGTATGACTGATTCTTGACCTGTAGGGGGTAACGACGGAGGATTCGCGGCTGGTATTATCTTGCCAGTTTCCTTCCCTACCGCCCGCCTCAACCCTGCGCATGTCTGACTCCACTCCCTCCACAGAAACCAATCCTCTGACCGGCAGCGACGCCGTGGTCAGCGACAAAGTTCTCGCCGACCGAGCTATGCTGAAAAAGGCGCAGGCGGAAGGCAAAACGCTCGGCACTTACGTCAAACTTTCCGGCCCAGGCTGGTTGCAATCCGCAATCACGTTGGGCGGCGGTTCGTTGGCAGGATCCTTGTTCTTAGGGGTTTTAGGCGGAACCAGCATGCTGTGGCTGCAGCTGGTCGCGATCGTCCTGGGTGTGGTGATGCTGTCGGCCATCAGCTACGTGACGTTGTCGACCGGTCGCCGTCCCTTCGAAGCCATCAACCGTGAAATCAACCCGGCATTGGGATGGGGTTGGATCATCGCGACGGTGCTGGCCAACATGATTTTCTGCATGCCGCAGTTCAGCCTCTGCTACGACGCACTGGACAAAAACCTGTTGTCGATGGGCGAGGCGGGTGGTTTGGGCGACTCCAGCGCCGCACGTTGGACCGTCACACTGCTGTTGTTTTTCGCGGCTGGTTTCATCGTGCTGCTGAATACCAAACAGGGCAAAGCGGCCAAGGTATTCGACATCTTTCTGAAAACGCTGATCGGCATGGTGGTGCTGTGCTTCTTCGGCGTCGCGATTTTGTTGTTGGTCAACGGCCAGATCAATTTCGCGAATATTTTTGCTGGCCTGATTCCTGACCTCACGCAGTTTGCACGTCCAGCCGGTGAATTGCGTGAATCGGTTGCGAGTCTCTCACCAGAAGGCAGCTCATTCTGGACCAAAAAGCTGATGGGGACGCAGCGAAGTGTGATGATCTCGGCGATCGCCACCGCGGTCGGGATCAACATGACCTTTTTGCTGCCTTATTCGATGTTGGCTCGCGGATGGGACAAGACCTTCCGTGGGTTGGCACGTTTCGACTTGTCGACCGGGATGGCCATTCCCTTCGTCTTGGTCACCAGTTGCGTGGTGATCGCATCGGCTTCCTCGTTCCACAACGTGATCGATGAAAACTTGGCCTCCAGCGATTTGGCGACGATGCAAGAATCTCCGTTGTTCTCCAAAGTCGAAGGCGATTTGATCGCTCGCGTTGATTCGCAACTGGGCGAAGCCGCCGCAACCACCGACGAAGCGACCAAGTTGCAAATGGTGGCTGAGCTTCCTGAAGACGAAAAACGATTGGCCGCGGCACTCGTCAAACGAAACGCTTTCGAGCTTTCGCAAACGCTCGCCCCGCTGCTCGGTGACAAACTCGCGAAACTGATCTTCGGCTTGGGCGTCTTCGGAATGGGTTTCTCAACGATCATCATCCTCATGCTGATCAACGGCTACGCCATTCGCGAAATGTTCGGACGCCCCGACAGCCAAACGATCTTTATCATCGGTGTGCTGATCGCCGGTGCCTCCGGAGCGAGCTGGGTCGGACTTTGGACCGATCCTGATTTGAAGTTCTGGTTGGCAATTTTGGCCAGCACCTTCGCGGTGATGCTGTTGCCAATCGCCTACTTCACGTTTTTCTTGATGATGAACAGCAACGACATTCTCGGCGACGACCGGCCCACCGGTGGCAGCCGACTGATGTGGAACCTGTTCATGGGCTTGGCCGTGATCGGTGCGACCGCTTCGGCAGGGGTTGCCGTGTACGAAAAATACTTGGCTCCGGATCCTCTGTCCTTCCGCATCGTGGCGGTCATCTGGGTCGGTTATGCGATCGCGGTCGCACTCGGATTCGCATTGAAGAAGAAGTCTCCTTCCGTCAACTGATTGATCTTTCTTGCCATGACCGCGTCCGAAGAATGTTTGAGTGTTCGGGCGACGCGGTGGGAAGATTGGCGAAACTCGGCGCGGCGTCTGCTGATCAGCGGAGCCGCGCCGGAAACCATCCACTGGATCGACGGCCGGTCCAAGATGGGCCAGCGTCAGTCCAGTCTGTTTGCGGAAGAGTCGTCGGAATCTGATTTGGACGAAACGCAAGCGGCCAGTCCAGCCAAACAAGGCGCCGAGCCCTCCGCGTCGCCGTTTCGGGTCCCCAAACCTTATCTCAATCTTGCCCGCTCGGTCGCTCATCACCGTTCTCCTAAACGGTGGGAATTGCTCTACCGGTTGCTGTGGCGGATCACGGGTGGCGAGAAACACTTGCTAACCAACGCCGCTGATGCGGATGTTCATGCGGTCACGCAAATGGAAAAGAGTGTCCGTCGCGACGCTCACAAGATGAAAGCCTTTGTTCGCTTTCGAGAAATCCATGACGAAGACGGACCGCGGTTCGTCGCTTGGCACCGTCCGGATCATTACACCTTGGAATTGGTCGCCGACTTCTTTGCGCGACGATTCGACGTTATGCGGTGGGCCATTCTCACTCCCGATGAATCAGCTTTCTGGGATGGCAAATCGCTGACGTTCGGCACGGGTGCTCCCCGCAGCGACGCACCAGCGGACGACGAACTGGAAGAAGTCTGGAAGACCTACTACGCGAATATCTTCAACCCGGCTCGGATCAAATTGTCGGCCATGCGAGCCGAGATGCCACGGAAACATTGGGCAACCATGCCAGAGACCGAGCTGATCGAAGACTTGGTCCGCAACGCACCAACGCGAGTCGAAACGATGATCCGACACGCCGAGGGTGGCGTTTCCGCCAAACCGTATCTTCCCGAGCTGAGCGGCTCATCGACGGACGCCAAACTGAAACAACTTCGCCAAGCCGCCTCCGTTTGCGAAGGCTGCGACCTTCATGGTCCAGCGACACAAACCGTGTTTGGAGTTGGCAATCCGAATGCCAAGCTCGTCTTGGTTGGCGAACAGCCGGGCGATCAAGAAGACTTGCACGGCAGCCCGTTCATCGGTCCCGCCGGGCAATTGCTGGACGAGGTGTTGCAGGCGGTGGGCTTGGACCGCGAAGAACTTTATATCACCAACACGGTCAAACACTTCAAATTCAAACCGACTGGAAAGCGACGTCTGCACGTCAAACCCGCGGCTCGCGAAGTCGCCGCGTGTCGACCGTGGCTCGAAACCGAACTGGACGTGATACGTCCGCCAATGATCGTTGCACTCGGCGCCACGGCCGCCAAGGTCTTGCTCGGTCCAGCGTTTCGGTTGTTGGTTGAACGAGGCCAAGTGCATCGTTCGGATCACGCCAAATGGACGATGGCCACCTATCACCCCTCGGCAATCTTGCGAGTGCCCAACGAAGAGACTCGGCAAACCATGCGAGAAGCGTTTTCAAAGGATTTGCAATTCGCCGCGGAGCACTACCGGATGCTGCCTTGAGCGTTCTTTTGGCGTAAGCATCAGTTGCGAATGGGAGACTGCAACCGGATGGTCGATGCACCGTGATTGGCCGCATTCGAGTTTCGGCGGCAGCATGGATGGGTAGGAGTGCCCATCCTACGGTTGGTTGATCGGTGACGCTGACGGACGAACAACGCGTCTTACAGAATCGCCAGCGGGTTTCGCTTAGCTTCCAACGTTCCGCGAGTCACACCGACTCGGTTTTCGGCGGCCAAGTTTTGCCACACATCGCGACCCTCGATCTCGCCAGCCAACAGTTGCTGATACAACTGCAAGACCTTCTCGGCGTCCGCTTGCTTTTCGGTCAGCAGTTCAACGCGGAACGAACGAACGCCGTGCCCTATCATGTCTCGCGTGATATCGGCTCCGCTTTGCGGCGTCGCATTGAACAGAGTGTTTCGGCAAGCGATGTCGGCTTGCAATTCATGCAACTTGCCAACACGATCCCGCAACTGAACAACATGCGTGTCGCAAGGCCGTCCGCAGTTGGTCTTGTTCGTGCCAGGCGAAAGCACGCTGCAGAACACACAATGCTCCATGTGGAACATCGGCATGTGTTGATGAAGCACCAATTCCAACCAAGTCGCTGGCATCGAACGTACCAATTGATCCAATTGATCCGCGTTCAAATCGTACGACGCCGTGACTCGCTGAACGCCCTGGTCGATCAACCATTCCGCGGATCGATGGTTGGCAACATTCAAAGAAAAATCCGCGATGGTTGGCAGCCCCGCGTCCAAGCCGGCATTCATGGCGGCCAAATTCCTCGCGAGAACTCCCGCCGGTTCCTGTTTGATCAGTTGTTTCAGCAGCCCCATCTCACCCGGTTTTTGCATCCGAATGGAAGCGATCCAAATCTCCGTTTCATTCTGCTCCGACAGCGAAATGGCTTGTTTGTGTTCGCGAGGATCGTGGAAATCCACGTAAACACGTTTGGCTCGCATCGCAATCGCGGCATGCACCTGTTCCATGTTGCGGCACAAGACGGACAAGGTCGCTCCTTCGGTGTCCGCCGATGAGCTTGGGTCATCCGCGTTGTCGCTCGCAATCGGTGCAATTAGAGCCTTTCCCGCGGACACTCGCACTGTGCGTCGCGGCGGTGTGTGCAACTGGTCTTCCACGCGTTCAACCAATTCGCGACGCAATTGGTTGAGCAAACCCAACGGCACCATGGGGTTGCCCTCGAATTCAGACGTTAGCCTCCCCAAGTGGAACGGGCTGCCTCCCAAACGTCCCAATTTGTCCGTCAAAACGTCGTCCGTGATCGCGTGCTTCCGAGCCACGTCCAGCGGGTCTTCCCCAACCACCGTTTCTCGGATGGATGGGTCTCGGATGGATGGGTCGCTGCTTTCTAACGTACCAGTGACTTCGATCGGCGAGCCGACTTTCGCAACCACGTGCAAATCCAACGCACGCGTCCGTCTGGGTTTGCCGCCAAACGTCGCGGCCAGCCGTTTGTTGAGTTGCGGATCATCGTTTTTAAAGACGGTGGCACCGATTTCGATGCGAGAGAAATCTAGCTCGCCTCGTCCGAATCCGATCCAAACACTTTGCCCCGGTTCGACATCAGATCGTTTTGCACCCAAGGATTCAGGGGGCGACGATCCAGAAGGCGACGATTCAGAAGCCGACGATTCAGAGGCCGACGATCCGGCAGCCATCTGTGTTCGTTGACGTGCTCGCTCCCAAGGCGACGGTGACTTGCGTTTCGAATTCCTTTCGTTCGACTGATTCGTACGCGAGGATTGGCGACGATTCGATCGTTCCGGTTGATCCAGGTTCAGCGAGTAGATTCGGCCACCTTGGTGATGATCGGCGAATCCGCTGTCGAAGGCACGTCCGCTGTTGGGATCCACGGCGGACTGGATCGCCAATCCATCGCCCAAAGCAAGTCGGCACTGAACGTCCACCAAGATTGAATCCTTGCCAATCGCTCGCACTTCGCCCAACTCGATGCCTTGTTTGGCAGATCGGATGCCGGGGACCAAGCGTTTGTGGTCGTTGCCTTCCAACCATCCGGGCGTGAAGCCTCGCGAGAACGACAACTCCATTTCGTGTCGCGCCTCGTTTCCCAGATCGACCGTTCCTTCCGCGACGGCTTGGTCGATGGCTCGGCGATAATGACCACAAATGTTGGCAACGTACTCGGGTGTCTTCAGACGGCCCTCGATCTTCAGGCTGTTCACGCCGGCATCGATCATGTCCGGAATCGCGGCGTAGCCGGCCAGGTCTTGCGGGCTGAGCAGATAGCGAACGTCCCCCAGGTCTCGGTCTTCGCCGTCGCAGACCAGCTCGTATGGCAGACGGCAAGCCTGTGCACACTGCCCGCGGTTGGCGCTGCGTCCGCCCAGTGATTCGCTGGTCAAACACTGGCCGCTGTACGCAACACATAGCGCACCATGAATGAACGCCTCCAATGGCATTTGTGTCTTGGATCGAATCTTCTTGATCTCGGACACCGACAATTCACGAGCCACCACGACGCGTGAAAGCCCCAACGACTCCGCCACCGCGATCGTTTCCGAACTGGTCAGGCTCATCTGCGTCGACGCATGAATTTCCAAGTCCGGGCAAATCGCTTTCACGATCCGAGCAACACCGAAGTCTTGGACCAGAACTGCATCCACGCCAGCACTGGCGATCGCGTCGATGACCTCGATCAGACCGCTGAGTTCTTCGGGAAAAACCAGCGTGTTCAGCGTCACATAGCCTCGTAGCCCGCGAAGGTGCAATTTGCCCATCAGCGATGGCAGGTCCTTCACCCCAAAATTCGCGGCTCGATGTCGCGCGTTGAAACCGCGGTCCAAGCCGAAATAGATCGCATCGGCACCGTTTTCGATTGCCGCATCAGCGCAGTCCCAATTACCGGCGGGGGCGAGCAATTCGGGCGGCGTGGAAAGATTGGGTGGCAGCATGGAGAGAGTTTAACGGATCCGCGTGCAATCGCTTCCCCATTCGGAGACGCGACCGGGAAAAAGCGAAGCGACAAATAAAAAACCCCGGTCGCGGGAGACCGGGGTTTCTGGGTCGTTTCGTTGCGTGGGGGGAGGGAGATGCGGAAAGCTCAGCGTTGATCACGCGAGACACATCGCCATTCCCGATTACTCGCGAGGGCGGATCGCGCCAGTCAAACCGCTGTAGTCGATACGGTCGGTGGTGTGCCAAAGTGGTTGGCCCAACTCAACACGACGACGCAGGACTTCGATCTTCTCTTGGCTGCCCGCAGGAGCATCCGTCGCAGTGAACGTTTCGTCTTCGTTAGGCACGAAATCTTCATCGTGTCCGTAACGCAAGATCGCTTCGAAAACGTTTTTGCAATGAGTCATACTATTCCGATTTACTTTCAAAGGAGTCAGGAGCGCTCCGCGCGTCCGCAACTCAACTTTTAAACACTCGCTCCCAACCAATTCCTTTCGCCGGGAGCATTTCACACGAGGGGATTATTCGTGTCGGAATGCGTGGGTCAAGAAAATTCTGGAGGGGGCTTGCCCTTCCCAGGGTTCTACGCGTCTGCCCACAACGGTCATTAGTGAGCTTGCCAACCAGGGTGACTTTACCGGTATCTGCTCCATGGATTTGGAAGCTGGGGAAATATGAAGGCGTCAAGGGGGTGATCGCCAACCTAATCCCTAGATGAAGGTTTCGAGAAGGGGCTTGACAGCCTTGCCATGAAACCGGTTTCTCGTTCAAAATTCGCCCCCGCCGGGTCGGGTGAGTCAGAAAACGCACAAACGTTACCACTCGCGCGAGCCCGAAAAAAAATTCAAAAAAATTTCTTCTCGAACTCTTGGTCGCTTCCCAAATGTCGTACTGGATGCAGCGTGAAATCAGTTTGCCAGCCGCTCGACGTGGTTTTCACTTGGTCACACGGCCGATCCTGGAGGCCTTGCCGGAGCTCCGTGAGATCGAAATCGGACTGCTTCACGTGTTCATTCAGCACACCAGCGCTTCGCTGACCATCAACGAAAACGCGGATCCCGATGTGCGAGTGGACTTCGAAACGGCCATGAATCACGCCGTTCCGGAATCACTTGCCTATGTGCACACGCTGGAGGGCCCCGATGACATGCCCGCCCATGTGAAAGCATCCATGATGGGAAGCAGCGTCAGCGTTCCGATCAAGAACGGACGACTGAACGTGGGCACTTGGCAGGGAATCTACCTGTGCGAACACCGCGATCGTGCTTCGTCGCGGAATCTGGTCCTGACCATTCAAGGCCAAAAAGCCTGATACTCGGCTGCACGGGCTGAACTCAGGCATGGGCTGATCCCAAACGCAGGCTCAGTCCAACGCGAACTCGCGGAGTTCGTCCAGCGAGGCGAACTCGAGTGCCGAAATGTGGGTGGCCTCCAAGTGGACTTTGGGTGCCATTCCCGCGTCGAAAGCCTCTTTCCAACGTGCCGCACACAAACACCACCGATCACCTGGTTTCAAACCGGGGAATTCATACATCGGCATGGGGGTGCTCAAGTCATTGCCTTGGCGGCGACTGAATTCGAGAAAGTCCTCGGTCATCTCGGCACACACCACGTGCAATCCGACGTCCTGGCCGCCTGTGTTGCAGCAGCCATCGCGATAGAAACCGGTCATCGGATCGGTGCTGCATACCTCCAATTCGGTGCCCAGCACGTTTTTGGCCTTCGAAGGCGTGGGTGAAGCCATTTTGAGAATCCGTGTGGGAGAAAGAGAGGGGCGATCGATGGGATCACATCGGAAGCAGCGGAGCGGCGAGCGAAGCCTGCGGACAACCGCAGCGTCAATCCTGCAACGGAACGGCGAGGAGATCAAGGGAACGACGTTCGGCGGTTCTGTCCTCTGCCGAAAGTCGACCCAACTTCTCGCGATGGGCGGCACGGCTACTCGCAAATTGCGGACTTAAGCCGCGAGGCAAACCCCCGCTGCATGTTTGAAACCGGCAAGACGCGTCTCCCACAACCACTGTTCGGATAACGGGCAGTTTGCCGATTGGTGAATTCAATCTCCCTCGCCGGTACCGTTGGGCGAAAACGGTTCGGATTGGCAAACCGTTCCGTTTGTGCCGCTTCTGGCAATCGCAACCATTCTTCATGGAAACCGGTGTGAGTTAGCCGCCAATTGAGGGATTGGTACGTGGAAATAGGTGCACCACGGTCGATTCGAGTTGCGGAAGGATTCCCAAGCCGAGCAATCGGCGTGGTGCCCCGACACTCTCAATTCAAGTCCACCGCATTGAACATTCGAGTGGGTGCCGAGCACGATGCTCACCCGATTGAGATCGACATGACACATCGTGAGTGCCTCCCAGCCTTTGGGCCGGCAACACCTGGTCCAACGTTGACTGTCATTTCGATCTTGGTCGGTCGCCTCAATGGATGACTCGATTTCGGCTAGGGCAGTTGCAATGAAGCACATTAGCGCACGCAGAAGGAGTCAGCGATGAAATTCAACGTCTTGCGAGCTGTCGCAGCCACCCTTTCCATGGGTGTTTGCACGGTCGCTTCGGCACAATACGGGCCGAACCCTTACGGTGGTCAACCTTACAACGGTTACACCAACACGGCTCAACCCAACGTTGGCCCCACCAGCCAACTGGGCGTGCCACAGACCCAGTCCGTGCAGACGTTCGGCGGCGGCAACTATCAGCAACCCGCCAACAACTACCAGGCACCCGCGAAGTGGAACAACTTCGGAGTCCCAAACAACGGGCCTCAATTGTTCCAACCCGCCTCGACCGGTGGATACGATTCGCAATTGCCACCGCCTGAATCCATCCCCACCCCAGCCCCTTCGTACGGCGAATCGCTGGCGGCCCCCACGCAACAACATGTTGCTCCCGCACAACCGGCCCCAAGCTACGCGGCTCCATCGGCAACGGTGCATCAACACTCGGGCACCCACCAGCACTCCACGGTGCACCAGCACTCCGCACCTGTCGAGCACCACGCGGCTCCCGTCGAGTACGGTTCCGCATCGGGCGATTGCCAGTCATGTGCTCAGCCAAGCCCCTACATGCAAGCGGCTTCGCAACCTTGGGAAGGCAGCTCCTACGCAGCCCAATCATGCGGCATGCCAGCAGCGGCTCCCGTTCGCGCACCTTTGTTCCCATGGTTCGGATCGTTTGACCTGTTGTTCTTCAACATGGATACCAACGGCAAAGACCGGAACATCGTTTCTCGCTACGACTCCGCTGATCCGAACCGTCCTTACTTGCCACTGATGGGCATCGGATCGATCGAACCAGACAGTGCTCTTGGCTACAGCCTCAGCTTCGGTCGTTACCTCGGATGCGGCCAATACGGGCTCGGTGTGACGTACTTCAACTGGGATCCAGATTCCGAGATGTACAACTCGCCGGTCTACACGGCGGAAGACTCGATCGCCAACGGTGGCGGTGGTGGTGCTCTGCGTGCATCGGGCATGCCTCAGTACCACGGCGCTCAAATGCCGTACAACTACGACAACGGTGGCGGAACATACAACGCCCTGAACGGTGGCGCTGACTACAGCATCTACGACATCATCGATGGACGTGCCGGTCAATCGGCACTGGACGGCGGTGATACGAACGCCGCTCCAGGTGGTGCTGGTACCAACTCCTATGCGGAAGCCACTCAGTTCCGTGCACGTCGCGACGTCGACATCCAAGGCTTGGAAGTCAACCTGTTTAGCTTCGGCTTGATGGGGGCTCAACGAGCTTCGGCTGCTTCTTGCGGCACCGGCCACGGCTTCGGTCACAAGATGAAAAGCTTCATGGGCTTTGGTGGCTACGGCGGAGTCGGCGGTTACGGCGGAGCTCAGTACGGTGGCTACGGCAGCTGCAACACGGGTGCCTGCCCACCTGCCGCATGCCAACCATGCGGACCTCGTTTCGGTTATGGCGGAGCCGCCGGACCACTCGTTCGTCCTTGCAACGGCAAAGTCCAAGTCGTGACCAGCCACGGTTTGCGTTGGTTCCAGTTCAAAGACAGCGTGGACTATGCCTTCGACGTCGATGGCCGTGCGGGCTACACGATGAACGATATCTACGACACGACCTCGACGGAGAACGATTTGTTCGGCTACCAGTTCGGCAGCCAACTGATCTACTGCTTGGGCAGCCGTGTGAACTTCAACGTCGGCGGCAAGTTCGGTCTCTACGGAAACCAAGCTGAGTTCCGTCATCGTTTGGGAACGCAAGATACCGCGGCCGAGTTGGCAGCGATGCCAGGTCTGGCGATCGACTACGAGACAACCGACACGGTTCTGTCGACCTTGGGCGAATTCGACTTGGGCCTCGGTGTCCGCGTCAGCAACTGCTGGACGATCCGCGGTGGTTACCGAGTCCTCGGTGCGACCGGCTTGGCCATCGCCGACAACTACTCGCGTGACTACAGCTCGAGTGCATCGGCCAGTGCCCTGCACGCCGACAGCAGCCTGATTCTTCACGGAGCCTACCTCGGAGCGAACTTCAACTGGTGATCGCTTCAGGCCATGTCCGGTGGCCTGACGAACGCAGCTCTCTGAACCGCCGAACGCCCTCGAGTCAACTTGATTCGGGGGCGTTTCTGCGTTAACGCCTAGCTCCTAGCTCCGCCCTTCTTCTCCCGAGTGCGAATTCGCGAACTATAATTGCGGTCTCAGCCTGTCCTGCCCGCTCGATTGTTCTTCGCTTCCAACGCTTTCTCCGGACACACCACCTCGTGACCAAGGTTCTTTTGACGGCCTTCGAGCCCTACGATCGCTGGCCGGACAACTCAAGCTGGATGAGCTTGATGGAACTGACGCACTGGTACGACGGGCCCGTTGAACTGGTCACTCGCCGCTATCCCGTCGATTTGCGGATGATGAGCGAACGTTTGCGAAAGGATTTGCAAGGCGGATACGATTTGGCGATTCACTGCGGGCAGGCCCCCGGATCGACCCAAATGCGGTTGGAATCGGTCGGACTGAACCTGCGAACCGACGGGACGGAGATACTCGGCGACGCCCCGGCCGCCTACCGGTCCAAGCTGCCGCTCGCCGTTTCGGCCCAAAAAATTCGCGAGGCGGGGATTCCAGCGGCGGTCTCGCACCACGCGGGCACGTATCTTTGCAACGCCGCACTGTTTCTCAGCCACCACTACTCGGCGGCATTCAGCATGCGGACTCAGTCGCTGTTTGTGCACATGCCACTGGCACCCGTCCAGGTCGCCCGCGAAAATTCGGATTCGCCCAGCATGAGTGCTCCGATGACCAGCGCCGCACTGGCAATTCTGATTCAAAGTCTGGTTGCATCGACCAACTGAGCGAATTCTGACGCGGATCAGGCGGACGTGAAGAACAGGACATGACGATCCCAGCCCCGACCGACTATGATGGGGCCTTTCGGTGCGTTCAATCTTCATTCCCCGATCAGTTCAGCGTTTTCCCATGAATCACGTCTGGAATAGCTCGCAAAAAGCCCTGATTCTCGCCGTTGGCGTTTTCTTGTTGTTCGGGCTGACCGCAAAGCCGGTCTCGGCATTCAGCGACGACGAGCCAAAGAAAACCGAGGCCCCCGCGGACGACAAGCAGCCCGCAAAAGAAGCCGTCAAGCAAGACAAAGCAGAAAAGAAGCCAGCTCCGAAGAAGGACGAAGACAAAAAAGCGGCCGAGAAGAAACCAGCTGATAAAAAAGCGGCCGAAAAGAAAGACGAACCTGCGAAGGAAGAGAAGAAGCCCGAACCGAAGCCACCGGTCAAATCGATCTTCCCCGACAAGGCTCTCGAAGCCGCCGTGCGATCCGAGGTCTTCGCCAAACGACACAACGACGAACCGATCACCGCAAAGGACGTCGAGAAAATCTCTCGCGTGGTCGGTGTTGGCAAAGGCATCCAGTCGCTCGAAGGTCTGCAGCACTGCAAAGCCCTGATGCTGATCGACTTAGCCGACAACCAGATCGCTGACTTGTCACCGATCTCACAACTCAAACGACTGCAGTCGGTCACGCTGTCAGGCAACAAAATCACCAGCCTCGATCCGTTGGTCGAATTGCAAGCAATGCAGTTGCTAGACGTTTCCGGCAACCAGCTAACCAGTCTGGATCCGCTGAAGAAGATGTCCAATCTGCGGACTTTGTATGTTGCGGACAACCAGCTCACCAGCCTCGATCCGATCGCGGACCTGAACAAGATTTGGTCGTTGGACGCCGCTGGGAATCAGCTCACCAGTCTTGATCCCGTATCGAAACTGGGATGGCTGACCACTTTGGAAATCTCCGACAACAAGATCACGTCGTTGCAGCCTCTGACGTCGCTGGACGATTTGGACATGCTGATCATGCCGGGCAATCCGGTCGCCAATCTGAAGCCATTGGTCGAGATGTGTCGTGCGGACGCCGCGAGCGATCGACGCTTCGCACCGTACCTGAACGTGTATCTGTCGCCGCAACAGATGAAGAACGCGGACTGGAACGATGACTTGGCCGCGCTCAGGGAAGTGGGCGTGCGTCTGCATGAATACGAACGCCAAACGCCAGCGAATTCCACCCCATGAGTGTGGCGAGTCCCGAAGAGTTCATTCAACGTGCCATCGCGGTCGGGCTGACTGATCGCCGGTCGGTCGATCGCGCGCTGTCGGAACTGGGTGCCGAGGAACGTCAACTCAAGGACGTTGTGGAACTGTTGCAGCGTCACGGCATCCTGACGACGTTGCAATGCGAGAAGCTGACGCGAGGTGACAAAGGCGGCTACTTCTATGGCGAATACAAAGTCCAGTATCTGATCGGTGCCGGTACGTTCGCTCGAGTTTATCGCGCTCAAAAAGGCGACGAAGTTTTCGCGGTGAAAGTCCTGCGAAAACGTTTCCGCGACGAACCCAAAGAGATGGAACAGTTCCTCCGCGAGGGACGGATGGGGCTCAAACTCAAACACCCCAACATCGTCCGGATTTTGGATGTCGTGCCGGATGTACGGAACCCGTTCCTCGTCATGGAATTCGTCGAAGGGCAAACGCTCCGGGAACTCGTTCGCATTCGAGAAAAGCTTCCGGTCGAACTTTCGTTGAAACTGACGATGGAAGTCGCCGCTGGTTTGGCCTACGCCGCCGGTTTGGGGATTTCCCACCGTGACTTGAAGCTATCGAACGTGCTGATCTCGTCGACCGGAACGGCCAAACTGGTTGACTTTGGTTTGGCCGCATTGGCCGACCGGAACAACCCCGAACAAGTCGCCGATTGTCCCAATGCACGGGCCATCGACTACGCGGCGCTCGAACGCGGTACCAATGTTCGCAAGGATGACCCTCGCAGCGATATCTTCTTCACCGGCAACATGCTTTATCACATGTTGGCGGGCACACCGGCATTGTCTGAAACACGTGACCGCTTGGCTCGGTTGAATGTGACTCGGTTCCAGGAGATCAAACCGATCTCGGAGTACGTTCCTGACATCCCGGGCATCGTCAATCAACTGCTGATGAAGATCCTGGCGTTCGATCCGGAGAAACGCATTCAGTCCGCATCGGCTCTGCGCATCGAAGTCGAACGCGTGTTGGAAACGTTGAAACGTGGCCCGACGGAACGACAAATTCACGACACCAGTGGCACCGTCAATGCAGCGGATGTGGGTGACGATCATGTCGTGACCAACGAAGGCGAAGGCTACGTGGTGATGTTGGTGGAATCCAAAGCCAATTTACAAAACGCCGTTCGCGAACGTTTGAAGGCTCGCGGCTATCGCGTGTTGATCATCGCAGACCCGCGTCGCGCGTTGGCACGTTTCGAAGACGCCATCGAACGTCCGGCAGATTGCGTGATCTTCGGTGCAGCCGAACTGGGCAACCAAGCACTCGAAGCGTACAACCAATTTGTCAGCGACGAACAGACCGCCGAGATTCCCGCCATCTTGCTGGTGGACCAGCGCCAAGGCCACATCATCAGCCGGGCTCGACGCGGCCCCAACCGAGTCTTGTTGCCGCTGCCGCTGCGGGTCAAACAATTGCGAGTGGCATTGATGCAGTTGCTCTCGAACGTCGAAAAACGCACCCCCGGAATGTTCTGATTCGGTGCACCAGGCGAGTGCATCGAACCGCTCGCCCTTCCGCGATCGTTGCTTTGCGAAGTGCGATGCCTTCTTGCGTCGCAGTCACTCCTCTCGCACAAGCACGACATCCTTCCGAGTCGCTCTCACCTCTTTCTTCAAAAGTCACTTTGGAAATGAAACTCACTGGATTGACGGTCATCGGCGGCGGACAAATGGCTCGCGCCTTGGTCGGCGGAATGCTCGAAAGCGGTTGCCTGGACGCCGAAGAGTTGACGGTCGTTCACAAAACCGCGTCGACGGGAACTTGGTGGACCGAGAATCATCCAGGATGCACAACCACGACCGACACCGTTGCGGCCGTTGCGTCTGCGAAGGTGGTGATGTTGGCGGTGAAGCCGCACATCATCGCCGAGGTCATGACTGTCCAAGACGAGCAAGGCAACTCGGCCGACTGGAACGATCGCCTGATCATCTCGATCGCCGCCGGAATTGGTCTCGATTCGTTGACCGAGCAGGCCGGCCATCGCCGAGTCGTTCGAGTGATGCCCAACACTCCCAGCTTGGTCGGCGAGGGTGCCAGCGGCTTCTGTGCCGCGGACGGCGTCGATGACGACGACATTGAGCTGGTCAAGACCATGCTGGAAAGCGTCGGCATCGCCGCACAAGTCACCGAGCCACAAATGAATGCCGTTACCGGCGTCAGCGGGTCCGGCCCGGCCTACGTTTTTCTGATCATTGAGGCGTTAGCTGATGGAGGCGTCGCCGCCGGATTGCCACGGGCCACCGCTTTGCAATTGGCCACGCAAACGGTGCTCGGCGCAGCCAAAATGGTTCGCGAAACGGGCGAACATCCCGGCGTTTTGAAAGACAATGTGTGCAGTCCCGGCGGCACGACCATCGCGGCCATGAGCACGCTGGAAAGGAACGCCGTTCGCGGGGCGATGATCCAAGCCGTGCAGGCGTCGGCGAATCGCAGTCGAGAACTGGCTTGACGAAAGACTCCTTCAACTGAGACAAAGAGCGATCACACGCTGCAACTTGCAAACGCTTGGCAGCTCGTTTTTTCTTTCACACCGCCCAAGGAATTCTCTCATGGCATCGCCGATCGTCAAAGTCGACGACAAACACGTGCCGCTGTACCGGATCGTCTGGATCGCGGACCTGCCACACTTCTGCGGCGAAGAAGACTGCCAGCGAGAAGGCTATTACGAGATCCGACTCGACGTCGACGATTCGGTGTGGACCAACGCCCACGAGCGAGACGAAGTGCTCGAAGCCATGAACCGCTGGTGCGGCGACCCCCGCGACGATCCCAACAACGGGATGTACTGAACATCGCTCGAATGATCTCAATGTTGCGTCAAACGGTCTCTCATCCGTCATCGCTCAATTGACCGTTTCAATTGACTATTCGGCTATAGCGTTCCCAGTGGAACCTAACGCGACTTTCATGTGTTTTCCGTTCGGCGATTTGCGTCCCGCGTGTCATACTGGCGACCATGCGAGATCGACAACAGAGACGAACGAACAAAAATGAGAATTCAATAGCGAGAACTCCGCGCTTCGAGCAATTGGATTCACGGCGTTTGTTGGCGGCCGACGCATGCTTACCGGCCCCCGACTATTGGAGGATGGATGTCAGTGGCGACAAAACCGTCACCGCCTTGGACGCGCTCCAAATCATCAACCAAATTGGAGACGATGATGTGGTGGTGTCCCCCGGTTCCGCCGGCGATGTTCATGTCGATGGTCGCCTGACTTCTTTAGATGCGTTGCGGATCATCAACGCGTTGGATGCAGGTGTGCGGCCTCCTTTGGAACTCGCCAATGACTCGGCGACGGGAGGAGGAACCAACCGCGACTCGATCACAAACGATTTGGCCCTTCGTGGCACAGTGTGTTGGCTGGCCGATCTTCCTGAATCGATGCGAACCCTGCACGTCGTCGGCATCGATACCGATGGGCAGCTTCAATCCAGATTGGTCCATTCGTCTCGGGTCACGAACAACAAGTTTGAAATCTCAGACAATGACTTGCCCTACCTGGTGAGATCCTCGGGCGGTGCAACTTTCCCGACTCGCTTAACGGTCGTCCAAGGATTTGCAGGCACGACGTGGTCGGATCGACAGGTCATCGGTGAATTGGACGTCATTCGCGACCGCGATGCACCGCAACTATTCGTCGAACGCACGATTTCCCCAACCGCTCGTTACATTGATGTGTCGGTGCTGGACGGAACTTCGATCACGCCGGAAAGCCTACGATCACTCGACATCCAGTTTGTATCAGGACCGTTTCGCATCGACACAGTGGCTGAGGTGGAGACAATCACCAACACCTTCGGCACTCGTTTCCGGTTTCCGATCAACGCTATCAACGTCGCGAATCCCGATCAGCTGCCTCCACCAATCTTGTCGGTGCAGGCCGATCTGGAGGACATCGCCGGCAACACCCGGTTGGTGGAAACCACGATGACAATCGATTGGCAGGAACCCAATCCGCGATACTCCGCGTCGGTCGTGGAAGGATGGTCGGCCTTGCGACCGGAACATGGATCGACATTTGACTCAGATGTTCCCGCAGTGAATCCAGGGCAATACGTTCGGGTGCGAGTCGATGTCCCCAGAAGTTCGCCCCTGATCGTATCGCAAGGCTATCATCGCGGCGGCGCATTCGTGGTTGAACGACGATCGTCACACGCCTTTCTTGAACCTGGCACTGGCATCATTTCGTGGTTGGTGCACGACCAGATCGTGACCGGACCGTTGACATGGTCAACATCCTCCGTCACCGAGCCCCACCGGGAGGCATTACCGTCACTTCGTGTGGTTCCATCGGTAAGCCAATTCGACGCCGATGTAGCCCGCAGGGGCAAATGGAGCCTGTCAAATGAACACCTGGGCGGCATCGACACTGAACTCGAGACATTTCGGTATCGATTCGTGGGCGAAGACGAAATTGATTCCACTCCAATCACCCGCGAGGACGTTGCAACATGGAGTCCTCTCTATTCGGGAGCTCCGCTGCCAACCACAGGCTTTCAAACGGTTCAGTTCGCTAATTCTGATGGCGTCTCCGAAATTGCACCGCTACGGTTTGCGTCGCTGCCAACCCACGTCAAAGAGTTCGCCATTGATGAGGGAAAGTCGATCTTGGGGATCACTGGGACAAACTTGGTTCGGTTTGATTTCGAAACCGCCGAGCAGTTGGTGACGCGGTCACTATCGGATGTCTTCGATGTGCCACCGTTTCATGATTTGGGATTAACCGGGGGTGACTGGATTGAGAGCCTGATTGTGATTCCGATGGATTCCATCGCAGGTCAGATCGAACTGTTTGATGGTCTCGAAACGCCGCCCTCCGGATCGGTGCTGGCCATCCGCGAGGAAAGTTGGGTGGGGACTGGCGTGTCTTTGATCCTCGACGTCGACACGCTTGAGCCGATCGGAACCGTTCCAACCGGCGACCTGAATTCCGCGTTGCCAGAACAGCCCGAGTTCGATTTCCCATACAAATTGCTGATCAACGGCGATTGGATTTATCACCTTTCACCTTACGACAGCAGCGTGATCTCACGTCAGTTACTGTCTTCGTTTCGCTATGACCGTCTTGTTGACGACAATCGTACCGCGCGGGCGGATCTGTCGCGGTTGGATGTCACAGCCGAACTTGGAACTCCGGCGGATCCTTCACAACCTTCAATCAATGCGGGCCAACGTTTTCGGTTGGAAGGGGAAGGATTTTCGTGGCGATCCACTTTGCTAGTGCAGCCCGATGACTCCGGGATATCCGAGAGCTTGGAACCCTGGGAAACGGATCTGACTTCCATTCTGCGTCCGGATCGAACTGGCGATGACGGGACCTGGGCCGAATACATCTTCCCGGAATCGCAGCTCGCCGTTGTCAAAGTAGTGCTGCAAGAATCCGGTCAGGTCCTTCCACTGCAACATGTCCCCTCAATTCGTCTTCCTGATCGCAGTGGCAGTTGGAACACCTCGCCATCGATACCACCCGAGAACCGGATTCCGCTCCGCCTCGGTGACATAATCATCAGCGGAACCAGTGATTCCTATCGTTTGACAGTCGATGGTATGGAGGTCAGCCATCTGCGAATGATCAACGCACGGTTGAAAGAGCGTTTTTCGCCAGCCTCCAATCTGCGAGTTCAATCAGAAATTGTGATCGAAAATGACTTCGGGCGAATGAAGCTGGAACTGCCGCAACTTCGACAACCGATCGGCGAATCATGGCAAATCGAAGCGGTCGATTCATTCGAGCCTTGCGTGGGCGGCCAGATCGACTACGTCCAGCTTGACGAAGGGACCGTGCTGGCCGGCAGCTTCGTTCGGCTTCAGATGAGTCCCCCCAATGGTCGAAATGGTTCGGAGGATGCACCTGCCAACTTGTCCTTTCAATTGTGGATGGACAGCGATGGAAATCTTGCGGAACGAGTGATCGATTTGCCCGGCAAATATGCGGATGGCTGGGCCACTTTCCACTTGCCGTTGAACGCTCGCTCCGGTCGGCTTCGCGTTTGGGGAAGCGAACCGAATACTCGACGAATGAGTGATTGGTCATTCCGTTTGGAGATTGCCCCAACGATCGTTGCACAGGTAGGCGATTCGCGTCAGGCGGGTTCGACCGTTTTGTTGGCCGGCAACGAACTCGGTTCGATGCGTTGGTTCATCGACGACATACCGGCAACTTCCAAGCCTGGACCGGATGTCCAGCGAGATGAACTGCGATCGATCGAACTGCAAGTGCCTGAGGGCGTCACCAAGGGTGTGCTTCGTTTCGAACGCAATGACGTGGCGGCAATCTCACCTCCAATCTTGCCATGGTGGATTGGCGACCCACCATCATTGCTCGGTGATCTGACTTATCCCGGGTTGCCCGCAACAGAAGATTTCAGACTGATTCAGTGGGTGGACCGCACCGCAGCGGACCATCATGACGCCGAACCAGGAGACCCCTGGTACTATCGCCGCGTTTACAACTTAAACGGTGCTGTGCCCTCGAAAACGCCAAACGTCATTGGCAAGGTCGAGGAGGGTGTGCTCGTCGAATCATATGTGCCACGCACCAATTTCGATTTCTGGTTGTTTGGCCCGGTAGGCGACACCAGTCTAAATTGGCTGCTGTCGCCAACCCTGATCGACGGCATCCGCGCGTCGCTCAATCAACCGGACGATGAGATCGCTCCATTCGACAAAACACTCGAAGTCCTCTTGAGCGATCAAGCCAATGGCTTACTGCAGTTGCGAGACACCTCGCTGCACTGGGGCGATCAGTCTTGGTCGCGAGCGAACATGCGTTTCAATGCTTTTAACCTGAGCGAGCTTCCGAAAGGACCAATGCGGTTGGAATCGGACTGGGGAGCATTCACGTTCGACTTCTTTGAATCGCCCGCATTGGTGGAGACGATCTCCAACCTGACTGCCGACCATGGCACACCGGCAGACCCAAGCCGTCCCAGCGTCAACGCCGGTCAAGTCATCAACGTCTCAGGTGACTTTATCAATAGCGGCGACAACATCTATTTCAGTCGTCAACCTGGAAAATACGGGCAACAGGACATTGCGACATGGACCATGGGCGATGGCCTCCATCTAAGACGTCCTTCCAACGTGCCTGCGGACTCAACCCACGAACTCCGAGTACCACGCGAAGCGGTAACCGGTTGGATCCGACCGGGTTTGGCGGGTTCAGAAATGGACCTACAGATCGTTCCCTACCTTGGAAGATCGACGGACGCCTTCTACTTCGACGGGGTGGAAGTCGGAGATCGATTGCGATTGGGGCAACTTATGATCGAGTTGACCCAGGAGGACGTTCAACAAAGATCCATAAAGCTTGATTTGTCATCACCTCGTTTTCGCGATGTCGATCCATCCCAGTTGGAGGGGTCGGCGCAATTGACTGGTCGTGGTGGCCAAAGCAACGAAATTCCAATGCCACCCATTCTGATTGCAGTCCAGTCGCCAGTCTCGTCCATGACTCTTCCATCCGGCATCACGGCAATTCAAGCGGGACAAACGGTCACGGTTTCAGGTGTCAATTTGAATGCTCTCCGATACATCGATTTTCTTACCGATGGTGATAACGGTGATCCGTCGCAATATTATCGAGTCCATGACTTTGAGTTGGTTGACTCATCTCAACGCTCGGTACGATTCGTCTTGCCTGATGTGCCATCCAAATTGACTTGGTTGAGTGGCGGGCACGAAATCCAGAGTCGGATACTTACCTTGGATCCATTCGTGGTGATTACTCCCTTGCTGTAATTTAAGTTGCCTAGTCAGTACCGTTTGGAGGCACGCTTGCCTGTGGTGTGGACAAGCCGAACAATATTGAATCGGTGAAGAGTTGAATCGGCGAAGACGCGACGTTGGTGTGTCGGGTTTCGCTTTGGGACGTGTTGTTGGATCGGGTCTTCTTTTGGAAAGGGTCGACAAATGGGTTCCTTCTCTTGGTTTTGGTCCGTTTCATTGGCCTTGCTGCTCTTGCCAGCCACCACTTATCTGCCGCCGAAAAATGTGGATGCCCCGAGCAATGGTCCACCGACTCAGAATGGACCAGTGAAGGATGGTGCGACGAATGACGGTGCTCAGGTCGCTGATGGCGATCCCGACAAAACCGTTGATGCGGCACCGCTGTTTGTCGAGCCACATCCCGGTGAACGCCATCCGCCTGGCATTTGGTATCTCGGAGTCTTCGGTAAATACGGCGACCGCGGACTGTTGCTGACCGAGGTCCATGCATCGACACCGGCCGCGCGGGCTGGTTTGGAACCCGGCGATCGTTTGCTGACGGTCAATGGGCACCAAGTCGGTGATCGTCCCGGCGGACGTTTGAATTTGGACGACGCTCTGCAGCGATACTCAGGGCGAGGTGGCTGGGTCCGGTTGTTGGTGCAAGACCATCGCACGCAACGCTTGATAAACGTCGACGTTCGTTTGACGCGAACGCGAATTCATACCTGATGACCAGTGGAGCCTGTACAGTTTCACCTTCGGTACGGATGATGTGATGACTCGCTCGATTGGCCCTCAGCTTCCGCCGGCCCGTCGAACCTGTCCGCTCACTTTCACACCGTCACCAACCTGGAGCTTCGCTTGAGCCTCACTGTTCGCGCGATGCAAACTCGCGATTCCGAGATGGTTGTTCAGCTCAACGCGGACGCGGTGGCTTTCACCAGTCCGATGGACGTTGACCGCCTGCGTGTTCTCAAGCGGCTTTGCAGTCTCTGTTTGGTGGCGGAGCACCATCAAACGGTGGTGGGCTTTCTGCTAGCGATGCCCGAAGGCGTCGACTATGACAATGGGAACTACTGTTGGTTCAGTCAGAGGCTACGACATTTTCTGTACGTTGATCGAGTGGTGGTCTCGGCGAGCGCGCGAGGACTTGGTGTCGCCTCTTCCCTGTACGAACGTTTGTACCGTGAAGCGACCGACACGGGAGCATTGCAAATCGCGGCCGAGATCGATTGCGAACCAGCCAACGTGCCGTCGCTTCAGTTTCACGAGCGACAACACTTCGTCGAAATCGGCAAACGTGAATTGCCCAGTGGCAAATGGGTGTCCATGCAACTTCGAACGGTGGAACAAAATCTTCCGAGTTGAAGTTGCGACCGGCCGAAGATCTTTGCTAGCCCAACGGAACGAATTGCCATCACACCTTTCGCGAAAATTGGTCGCCTCATGTTGGGACAGCTTCGTAACGCTCTCGCCGTCGGAATCGCCACGTTCAGCCTCAGTCTGCTGACGGCTTCCGCCGCGCAAGCTCAGATCATTCCGTCAAACAACCTGTCCGGTCAGGGAGACAGCACCGCTCGTCTCTACGAACGACTCGTCAACCGTTTGCACGCGACGACTCAGCCACAGCAAGACTACCTGCGAAACATCGTTCAAAAGGTCGACGACCGAAAACTGGACCTGCGTTTGGTCGTTGCGGTCGAGCGTTACGCGATCCGGCGAAATCAGCATTACCCGTTCCCGTTCTTTGAGCGAGCTTTGAAATACGAAGCCGGCAAACGCGGAATCACGTTGCCATCGATCAAGCTGTTTCAAGACCAGCCGATCGTGACAACGCCTTCTTTCTGAACGAAGTCGATCAACGGCGGCGGACGTTTGCACATCACGGGATAAACCGGGACGAATGAATCGACGGGCTCCTATGCTGTCGCGTTGGGTTCGCGGCAGATATCCTGTGGGCGGTCCCTGATCCCGATTCTGACTCGTCGACGCGTCCGCCACATGGATTTTTTGCTGTATCTCGCCCTGGTCCCCGCACTTGGTGTGACGGCCCAATGGTTGGCGTGGCGTACCAAACTGCCCAGCATTCTGTTGCTCCTGTTGTTTGGTGTCTGCCTGGGCCATTTTGTGGTGCAGCCGGATTCTCTGTTGGCTCAACTCACGGGCGGTGATGAAACCGCCGGCCCCAATATCCTGTTCCCTTTGGTGTCGCTTTCCGTCGCGATCATCATGTTCGAAGGCGGGCTGACGCTGAAGCTGAGCGAGCTTCGCGAATCAGGGTCCTCATCCCTGCGATTGTGCACCGTCGGGGCACTGCTAGCGTTCATCGGGAACACGCTTGCCATCCATTTCATTCTTGGATTCGTTTGGCATTTAAGCTTCCTTCTCGGAGCGATCTTGGTGGTGACCGGTCCGACGGTGATCGGCCCCTTGCTCCGGCAAGTCAAACCCAGCCGCCGTGTCGCGTCGACGCTTAAGTGGGAAGGCATCGTCATCGACCCGATTGGTGCGGTCTTGGCGGTGTTGGTGTACGAAGAGTTGGTGTTGGCTCAATCGACACCTCACCTGGCCGGTGCCCTGAAATCATTGTTGATCACAACCGCCATCGGTGTCGGATTGGGTGTCCTGGGCGGAGCCTTGCTGACCCAAGCTCTGCGACGTTATTGGGTGCCGGATCACCTGCATGGCGTGGCTGCCCTCTCATTGGCGTTGTTGTTGTTCGCGCTTGCCAACATGGTGGCTCACGAATCCGGTTTGATCGTGGTTACCGTTCTCGGCATTTGGCTGACCAATCAAAAGCACTTTGACGTCGAACACATCATCGAGCTCAAAGAGAACTTACGAACGCTGCTGATCGGCTGCTTGTTCATCGTGCTGGGGTCGCGAGTTCAACTGAGCGATCTGGCAACGATCGGCATGCCCGGAATCGGCTTGATTCTCGCGTTGATCTTCATTGTCCGACCGCTTTCCGTTTACATCTCGTTGCTCCGGAGCCCGCTGAACTATCGCGAACAAACCTTCATCGCCGGTTTGGCTCCTCGCGGGATCGTGGCGGCCGCGGTCAGCAGCGTGTTTGCGTTGTCAATGGAAAGCCGCACGGACCTCAACATCCCCGGTGCAGACCAACTCGCGACGGTGACGTTCTTGGTGATCATCGGCACGGTGGCTGTGTACGGGATCGCCGCCGCGCCACTGGCACGACTGCTGAAACTCGCAGACGAATCGTCTCGCGGTGTTCTGATCGCTGGCGCTGATATCTGGGTCCGTGACTTCGCTCACGAGTTGAAAGAAGCCGGTTTCCCCGTGTTGCTGGTCGATACGAACTACAACAAAGTCAGCCAGGCTCGCATGGCCGGATTGAGAGCCGAGTGTGCAAACATCTTGAACGAGCACGCTCGCGAAGATTTGGATCTGTCGGGCATTGGTCGGTTGCTTGCCATGACGCCCAATGACGAAGTCAACTCATTGGCACTTCGCGAATGCCGAACGATGTTTGATTCGTCACGGCTGTATCAGTTGACGTTCAAAAGCAAAAACATGGCGGGGCGTCGCGGGTTGACTAAGAACTTGATGGGACGCGAATTGTTTGGCGAAGGACTGACGTTCACTCGGTTGTCAGAAATGCACGCCGCGGGAGCCACTCTGAAGACGACCAAGCTGACCGAGTCCTTCACGTTTGCCGATTTTCAAGACAAGTATGGCGAAGTCCCAACGGTCCTGTGTGCCATCACATCCGAAGGCGCGTTGAACATCAACACGGTGGATGCGCCGCTGGTGCCCGCCGCCGGACAAACCATTTTGGCTCTGGTCGGCACCACACCCGTTCCCGACAAACATGCGGTCAAGGCTACGAAGAAGCGATCCGAGAGCGACGCGACGGAGCCGACGGCCTCCGATTCCGCACAAGCGGGCTCGGGCAATGACGGCTCATCGGACAGCAACGGTCGTGAGGGAGCAGCGTCATGATCGATCCGTTTATCTTGACGATCGCGTTCTTGCCGTTGATCGGTTATCTGTTGTTGCTGGCTCTCGTGCGAGTCTCCGGTCGCGTGTTGATCACCACCGGAGGCCGCGACTTGGCGGCGGTGTTCTTTGCCGTCTCGGGCATGGTCGCCATTGGGCCGATGCAGTTGTTCTTCCCAAACTCCTCGGCGATCTATTTGGGACCTTACGTTTGGCTGCCTCTGCTGCTGTTGTACGTCTTGGTGTGCGGGCTGATTGTGCTGACGCGAGAACCGCGATTGGTGGTGTACGGTCGCACGCGAACGGAGCTCTATCCCGCCCTGCTACGTGCCGCACAAGCGATCGACTCCGCCACCGTTGGCGACGAAAAGAACGCACAGGTTCACTTGCCACAAATGAACGCTCACCTGCGGATCGAAGGTCACGAGGGAATGGACAGCGTCAGCGTGCTGGCGTTTGAACCCATGCTGCCGCTCAGTTTCTGGACACATTTGATGGGACAGTTGCGCGTCCAAGTCCGCGGAGTCGCCGCCCCGTCGCCACGTCGCGGATGGGGAGCATTGTTCGTCGCCGTGACCATGCTGTTCTTGCTGGCCCGAACGGTGATGGGCCGCAGCGAACAATTGGTTGACGGTTTTCGCGAATTTTTGATTCGGTAGTGAAAAGGTGACCGTCGCCGCTGGGGAAGCCATTTTGGTTGGCGTGAACCTCACAATTTGGAAGATTCGCATCAGATCCGGCGAGGAATTGGTCGATCAACCTTGCTGCATGGGCCACTGAGCCTAAAATGCACGCAGCAGATCTTGTGAGATCTGTTAGGTGCAGTCACATAACACCGGCAGAGGGATCATTTTTTCGGGTTCGCCTGGATCACTCAAAGACTTGTGCAGTAGCACGTCGAGATCCACGCGTTTCTCCCAGCGGCTTCACTTTTGCCGCCGAGTGACTGTGACCGAATTGGACCGGCAGGTCGGATCGATGGATCCAGCCTGTCGGTTTTTTTATGCGCCGATCGCCCCCAGAAACTCGTGTTCGGACCAGCGCGAGCGAGATTCACGCTCGATTTCGTGTGTTGCATCATCTGCCGCATCAGTGGTCGCTGGCGGCGCAGGTCTGTACTGAGCAATCCAGACCGCTCAAAAGCCCACTGCGATGGTTCTTTGCGGCATCGAAATGATGTCGCCACCACGGTTTCGCAGCGTTTTTCTTGCCCCGGCGATCGGAACCCCTCTCGTTTCCGGGCGTTGCGACTAGACTGAGAAAACCGGATTCGACGGGGGTGAATCCATCTTGGCTGGATGCAGTGACGTTGGTCCTTCGTCCAAGTGTCACCTTCGTCGTTTCGCCCGTCACCCGTTTTCGATTTCGTCCCGCGACATGAATGAACGCTCCTTCGCCGAAGCCGATCATTTTCGCCCTCTGAGGTTGGCCGATCTTTGGAACGCAATTCTGCGCCATCGCTGGTCGGTCATTCTGTGGACGATCTTCCTGTTGCCTCTGTTCGTGGTCGGTGTTTTCCTCATTCCGGCCAAATTTGATTCTTACGGACAAGTTCTGATCCGCTTGGGCCGCGGTGCGGTATCGATGGATCCAACCGCCACCCTGTCGCCGACGGTGTCGCTGCAAGACAGCCGCGCATCGCAGGTTAATAGTGTCCGCGAAATGTTGCAGTCTCGTGCCATCGCACAGAAAGTCGTTCGTGATGTGGGCGTGCAGCGAATCCTGGAACCACACAGCTTGCTGTCGCAGACCATCGAAGACCTCACCTCGCATTTACCAGGCGGTGCGCCGAAAGCGATGGGAGATCTAAGTGCGGAAGAGGTCGAGACCCAGATTGCGGAAGAGATGGCAATCAAGGCGTTTCAAGATTCGCTCGGTTTGTTCATGGCCAAGGACGCTTACACGATTGACTTGGAAGTTCGCACCGAGGATCCGTTTCTGTCACGCGATCTGCTGGAATCGTTGATCAGGATATACCGTGAACACCACGCGATGGCTCACAGTTCTTCCGGCTCGCTGAAGTTCTTCGAAGAACAAACCGACCGCGCCTACGCGCGAGCCGTCACCGCCAAAGAGAAACTTCGCGAAGCCAAAACCGAACGCGGCATCATCGACATTGGATCCGCGCAGGCGGCACTGAGGTCGTTGATCAGCCAAGTTGAAAGCAACTTGGTGGATGTGGAACATCAATTGGCATCGACCAAGTCGGAGCGTGATCAGTTGGTCAACCAGATCGCCGAGCAACCCGAAACGCTTCAAACACAAACCATTCGCGGGATCCCCAAAGCGACGGGCGATGGCATGCGACAAGCCCTCTACGATTTGGAGGTGCGATACAAAGAGCAGTCGCTGAAGTTGAGCGAAGATCACCCGAAGCTCAAAGTGCTTCGTGAGCAACTCGCCGCCGCGACAGAAATCGCCCAAGCCGAACAAGGCGAACGGCCCCAAACGACCGAAGCCACCAATCCGGTGCGGCAGGCGTTGGAGCTCTCGCTGCAACAAACCAACACTCAGCTTTCGGGCCTGGAATCCAAACGCGAAAATTTGCAGTCGCAGGCGATGACTCTACGCAAAGAACTCGCGGACCTGAACCGCGACGAAGTGGAGCTGGCCGAGCTGACTTGGGAAACGCAGCTTGCCGAGTCGGAGTACATGCGGACGGCAGAGAACCGTGACAACGCTCGTCTGATTGACCAGTTATCATCGGGTGCCGTCAGCGAAATCGCGGTCGTGCAGGAACCTTCGCTGGGTCTGAAAAAGGTCAAACCCAAACGATCGATTCTGCTTATCTTGGCGGCCGCCGTTGCGTTCGGATTCGGAATCGTCCAAGCCCTACTTCGCGGATTGCTTTGGCCCGCCAAGACGGATGATATCGATGCTCAGCGGAATCCCCCCACTCGTCGGCGGACCGATCCTGGGCACGGACATTACCGAAAATCGGACGTCCTTCATGCTGGTGAACCGCGTGGTTTCGACAAACCACCTGAACCGGAACCGGCCCGCGAACAGAATCCGACGATCGACGATGGCAGTGGCGAACCGAACGAGTCCCCCAATCAGCCTCATGCGGATAATTCAGGTGGGTTGACGGCGTTGCCTCGCTAACCCAACCTGCCAACTTCACGGACCGATCGGCGGGCTGTTACGAAACGATCACCACGACTCGCGTCCTTTTGTTTCCCGCTCTCTCGTTGCTCGATCGCTGATTCCCGGCGTCGCTCCTCGCCATGCGAATTCTTGCCGTCCACAGCTACTACCGACAGCGCGGCGGCGAAGACGTTGTATTTGATGCAGAAACAGAATTGCTGCAGCAACGCGGGCACGACGTCGTCCGCTTCACTCGGCAAAACGATTCTTTGTCGGGCGGCAGTGCATTGTCGAACGCGCAAGCCACCATTTGGAACCGCGTCGTTGCACGCGACTTGGTCCGAGCGATCCAGGATCACGGCAGTGAACTGGTCCATTTTCACAACACGTTTCCGGCGATCTCCGCGTCGGCCATTCGTGCGGCTCATGAGAGCGGCACCGCCACGGTTTTGACGCTTCACAATTCGCGGCTTCTTTGTCCGCGAGCCGTCTGTTTTCGCGCCGGACAACCATGCGAGCAATGCGTCGCATCTCGGTTCAATCTTCCCGCCATTCGCCATGGTTGCTTTCACGATAGCCGCATGGCTTCGGCGGTCGTCGCATTGAACAATTGGCTGCATCGAAACCGCAAGACTTATCAGCGGTTCCTTGACCTGGCGATCGCGCCCACCCACTTCGTCAAACAACGTTACGAAGCTTCGTCTTATCCCATGCCGCCGATCGAGGTGAAGCCGCACTTCGTGGAAGCTCATCTGGAACCGGGTCAAGGCGACGGCGGTTACGCGTTGTTTGTGGGGCGGTTGAGCGAAGAAAAGGGTTTGAACATCCTGCTGGATGCGTGGCAACAACTCAGCCAGCCACTCCCGTTGAAGTTGATCGGCGACGGTCCGATGATCGGGATGATGAAGTCGCTGCCTGAGAACATTGAGTACTTGGGTCGCTTGGATCAAGAATCGGTGTATCGCGCCATGGCCGACGCCGCGGTGTTGATTCTGCCTTCTCACTGTGCGGAGTCGTTCGGCCGAGTCGTTGTGGAAGCATTCGCGTCAGGAACCCCAGTCATCACGGCCAACCAGGGCGGACAAGCTGAATTGGTTCATAGTTTGGTTGGTGCCACGTTTGAAAGCGGCAACGCGAAAAGTTTGGCGGATGTGGTCGATCGTTTTGTGATCGAAGCGGAGCAGAGCATCGCCATGCGCGAGGTGGCTCGACAAGAATACGAGGACAAGTATTCCGCGGATTCAAACTATGAATGGTTGATTCGTCTGTACCACGAGGCCTTGGGCAACCGCGTCCGACGACGTGCTGCCGAAACCCCGGCGATGCGAAACCGAGCGGCCGCTGCGCTCACCAAAGGCGACGCGACGTTGCTGCCCCCGGAAGTCACCGAGGACGCACTTCACCGTCGACGAATCGATGCGTCATCGGATACAAAGGCACCACTGGCAGGAACATCTTCCAATCGCACACAGGCTTCCAGCGGCCCCCCAACCTCCCCTGGCAAAGCGTCAGCCACCGTCAATGCGAAGACGTCGCTTTCCACCGACCCAACGTCTTAGACGTCTCGATCGATGCAGCCTTCTTCTTCCGAATCCGACCAGCGGAAAGCGTCGTTCACGATCACGACCAGTTGGGATGATGGGCATCCACTGGATTTCCGTTTGGCGGAACTGCTGAACCAATATGACCTACCGGCGACGTTCTACATTCCACAATCGTCGCAGTTGGAAACGATCACAGAACAACAAATTCGCGAACTCAGTGAACAGTTTGAAATCGGTGCTCACACCCTGACGCACCAAGCCCTCACGTCGCTGCCCGATGTCCCGGCGGAACGGCAAATCCGCGACAGCAAACTCTGGATCGCGGACGTGACGGGCAAAGAGTGCCAAATGTTTTGCCCGCCGCTGGGCAAATTCCAGCGTGAACATGTCAACGCGATCGCTCGTCATGGATACAAGGGATATCGCACGGTTGAATTGTTGCGTTGCGACCGCCCCAAATTTCGTGTTCGTGGTGACTACGCTCGCGGCGACGCGGGATGGGAATTGGCGTGCCTGCCGACTTCGGTTCAGTCCCACCCTCACGGGCGGAAAGCCTACTTTCGGAATGCTCTGAAACGCGGCAATTGGCGTGGCGTTCATCAAGCCTCGACGGATGCTCGATTGAGCGACTGGCCGACGCTGGCGGAAATGATGCTGGAAGCCACGGAACGATCCGGCGGCGTTTTCCACCTTTGGGGACACAGTTGGGAAATTGAGGCCAACCAGCAATGGGAAAACCTCGAACGGGTCTTTGACCAGTTGTCGCAATTCATTCGCTCCGGGCGAGCCACGGGTGCCACCAACGGTCAACTTTGCTGTCGCTAGCGAATCGCCCGCAAAACGGTCGTTTTGCCGCGAAACTGCGACAAAACGCTCGGTGGTGCCCGCTTCCCTTTTTTGACAACTCGCATAGAGTTAAATAGAAACCGACGGCATTTCGCGAGCCATTTTGCATCGAACCGGAGTCTGCCTCGTGCAGCACACCGTTCCCGATCTCGCGACGGCGTCGGCGGAGCATACGAACAACTGAAACACGCAAAGCATTGAACATGCCGAACGAGCAGGACATCTACGAAGAGCACGTGCTGGATCACTACGAAGATCCGTATCATCGTGGCACCTTGGAAAACGCCAGCCACATGCACCAGGGCAAAAACCCGCTGTGCGGCGACAGCATTGTCATCACGCTGCGTTTGGACGATAAGAACAAGGTTTCGGAAGCGTGGTTCGAAGGCGAAGGATGCGTGATCAGCCAAGCGTCGGCTTCGATGCTGATCGAGGAAATGGAAGGCAAAACGATCGACGAAGTCAAAGCCTTCACGGCGGAACAGATGCTGGAACTTTTTGGTCCCAAGCTGACTCCCAACCGTCAAAAATGTTGCTTGCTGTCGTGGAAGATTCTGCAGACCGCTTTGCACTCGCCCCTGAACGAGGACGGTGAAACGGCTGCTCCGGGCGGACCTTCACTTGGGGAAGAACAGTGACGCAATCGGTTTCCAATCCTCCGTTGGACGTTGCGAAAATCCGAGCCGACTTTCCCGTCTTGCAAACACGCACGCCCAGTGGTCAACCGCTGATCTATCTGGACAACGCTGCCAGCACCCAGCATCCCAATTGCGTGCTGGATGCGATGAACACGTGCTATCGCGAATATTACAGCAATGTCCATCGCGGCATTCATGCGCTCAGCGAAGCGTCGACCGAGGCCTACGAAAAAGCTCGGCAACAAGTCGCCGATTTTCTCTGCGCCACCTCCACGCACGAAGTCATCTTCACCGCGGGAACGACGGCGGCAATCAACACCGTCGCGAGAACTTGGGGCGATCAGAATCTATCGGCGGGCGATGTCATTTTGCTGCTGATCAGCGAGCACCACGCCAACATCGTTCCCTGGCACCAACTGGCCGAGCGTACTGGGTGCAAGGTCGAGTTCATTTCTCTCGACGATGATTATTTGATCACGGATGACGCGGTGGCATCCGCTCTGCAAAACCACCAACCGAAACTGTTTGCTTTCGGTGCCGCCAGTAACACGTTGGGCACGGAATATCCCGTGCAACGTTGGACCACGATGGCTCATGACGCCGGTGCAACCGTTCTGATCGACGCCGCACAGGCCGCACCGCACGCACCGATCGATGTGACGCAGTGGGACGCGGACTTCCTTGTGTTCAGCGGCCACAAAGTGTGCGGCCCCACCGGAATTGGAGTCCTCTGGGGACGTGAAGACCTGTTGGACCAAATGCCTCCGTTCCTGGGCGGAGGTGGCATGATCCAAACGGTCACCACGGAAGGCTTCACCACCCACGCCTTGCCTGAAAAGTTCGAAGCCGGCACGCCTCCCATTGTCGAAGCCATCGGCCTCGGTGCCGCGGTTGAATACTTGCAATCCGTTGGACTGGAAAACATTCATCAGCACGAACGTGCTCTCGGTGCCAAGGCCGATGCGGGCTTGCGTGACATCGACGGCGTTCGTGTCATCGGCCCCACACCGGAACACAAAGGCGGCATCAACAGTTTCACCGTCGAAGGCATTCACGCTCACGATGTTTCGCAGTTTTTAGACAGCCGGGGCGTCGCCGTTCGGGCCGGTCACCACTGCACCATGCCGCTTCACCATGCCCTCAATGTGACCGCAACGTCACGTGCAAGTTGCTACTTGTACAACACCATGGAAGAAGTCGACGTGTTCTTGCAGGCCGTGGCGGATGTTCGAAATCGCTTTGCCAAACGAGGCCGGCGACGACGTTCGCGAAAAAGCCGCTCCGGCTCATGAGCGACAACATGCAATTCTCGTTGTTTGATTCGGACGACGAGCCTGCTCCGGCCAAGAAGAAAAAGACCGTTCGAAAGAAACGTGCCGCTTCCTCCAGCGACGATGCACTTTCGATCACCGAGTTGACGCGACAAATCAAGTCGACGGTGGAGACGGGGTTCTCATCCGTTTGGGTCGCCGGTGAAATCACGGACATCGCACGCCCTCGCAGCGGACACCTCTACTTCACGCTCAAGGACGACCACGCGCAGATTCGGGGCGTGATGTGGCGCAGTGTTGCCGAGCGTCTGCCGTTTGAGCTGGATGACGGTCAGAGCGTGCTCTGCATGGGAAACGTGGAGGTCTACGCCGCGCGAGGCTCCTACCAAATCGTCGTGCGGAAATGTCAACCGCAAGGCATGGGAGCCCTTCAGATCGCGTTTGCCCAATTGCAGGCCAAACTCGACGCAGAAGGGCTGTTCGATCCAGATCGCAAACGGTTGCTGCCGCGCGTGCCACGAAAAATCGCGATCGTGACCAGCCCCACCGGAGCCGCGATACAAGACTTCTTGCAAGCCGCCGCGCAGCGTCATGCGGGTGTCGAGATTGTCTTGATTCCCGCCAGCGTCCAAGGCCCCGGCAGCGTCGAATCGATCATCGACGGCATGCGAGCGGCTCATCGTCTCCAGCCGCGACCCGACGTGTTGATCGTGTCTCGCGGCGGAGGTTCGTTGGAAGATCTGTGGTCGTTCAACGAAGAAGCCTTGGTGCGAGCCATCGCGGCTTCGCGGATCCCGACGGTGTCCGCGGTCGGGCACGAGATCGACGTGACCCTCGCGGATTTGGTCGCCGATGTGCGAGCGCTCACTCCCACGGATGCTGCGTCTCGAGTGTTGCCCGACCGTGACGCGATGGCGGCCGCCTTGGATAACTTGCGTCTGCGAATGACCACCGGTCTGTTTCGACGGATCGAGTCCGACCGGATGCGGTTGCAGTCTTGGGAATCTCGTCCCGTGTTTCAAAACCCGTTCGAACTGGTTCACGATCGCAGCCGCGAAATTGATGATTGGGACGAACGTGGACTGACCGCCATCCGTCGACGATTGGAGGTGGCCCAAGCAAGACTCGCAACGGTCGCCGCTGCCCAATCGGCTCTTTCGCCACTCGCCGTGCTCGCTCGCGGCTACAGCGTCACCCAAAATGAGAAGGGTGAGGTCGTGCGATCAGCCGACGACATTCAAATTGGCGACCAACTTCGAACACGCGTGTCCTCGGGCGAAATTCGCTCTACCGTCACTCACACGGAGTGAACGACGCCTCCTGCCATCATCCATTCAACAAGCTCCTCACCATGATTCTCCGCCGGCACTCTTGTTTCGTCGCTCCCGTCTTCGTCTCGCTTTTCATTCTTTCCACACAGCCGACGGTCTTCGCACAAAGCGAGGCTCGACCGAACGAAGATTCGGCGAGTGATGGCTGGCAGAACGTTGAGACGAATGGATTTCCGACGGCTCGTCATGAAGCGGCGTTGGTTGGTTTCGGCAACAAGGTCTATTTGTTGGGCGGACGCCGCATCAACCCGGTCGATGTGTTTGATCCGAGCGACAACTCTTGGACGCGGAAGTCGGAAACGCCGATGGAACTGCACCACTTCCAAGGCGTTGCGGTTGACGATGCGATTTACTTGATGGGTGCCATGACCGGTCGTTATCCCAGGGAAACGCCGCTTGAGAAAGTCGTGGTTTACCACCCCAACGAAGACCGCTTTGAATTCGTGCACTCTATCCCAGAAACACGTCGACGCGGGGGTGCCGGGGCAGTGTATCGCGATGGTTGGATTTACTTGATTGGCGGCATCACCAATGGGCACGTCGATGGGTGCCAACCCTGGTTCGATCGATACGATCCCAAGACGGGGCGGTGGGAAGTTTTGGCCGACGCACCGCACGCTCGAGATCACTTCCAAGCCGCCATCATCGGCGATCGGTTGTTTGCCGCGGGAGGTCGTGTCACCTCACAGCGTGATAACGCGGTGTTCTCACAAACAATTGCCGTCATTGATGTCTATGATTTCGCAACCGGCCAATGGCTCCCCGAGGAAGAATGTCCCCGACTGCCCACGCTGCGTGCCGGAAACAGCACCGTCGCGGTCGACGGTTTGTTGGTCGTTGGATGTGGTGAAAGTGGCGAGCAAAAATCCGCCCACGCCGAGGTGGAAGTCTACGATCCCGCGACGAAGCGGTGGTCCCAATGGCCCTCGATGAACCAAGGCCGTCACGGCACCGGCCTCGTCCCCATCGGCGACACTCTTTACACCGCCTCCGGAAGCGGCAACCGAGGCGGCGGCCCCGAACTCCAAACCACCGAATCGCTCTTGATTCCCACGGCAGAATGAACGCTTGATGGTTTGAGTTGCTGCAGTTCGCACGCATTCAACCATGATGCGTCGTCCGTCCCCGCACCCCAAGCCTTTTCCATCGAACTGCACTCGTAGGATGGGCACTCCTGCCCGTCCCCGATGCGCGTCACGGAACAATCACGACAACCTTACAAGGCTCTCGGCCAAAAGTGGCCAAGCTACCGGACACTTCTCGTCGCTCTTCATCTGCCAGATAGGTTCACCGAGCCGTAACGGTTGGATCGAGCAGCAGCGTCTAGCCCGCGAGCAACGATGTAGAAACACGGCACGGTTAGCCATTCTTTGCACCGAACCTCGCATGACGCCCACGACGATCGAGGCAACTTGGACGCCGCCATCGCAATCGAACACACCCACACCCAGACTTCACCTTGAAAACACACTGGCTCCCCTCGCCCCGCTTCGGGGAGAGGGGTCGGGGGAGAGGGGCACATGCGCAACAAAACGCCTTAAACTCCAACACAAATTCACCAGTCCCCAACCTCGCTCACTCTTTCACCACGCCAACCGTCCCTCAGGAACCCCAAGCCTCACAACCCGCTTCGTCAACGCCGTCAGTCACAATGTGTCACCAGCAAAAACGTTGTCCAAACTCACCGACCGCAGCATCGAAACCTCAACACTCCTAGGCCCCGAAAGCAATTCTCCACCGCTGAGCCCGTTGCTTCACCAAGTCCGCCTGTCAACCGTCCGCGTCTCGCTCTTCGACGAATCCACGCAGCCACGCAAACATTTGGGGACAAATGTTCTACTCTTTCCGAGCTTCGCTCGTGGGCGAAGCGTAAATCAGGCAATCCACGGCATCAGAGTCGAACAGTTGTCCCCAACTGTTCCGCCGGGCAATTCTCCCCCGCCAAGCCCCGTTGCTTCACCAAGTCCGCCTGCCAACCATCCGCGTCTCGCTCTTCGACGAATCCACGCAGCAACGCAAACATTTGGGGACAAATGTTCTACGCTATCTAGGCTTCGCTCGATTCAGTCGCTCTCGCCAGAGCCGATCGTTCGAAGAAGGAACTCTTCGTACTTCCGCATGCGGCCCAGTCGTTTGACATCGCCGCCGAGACCGTGGCCGCCGGTTGGGTCCAAGAACAACTCGACGTTGGTTTCCTTGCCAGCCTTCAGCAGTGCCCGGTAGACCGCCATGGTGTCTTGGAAGAGAACGTTGGTGTCTTCCATGCCGTGAACCAACAGGAGCTTGCCCTCCAGATTTTTCGCCAGCGGCACCAAAGAATATTTCTCTTGGTCCGGTGTGCCTTTTCGTGACGGGCCGACCGTGCCGGTTGTGTACCAGGAGTTGTAGTTTTCCCACTGCGTTGGTCCGGCACCGGCCATGCCGACTTGGAACACATCGGGCTCGGTGTACAGGCACATTTGGGTCTGAAAACCGCCGAAACTCCAGCCATAGATGGCAACTCGCTGGTCGTCGATGTTGAAATTCTCGGTCATGAATCTGACGCCGTCGACGAGATCCTCGACCTGTGGCTTGCCAACTTGTTCGTAGTTTGATTTCTCAAACAGTCCGCCGTAGCCGGATTGTCCACGGGGATCCACGACAATCGTGACATAACCGTGCTTCTGGGCCATGTACATTTGGAAAAAGTATCCGTCGGGGCTGTAGCTGCCGTCGTGGACGCTGTGACGATTGCCGAGAGGGCCGCCATAGACATAGATCAGCAGCGGGTGTTTGTCACGCTTTTTCCATCCCTTCGGTTTAAACATCATGCCGGAGATGGTGTGTCCGTGTCGGTTCTCGTAATCAAAGAATTCCGGCTCGACCGCGATCAGCGACTTCGTCTTCTCAGGATGCGAGTCCGTGATTCGGGTGACCTTTTTCTTTTCGTTCTGGGCGATCAGTTCGGTCAACTCACCATAGGTGACGTGGTTTCCGATCATCCGTTTCCCGTCATTGCTAATCGCAACGTCGGTGAAGTTGCCATCCTTCTTATTGAGGCGTGTCAGCTCGCCGTCTTCGAGATCCAGCACGTAAACCATTTGCTGGGCCGCCGATTCTTTGGATGCTGTGACGAACAGTTGGGTGTGATCATCGGACAGTCGAATCGGATAAACCTCATAGCGTCCGCTGGTCAATTGTCGAACGCTTTCATAGAGCGGATCGAGAAGATGGACATGGCGGAAACCGCTCTGTTCGCTGATGAACACGATCGACTGGTTGTCGCCCGCGAAATCGGGAGAAACCATCGATGGCGTGTTGGGGCCGCCGTAGTGCTTGAACAGGTAAACCGTCTTCGCTTCGATCTTCAGTCGTTCTGGTGCGGCAGTGGAACCGCCGCGGGGGCCTCGACGACCAGGGGTCCGGTCTTCTTTGTCCTTCTTCTTGGCTTCGGACATGTCCTTCTGGAATTCTTTTTGGCGTTCGCGTTTCGCATTCTTGGTCGCCGCGGCCAGCTCTTCACCCGAGGGCCACTTCGAGAGCAGGATCTGAACTTCCGCGTTCTCTTGGTCAAAGAAACAGAACGTCACTTGTTCGTTGTCCAGCGACCAATGGGGCGAACTGATGATGTCCCGTGGTTCGTCGATGGTCTCTTCGAAGATTTGAATCAAATCGGCCTGCTCGGTTTCCGCGACGTCGAACTCGAACAGGTAAACCTTGATGGTTTGCGGTTTGACTTCGTCGTCGGAAACCGTTCGCGAAACACGGTCCGATTTGGCAAATCGATCGCGATAGCGAATGATGTCCACGGTGCGGCCAGCGGATGAGTCTTTCGTTCGGCTGACCAGGACCATGCGTTTGCCGTCTGGGCTGATCTCGTAGCGACTTAGATTCTCGCCCGAGGGCAATTTTGGGCTGAGTTGTTCGACGAGGTGTTCGCCGAAGGTGAACCGTAGGACCGCGTTGTCGCGCCGCACGGTGTAGCCGGAACCGTCCGGCAGAAAGGCGACTTGTGACTCGCGCTCGTCGGTTTTGGTCAGGCGAACAGGTTCTGGGCTTTCGAGATCCTTGATGAGGTAAACATCCCCCTCGGAAATCAGCAGCAAGCGGTTCTCCGTCGGGTGCCATTGAAACGAAGCGATCCCAGAGTAGACCGGGGCGTATTCGTCGTCGGCGTCTTTGTCCGACACGTTCAAATAGATCTCCCGCTCTGCCTGCAGTTCCTCTTCCGTCTTTTCAGCTTCGTCCTCTTCGGCATCCTCACCGTCGTCGTTCGTTTCACCTTCCTCTTTGTCGGAGCCAGTTAGTTTGTCTGACTTCTCGTCGTCCTCATCCGAGTCATCCTTGTGCTTCTTCAGGCGGTCTTCGATCACAATCCGCGATGATCGCTGGAACTCGGACATCATCCCGATGTCGGTGATCCGCTTCGTTTTTCTTTTCTCGAAGTCATACACCCAAAGGTCATTGCCATGCCGGCGTTCATTGAAGGGGCGATATAGGTAGGCGGCGTAGCGTCCGTCGGCAGAAAATTCTGGTCGTCGGGCGGAGGGGCCAAAGAGACTCTTTTCAGGGAAGAGGTCCTCCAGTTTCAACTCGTCCTTGGCGTTGTTCTTCTTGTTCTTTTGCGCAAAGGCCACCGCAGGGAAACAGGAAGTGGTGACAAGAGCGATGGTCAGAGCAACTGAGAATCGAAGCATGTTGGGTCGAAGCGAGTTGAAGTGAAAGGAAGGACTGGAATCGCGGCATGGATGGGGGACTTGGCCATCCGGCAAACATTTGCGAAGCAGGACGACATGGGTGGGCAGACGCGACCACGTATGTCGTTCAGCCCTCGACGCGATTGGGTGCGCAAGTGCAGAACCACTGTTGCCACCCACCTATGCCCGGCGCGTTCAAGGTCAAAGCAGTTTAATAGCTGAAAAAGCCAATCGCCCGTCTTTCGGATCCGCAAAACCGGCAATCACTCGGAAGGAAAACCATCAAGACGCTGGAGCATTTTCACGGCGATCCATGCTCCCTTCGCCGGTCTCCATCGTCTTGCGAACAAGGGTAGAAACAAGGCCGCCGACCACCACAACCGCAGCAGAACGCACCACTGCGTTGGGATCACTCGCCCCCTCTTACACCCGGAGGGCAGTTACATCGGGACGCAAGAACTGGATTATAAAAAAAGGGATGGCCGCAGGCGAACGAGCGGCCAACCGACTGACAATGATTGGCGGCGTGATCCGCAACGAATCAGACGGACGAGAGTACCCGCTTGATGTCCTACGCCATTTGTTCACCGGCCAAATGGTCTGGCAACCGATGACACCAAGCCTCTGCAATTCCTACAACTTCGAGTTGTTCAACTACGCACTCGGTTTTGGAGCCGGGTAACGACCAATTTCGAAGGGGATGCTAACACCAACTGAAATCCCAAATGAGAAGCCCGCGTCTGCGACTCCCTGTCCCCGCTTTGACGCCGCAGACAATCCGTACGACGAGTCCGGAATGGAATACCCCGCCGAGAAACCGTAGTTCACCACGGATCCACCATAGCTCGCGTCGACGCTCACGCTTCCGCTACCTGCTGACGCGTCGAATCCAGCACCGGCAGAAGTGAACGTCCCGACGAAACTTCCAAAGGAGAGACCGAATAGTCCAGGCGAATAAACTTCTGCATCCCCCAGCGTAAAGCTAATCTTTGAAACGAACAATCCATTGCCTTGCAAAGACTCCACTTGTGCAAGCAAACTTTGTTTTTTCGCTCTAAAACTTTGCCGTTTAGCACTCGAACCCTTCCGCGATTTTATGCTGTCGGCTCTCTTCTTGAGACGCTCCGCTTTGGCATTGTTCCTTTGCTTTCCAGGCGAAATATCCTTCCCAAAGATTTCCTTCGAAAGTGTGATGACCCCAACGTCTGCTGTTTGATACCCATCGGTGGTCAATCGCGTCTCACTCGTGAATTGCGAATAGCCGAGGCTAAAATCGCCAGTGTATTGGGACTCAACATTTAACGTGGGGCCTGACCATGTTGTTGAACCAAACTTGTGACGCAGCACAGCACCGACTAAGAATTGTGCAACTCCGACTTGGAAAAGCCGATTTTTGAGAACGTTTGTGACAAGCTGCTCCATAAGTGAAGTCAAGCCAGTTGGATCGACATTGTTCACTGGATCGTTGAGGGCGTAGGAATAGGACGCATACGAAATGGGCTCACCAGGCTCACCCTCGAGCGGATCGCGTGACACAAATCGGCCAGAGTTCGCGTCGTAATTTCTTGCACCCATCGGGTACATCTGGAGGTCTTGGTCCAAAAATTTACCACGATAGATCACGAAATCACCGACACTGGCAGCCGGGTCCAAAACTCGTCCGAAGGCGTCGGTTGTCGCCGCCAGTCTGAAACCACCTTCGCCAGAATATGCGACTGCATCTCCACGGCCTCCGATTATGGGGAAGCTCGATGACTCCGCGTCAAAGATCGAAGTCAATTCGTTGCCATAGGTGTATGACCGAACTACCTCGCCTTCTTCATTCAATTCCTCAAGCGAGCGAGCAACACCGTCTATCGTTTCGTAAATGGTGTAGGTCGCGACTCCATCACGTATTACGGCGGTCCTTTTCCCGAAGGCGTCGTAGATATACTCTGTCAACTTGGTGCCTTCGCTATCGACCTTCGTCATGCTCGTTATTCGACCTGAGACGTCCCACTCATAAGTTACAGTTTCTTCCACGCCGCTTTTTGAGATCAAATTCCCATTCACGTCGTAACTGTACCGGACCTCTTCGCCCTCAGAGGTCTCGCGAACCAACTGGCCAGCCGAATTGTATTCGTAAACCTTTTCCCCCAAGTTTGAATCGACCATACGAGTTCGATTTCCGAACGAATCGTATTCGTAAACAATCTCATGCATGCTGGATGCATCGAGGGTTCGCTCTGCGATTAGAAATCCGTCTTCGGAATAGTGAAACGTGCGTTGTGCTCCATCCGAAGTGCTGATGGCACTCAGCCTTCCAAAGCTATCGTAGGAATACTCCCAGCTAAATTCGACTTCGGAATCGGCTCGCAGCAGCACGACGGACTGTACATCTGAGTCCGGAGTATACGAGAGTTTCTCAATCGTGCCGTCCGGTCTCGTGACCTCTGTGACTCGCTGTTCGGCATCGTAAAGGTAGCTCGTCTTGTTGCCAAAAGGGTCGGTAACAGCCGATAACAGTCCTGCTGAATCGTATTCATACGAACGCCTTCCCGCAGGCGTCTCAACAATTTGCAGCCGACCACTCGGGTCGTACTCATATCCGACGAACCTTTCCTCTTGGGTAATTCGCGTCTCGCGACCTTGCTCGTCACGTGCAACCGTAATGTCCGTGTCACTGTTCGAATAGGTTTCCAGATAGCCGGCCTCATCATACGAGAACCGCGCGACGCCTTCGTCAGTAGATCTCGACACCACCCTATCGAACTCGTCGTACCCGTAAGTTAATACACTGCCATCTGGATTCGTTTCTTGCGTGATACGATTGGCCTCATCGTAAGCTCGGACGATAGAGGAGCCGTCTTCGCGTTCGATCAACGTGCGGTTACCTGCCAAGTCATAGCCGTATCGACGAACCATTCGACCGTTGTGAGTCACTTCAAGTAAACGACTAAGACCATCGTAGGCGTAGGTAGTCTCACTCTGATTCCTATCAATCACAGCCTGAAGTCGACCGATTTCATCGTATTGATACCGGCGGATGACGTCGCCATTCTGTCGGTAGGTGATTAGATTTTCGCGACTATCGTATTCGAATCCTTCAATCAAACCGGAGGAATACGCAATCTCAGTAACGTTGCCCGCCCCGTCGTACTCGTAGTGCGTTGTCTGTCCCTCGACTGTCTCTCTGGCAAGTTGCCCATCGCTGTCATAGTCTCGCTCAATAACGACGCCATCAACAGTTGTATTGATTTCTCGCCCTGCAGCATCGTAGACAGATTGACTGCTCCGATCTCCTTCCAACCCGATCACTCTGCCTACTGCGTCATATTGAATCGAGATGGCACTGCCAACTTCGGACTCAACGTTGGCTTGCACAACGCCACTTGGGCGCCCGAGGGCATCCAGTTCGACGGTTTGCGTCACGCCCCCGTAAACCTGTGTTACCGTCTGCGTTTCTGACGTCACCGACTCCTGGACCGTTTCTCCAGCGAAGACTGTTGTTATCGTGGCCCCGTCAGACGACTCATGCCGTTCGCTAACGCGACCTAAGCGATCTACCTGACTTGAAATCTCTCCGATGGCATTGTATTCCGACGAAGCACTAGTGCCGTCCGCGAATTCGGTTGCGACCATCTTGCCAGCGTCGTCGTACTCGTAGACTGTAGATGACAAGATGACGCCTTCGAACTCGACCGACGATTCCGTTAGGTTGCCATTCGCATCGTAACGCCGATGTTCCACAGCGCCGTTCGCATAGCGAGTTTCGATAGGCAATCCACTTTGATTCGGCTTTATCGAAGTCCGGACGCCCGCTTGATCAGTCTTTCCAACCAAGTGGCCTGCCGCATTGTATTCATAGCGTACAAACGATCCATCTAGACCTGATTCAGCCAATAGATTCCCGCTAGTGTCATACTCGAAAGTCGTACTTTGCCCGGAGGGAGAAACGATTGCAGTTATATCGCCAGTTTGGTCACGCGAGTACTGAGTGGTCGCCCCAAGTGGATCCGTCGCCGAGATCAACCAACCATCCGCATCGTTCGCGAAAGTTGAGCGTTGTCCCAACGCATTTGTGCTGGAGGTTAAGAAACCGTTGCCGTCATACACGTAGCTCTGCCGCTCAGCAAGCGCGTTCGTCAAAGAGACAACTTTGCCAAACGAGTTGTACTCAACAAACGTCTCATTGCCATTGGGATCTTCAATCACTTCCAGGGAATTGCCGGGGTCGTACTGCACCCGAACCGAGCTCCCATTGAGATTCACCATTTCTTCGAGCCTGCCATCCTCACCGTACTCCGCTCGAACAGGCATGCGGCCGAGTGGGTCGATGACGGATTCCAAGTAGTGAGGTTGCTCGTCGGCGTAGTGAAACCGAGTTAAATTCCCCACGCGATCTTCGACACTCACCAAATCACCGAGAGTGGAGTACGAGTATCGAACAGAATGTCCGAGAGGATCGGTTATTGCTCGAATCCTGCCCTGAGTATCCCGAGAAATTGCTATCGTCGATTCCGATAGCGTGCTGCTTACTCCAGAACTTGAGAACGTAATCGACTGACCATTTCTGTCTGTTGCACTCACAAGTTCGCCCGAAGCGCCGTTTACACGATAGGTAATCCCTTCTCGGGTGGTGAGTACATAAGCGCCGCCGAAGTCGGGGGAGGCGGGGTTGTAGGGGATTCGGCCGGGGGCGTGGAGTTCGCCGAGTTCGTTGACGTGGAGGTAGGCGCTGGTGCCGGTGGAGAGGGTGCTGGTGACTCCTGGGTCAGGAGTGAATTTGGGCCGGGCGAGGACTAGGTTGTTGCCGCCCCAGCCAGGGAGCACGCGGATGTCGGGATTGAACGTGAAGCCTTGGCGGCCTTGCCCGGGAACATTGAGATACACCTTCACGCCCGGACGCAACGCACTGTAAATGCCGATGTCTTCGAGACCGCTCTTGGGCAAGCCGACTCGCAAGTCCGTGTTGCGATACTCGAGTCGCCATCCGTACCCGAAGTCGCCTTCGCGATCAGCTTGCAGCGTGTCGTAAATGCGTGTGATCTCAATCGGAATGCCAGCCACCGGGATCACCATGTCGGTGAAACTGAGCTGGAAGTTGCCAAGCTTCAACTCACCCGCCAAGCCCACGTAGCGCTCGACCACGTTGGCGATGCCTTCGCTGGTGGCGACTTCTAACCGAATCACGTATTCGTCATTGAGTAGAAGACTCGTGTCCCAGACTCCCAGCTCACCGTTTTCAACGGCAGTGCGGCTAGTGTGGAACTCGGTGTACGTCGTTTCATCGACTCGGCGATAGGACAAGCGGTAGATGTCAAAGTCTTCGTGTGCGGCGGTGCCGGAGATTGACACCATCCCGGTCACGGAATCGGCGTCGGCTGGGTTGGTGATGATGGCGGTTGGAATTTCATCACCGCCGACGCCCGACCACCCCTCGGGAATGTCATAGTTGAAGGTGATGGACTTCGTCGTCACGTTGCCGCTGGTGTCGATCGCGGTGGCGGTGGCATTGATGGTTTGGAAGGTCCAATCTTCAAACGTGAACGTGGCCGTGCCCGCTGCATCGAGTGGAATATCCTGGCCGTTAGCGGTCAGTGTCAGCGAAGCGACTTCGACATTGTCGATGGCCCGCGCGTAGACAACGAATGGACCCTGCCAAGGCTGCACGTTGCGGCTTGCGTCGTTCGGTCGCTCAATCAGGCTCACTGCGGGGCCTTCGGTGTCAGCCACAAGCTCCAGGTCGAAGCTTTGCATGACTTCGCCGCCACGCGGATCGGCAGCGGTGACTTCGAACGAGTAAGTGCCCTCTTCGCCGAGTTCCGTTGGCCATTCGATGCGTCCGAAGCCATCGATCACCGCGCCTTCAGGTGCTTCGGTTAGTTCAAACGTCAAAGCGTCGAGGTCGGCGTCGCTGGCGAGTACTTGATAGGTGAACAACGCACCTGCCGTGGATTCAGTTGGAGCCGTGCTAGTGATACTCGGAGCCGTATTCTGCGCCAGCACATCCAACTCAAAGGACTCAATCGCCGTGCCGCCGCCCGCGTCCGTGGCAATGAAGGTCACGATGTGTTTGCCTTCGTCGCCAGCGGCTGGAAGCCAGATGACTTGTCCGGTCGCAGCGTCAACCGACATGCCCGCGGGTCCTTGGCCGAGCGAATAGGTGATGGTGGTTCCTTCCGGATCGGACGCGCTGAGCGTGTAGTTGAAGTCCGTTCCTACCGCACCGAATCGCGGGGCGACGGAGTTGATGGCCGGAGGCAAGTTGGCGGCACCCGCGTTGACGTTGACGACGAAGGCCTGCGTTGCCGCGCCGCCGATGCCATCGCTGACTTGAATGACGACGTCTTGCGTACCGACTTGGCCGGCCGCTGGTGTCCAAGAAATCTCGCCGGTGTTCTCGACGATGGTCATGCCGGCGGGTGCGGTGAGCAAGGAGTAGGTGAGCGGATCGCCTTCCCGATCAACGGATTGCACCGAGTACAGAAATCCGCTGCCGACGTAGGCTTCGGTCGGCGGCACGCTGGTGATACGAGGCGGACCACCAAAGCGACTGACCGTCAGCGTGAAGGACTGCTCGACGGTCGCGCCGGACGGATCACTGACCTGCAGCAACACATCGTGTTCGCCCAGTTGATCCGCTGCAGGATTCCAAACGATATAACCCAACGACGGATGAACACTCATTCCGATCGGGCTTTCGAGCAACGTGAATGCGTGGATGTCTCCATCCGCATCATCGACTTGCACGTCGTACTGGAAGGTTTGGCCGATGGTGGTGGAAAGGTTTGGCTGCGATTGGATGACGGGCACTGCGTTTTGGAGTCGACCGAGGACTTCGATCGTGAAGCTCACCGTTTCCGTTTCACCGTCGGCAGTCGTCGCCTCAAGCTCAACGGATTGCTCACCCAGTTGCGAGTTGGATGGCGTCCACTCGATGGTTCCTTCCGACACGACGGTCATCCCGGACGGGCCGGACGTCAGTGACCACGTTACCGGGCGACCTATCGCGTCTCGTGCGGAGATGCGGCTGAAGTAATCGGTCGTGACGGCCGCGGTGGAACGCGGCAAAGTGACATCCAGTGGCAATACGCCAGGCGATGTGTTTTGGACCTCGACCGTCCAAGTTGCCGACGTGGTCGCGCCGGCCTCGTCAGTGACCTCCACGGTGAAACTATGGGTGCCGACATCACCGGCAGCGGGAGTCCAATCGATGCGTCCCGTCGATGGATCAATGGTTGCACCGGAGGGAGCAGTGCCGAGTGCGAATGTAAGTGCGGTTGATTCAGCGTCTTGGGCGATCACGTAGTAGGAGTAATCGTGATCGACGTAGGCGATTGAACGCTGAGCAGCAGAGGACTGCTGCTCGACGATCACCGGCGCCGTGTTGGGGGCGGTGACGTTGAGGTAGAAGTCGTGTAGCGAGATCGAGCCTGACTCGTCAGTGGCACGCAGTACCACCAAGTGCTCGCCGACTTGATCGATCGCAGGTCGCCAAGCGGTCAGGCCTGTGTTCGGATCAACGGTCATGCCTTCCGGTGCCAACGACAGATCGTAGTTGATCGCCGATTCGCTGATTCCCATCGCTACTGCCGCGTAGCGGAACGTTTGGCGAGCCTCCACCTCGGTCGCTGGCATGGTGACGAAGTGCACGCCGCCCGTGACTGATGTGTTTGTGGGTTCGAGTACGAAATCGTTGTCGGTCGCAATCGCGTCCGCTGCAAGCACAACGTCCAAGCCATCGCGGCCCGCCGAGTCGACCCAACCGGCCGGCACGTCGGGCTTGATGTTGTACGTACCCGCATCCAGTCCACTCAGCGCATAGTTGCCATCGCGATCGGACGTGGCCATTGGCTCGTCATCGCCGCGCGTTCCGTCGCCGTCGAGATCGGCGAAGACTTTCCAATAAGCGATCGCGTCGCCGTCTTCGGTTTGGAGTTGCCCACGAATTTGGCTCAGTGAAAGGGCTTCAATGGCCAAGTCGTAGTTTTCGACACTGGCTGGATCGAGTTCGCGTTTCGTCTCGGATTCGACCGTCGCGGTGAATTCAGTGGGCGTCTGGTAGCCCGCAACCGGAGAGACCTTCACGGGATATTCGCCTGGCAATAGGCCAAGGAAGGAATAGCTTCCACTTTCATCGGTGGTCGCTTGCGGCTCGTTAGGATCGGGATACGAATTTCCGTTGGTGTCGATGAACAAGTGCCAATTCTCGAGCCACGGTTCCTCAGCAACTCCCGATTCACTTCCGTCGTCGCGATCGCCGTCACCATTCAAATCATCGAACAACTGCCCGGTGATGGAACCGCGCAGTTCAGGCAAAACATTCAGCGTGAAAGTTTGCTCGTCGTAACCGCCGCGTCCGTCTTCAACAGAAATCGTGAATTCGTGTGAGCCCGTTTCGGCCAATCCTGCAGTGGGCTGCGGAGTCAACCCATACGAGATTCGATAGCCCCGGTTGTCGTACATCGAGTAATCTTGGACATCGATCGTATCAGTCTCTTCAAATCGGTAGTCCAATACCAGGTCCGGATCGTCCGCATACTGCCGCGTCATGCCCTCCTGGATCTCAGCTTGCGTTCGGGCTCGGTTCCAGATGCGATAGTTGTCGATGTCGGCGCGAGTACTGCCGTTCTGAAATCCAATGACGGTGGTGCCCGGTGTTGTATCGAGCGGCGTAGGATCGATGGTTTGCGAACCTCCTAGCTCACCATCGACGAACAGCTTCGCTTCGCCAGTCGCGGCGTCGTAGGTAAGCGCCAAGTGATACCAACGGTCCGTCTCGGGTGTGATGGGTACGAAGAAACGCACCAAGCGTCCTTGCCCTGGGAAAGAGATATCAACTCGGATGGACTGATCGGTTTCATGGGTGCCGACGTAGATCCCTTGATCCTGCACCAAGTAATTAAAACGATTGAGTAAAGTCAGATTGAACCACCCTTCGACCGTGATGCTCTCCGGTTTTAGCGAAGGCGATGCGGCGGCTCGGATAATTCCATTCGCAGCCCAATTGAAAGCTTCGCCCTGCGATCGGCCGTCCCAATTCAATTCACCCGTGACAGGATCGATCGCGGCATTCTCCGGCCCATCAATCAGCCGGTATCGCAAGGGATGGTTGTCATTGTCAAGAGTTTGAACCGGGTACGTGAAACTCTCGTTGGCTCCGATCTCGGTCGTTGGCATCGATGCGATGATCGGAGCGGCGTTTTCACGCGCTGGTTCGACCTCGATCTTGAAACTCTGCGTGGCGACTCCACCGCGACCGTCATCGGCGGACAACGTGACGTCATGAACACCGACTTGATCCGGAGAAGCTGCCCACAACAGTTCGCCTGTTTCGCTGTTGATGATCAGACCACCGGGACCGTTTTCAATCGAATACGTGATCGTATCTCCATCCGGATCGATGGCGTCACTGTCGTAGCGGTAGACTTCGTTGGGATCAAAGCGGTTGTAGACAACACTGGCGGTCCCATCGCCGGAATTCGCGACGACCAAATCCATGCGTCCGTCTTCGTCCGCGTCGGTGAGCGTCACTCGCGTGGGCGATTCCCCGACGGAGACCTGTTGTGGCCGCGCAAACTGGTTGTTGCCGAGTCCGTAGACAATGCTGAGCACGTTTGAGTCGGGCAATGCAATCGCCAAGTCAGGATTGCTGTCATCATTGAGATCGACGACCGCAACATCGCTGGGTGCGGCGTCTGTGTCGACGTACAGCGGAGCCTCAAACGTACCAACTCCATCACCCGGCAAAATCATGAGGCGCTGCGAACCTGGCAGCGTGACGATCGCGTCGATGACTCCATCTCCGGTCGCGTCAGCCAGCGTGAGTCTGGATGGTGTTTCACCAAGTGCAATGGCAGTTGGCTCAGGCAGGATCGTGGTTCCATCGCCCGCGAAGACCCACAGTGCATTGGACTGATCGTCGAGTGCCACAAGATCCACGTTTCCATCGCCGTCCAAGTCACCCGCTTCCACGTCGATCGGGGCTCCATCTAGACGAACGCTCGACGCGGTGAATCCGGACTCGAGGTCACCGACAAAGACAGCCAGGTCACGGCTAGCTCGGTTCGCCGTGATCAGTTCGATTTGACCATCACCGTCCAGGTCGGCTGTCGTGACGGCCTTGGGAGCGCGACCAGTGAGCAAGTCATCGATGCGGGTCAGACCGCCGAGGTTGTCGCCGACAAAGATCTGCAGGCGATCCATCTGTTCCTGAACGGCGAACAGTTCTTCGTTGCCATCGCCATTCAAATCAACGGCCAACAAATCGACCAGATCTTCGCGTCGACCGGCGTAGATGGAGGTCGTGCTGGAGTTGTAGTTGCCAACTCCGTTCACGTTATGGATGTAATCTAAATGCCCATCGCCGTTGACATCTGCAAACGGCATTCGCGAGATACCACCACCGGATCCACCCACCATGCCGATGCGTTGCGGCGGTTGGAATGTCGCATCACCATTGCCAAGACGAACTGAGACTTGTGTGTAGCCTCCGGTACCGAGCGCCATGTAGTCCAGGATGCCATCTTCGTCAAAATCGACCAGCCATGAATCACGACCACGCTGGTTGTTTCCTGGATTTTCCAGCCACGAATGAAAGACAAACGCGCCGCTACCATCGTTCAAGTAGACACGCGGACCATACGATGTCGCTGCGATGAGATCGATATCTCCATCGCCGTCCAAATCGCCCGAGTTGTAGTCACCGGGCTCATAAAAATTGCCCACGCCAGCCGCACTGCGACTCGCCTCATCCAGGACAGGCGAGCGGCTGATTTCGGTAAAACCACCACTGCCGTCGCCTGCCATGACAATGGTGTAGGCAATCGAATCGGTATCGAGGTCTCTTTCGGCAAACGCTAGATCAAGAATTCCATCAGCGTTGTAGTCAGCGACGTCAAACGACTCCTGCCATTGGGAAACGTTGATACCTTGCGAGCCGTCCGACAAAACGTAGCGGAACGACCGACTAAAGACTCCGGGGTTAGAAGGATCATTCAAGTGAACGTCGATCTGACGTTCCACGCCGGTCTTGGCGATGAAATCGGGGTAGCCGTCGTCGTTGAAGTCTCGCGTTAGAAGCGAGTTGTAGCCGTAGAAGCTCCCCTCAGCCAATTGGTCGTCGCTGATGGTAAAGGTGCCATCGCCATTGGAAATGCCGACTGTGTATCGATTGCCCCGTGCCCAAACTACATCGTCCAATCCATCCAAGTTCAAGTCTGCGACTGAGCCGGTATAGCCATTGACGAAATTCACCGCCGGGATCGGATCCGAATAGGTCCCGTTGCCATTGCCGAGCGCCGATTCTCCCAGTGTCAGGTCCATCAAGTCGACGATCTGGTCTCCATTGAAATCGCCAATCACCAGGTTTCCTGTATAGCCCTCGAAGACTGGCACAGACGCTGAACCACCGAATTCACCGGGGCGAGTCCCCAGCCGGATCCCAACTCCGTTGAAGTCGGCGCCGGTGGTGAAGTACGAGAAGTCCAAAACACCGTCCGAGTTGTAGTCACCGACCAAAGCGCCTCGGGCGATATCATTGCCTTGGTATGGTTTGATGTCGCCTGAAAAGTCAACCATTGGATATTCGATGGCCTCGAAGGTTCCGTCGCCGTGATTGAGTAGAACACGTGGCGAAGTCCAATCGCTGTGTTCATGCCCCATCACGAGATCCAGATCGCCATCACCGTCCAAGTCAACTGGCTCATGATCCGTGGCCCAATTGTCGAGCCGACTAAAAACTCCGTTGCCCACTTGGTGTTCGAAATCGACTCCACTGCCATCGCCGACATAAAGATTCAGGGGAGTCCCGGTCCAGACATGGAAGTACAGAATGTCCGCGTGGCCATCACCGGTGAAGTCGGCCACGTTCAGCCAATCAGGTCCGTAATAGGCTGTTGCATTGGGAGGATCCAGCTCAGCGACTAGAGTGAAGTTTCCAATGCCGTCGTTGTGGTAAACCTCGATGTTTGGATATTCTCCCGACAAGACAAAATCCAAATCACCATCGCCGTCTAAATCACCGAGATCATAGGGTGTGGGCGTATCATCTGGGCCAGCGTGTCGCGTCGCGATGAAGGCATCTGGTTCGGCAAACGAACCATCCCCGAGACCCTTGCTCCAGAACATCGCATAGTTGCGATTGCCCCCGGTGATTGTGCGACCAAATAGATCCGGCACACCATCAGAGTCGATATCCGCGAGCTTGAAATTTCCGATTCGGTGATTCTCGAAGGTCGTTTCCACCGCGGGAGCAAACGTCCCATCACCATTACCGAGCACCGTTACCAGACGACCCTCAGCAAACGTCTCCGCGAAAATAATGTCGTCAAATCCATCGCCGTTTAGATCGCGAACGCTCAGCGAATCGACGTCGGTTTGATAGGCGTAGAGTTCGCGTTCGTACAGCACGAGAGGCGAACCGAATGAGCCATCGCCGTTATTCAGCACCACCGTTGCTTGGAAAGTTCCGACGCTGCCGCTACCAGGCTCGTAGTAATTGAACGCGACAGCCAAGTCGGTTGCACCATCACCGTTGAAATCGCCTTGCGCCAATCCATCTACGTCGTTCGTGTCTCCCGACCTGAGAAACTCTGGTAGCCCGATATCGACGCTGTAACCCACATCAAACAATTGCCCATCGGCGGCAGGCAGCCCCGTTGAATAGTTGGTTACCTCGTCAAAGCGGTCATTATTTTGCCCGGCATAGACACCAATCGTCTGATCGCCCGCGTTGGCGGTGACGAGTCGCGGACCGCGGAAGCCATCAATGACGGCGACTCCGGCGGGCGAGTCACCAACGCCGACGGTGGTGACTTCAAATCCGCTGGAAGCAATCGCATCGGTCACCGGATCGCTGGTGAAAAGCGGTGGGCGGTTTTGCAAGCTGGCGAGCACTTCCAGCGTGAATGTTTGCTCGACATGCAATCCGTACGGATCCGTCGCCCGCAAGGTGACTCGATGCGAGCCAATGTCCGGCGTGTCGGTTGCCCAAGTGACCTCGCCAGTCACTGAGTCAACCTGCATCGCCTCTGGCCCGGCGACTTTGGTGTAAGTCAACGACTGGTCTTCCGGGTCCGAAGCCGTTGCCAAATACGAGTAGGTCATGCCCGCTTCGATCGAGCTGACCGGAACGGAGTCAAACGCGTTGGGCCCGACATTCAACTTGCCAAGCGTTTGCAGTCGATAGGAGAAACGTTTGCCACTGTCGTTCTTGAACGCAATCTGACGCGATCGAATGCTTTCGCCCGGTGCGAGTGGGTTGCCATCCATCTCCGACGTCAGATCCCAATAAGACCTTCCGTCTGGCAATCGTCCGTCGGGGTGCATCGCCGCGGCATCCAATTCGCTCAGGTCATCCACCACGACAATCAATTGCCCGGTGACCGTTTGATTGCCTCGATTCGTGATGACCAACTCCGTCAACAGCTCGTTGTCATCCCCAGCCAAGGACGTGCGTCCATAGCTCGCCACAAAGCTGCCACTGACGTCTTGCAGTTGGCTCGCATCCACCGACGAACCAACGTTCGATCTGGATTCGAATGAGCTGCCGACCGGAGCGTCCTCGGTCGCTTCGACAACTTCGTAACCGCGAATGATGATTCGCGATGTGTCGTCGCTATCGTTGTTCACCAACCGCGTCGTGATTTGAACGCGGGTCCCCTCCGGCAAACCACTGAGATTGATCGTGGCGCTGGAGTCTTCTTCACTGGTCGCGGCTTCCAACTCAACGGCGTCACCGTACGTTGGCTGATACGACTCGCTCCAATTGAAAACGGCGTTTCGTCCGGAGTCATAAGGGAACGTGACGAGGTTCCCCTGCTCGTCCGTCAGTTCAATTTCAAATGCGTCCAGAATCTGGTTCTGGCTCGTTTGGTCAAACTCCGGCGATCGGAAATAGACCTTGATCGCCGAAGAATCATCGGGAAGGGTCAGCCAGGGTGAATTCAAACTGTTATGAAAGTCCGTCCCCTCCGCAATCACCGGCGAACACGCCAGCGAAGGAAAAACACCGTTGCCTTCGTTGCGAATGCCGTTGAGATGATTGATCACCATCAACGCATCCAACGCGCTGACATGACCGTCACAGCTGACGTCGTAATAAAGTCCCGGTGACTCGACATCTAGCTGCCGTGGCAACTCGCCGTCGTCCATGTCGCTGTAGTTGCGAGCGTTGAGTTCATTGATCACCAACAACGCGTCCCGTGCACTCACATGAGGCACCACTTCACCGCTGACATCCGCCGGCTGAGTCACGTTGTTCCAAACCGCAGCCGCCAGCACGCGGCGGGCTTCCAAAGCCTCGAAGCGCGACACTCGAGTCTTGCGTTTCTTCGAGCGTCCCGAACGTTTTGACTTGCCAATGAAACGGCGAACGGGATTGGACATGACAAACCCAAACTGACTGGAAGAAAGCGGCAATGATCACCGCGATGGATTCACTCGTACGGAAGGAGTCGCTGAACGCTGGCTGCGGAAACCATCGAGATGCCCGAATCACACATCCCAGAATCACAACCCGAGCCAATTTTCAGCGAAACCGTGCTGCTGCCCCACAGCGGACCTTAACCCAAACCACCCATTTGGTGTTGCACTGAGGCCCAAAATTCATCGCAATTCCATCATTCCCGCCCTCACCGGGCCCGGATCGCTGACCAAACCTCACCCGAAAAAACACCCTGGCTCCCGTCACCCTGCTTCGGGGAGAGGGTCGGGGGTGAGGGGTACACGGCATCCAATAGCCCCTCGAAGCGACAGCGCAAACTTAGCTGCCGCAAACCTCACACCCGAACAACACCCTGGCTCCCCTCGCCCCGCTTCGGGGAGAGGGGCTGGGGGTGAGGGGCACACGAGCCTTCAGTAGCCCCCAAAGCACCTCCCAAAACACCGCACCTTCAAACTCCACATCGTTCTTGGGCACGGAAAACAATTTTCCGTCGTCAAGCCTGGTTGCCTCGCTAAACCCACTGCCAAGCATCCGCGTCACGCTGCTCGGCGATTCTCCCAACCACGCAAACATTTGAGGACAAATGTTCTACTATGCCCGAGCTTCGCTCGAGGGCCAAGTAAGGCCTGGCCATCTACGACACCTTAGTAGAACCGTTGTCCCCAACTGTTCCGCAGCGCAATTCACCGTCGCCAAGCCCTGCTGCTTCCCCGAGCCCACTGCCAACCATCTGGTGTTTCAGCGAGTCCCGGAATTCATCGCAATTCCATCATCCTCGTTTACGACCTGCCAAAACCGCTATGAAGCGCCGCCCCGCCTCAGCAGGCGGACGCCAAAACAGGAAAACCGCAAAGACATCGAGCTTAATGCCAAGAACACCCTGGCTTCCCATGCCAAGCCCCAAACCTCACACCCGAAAAATCACCCTGGCTCCCCTCGCCCCGCCTCGGGGAGAGGGGCTGGGGGAGAGGGGCACACGAGCATCCAATAGCCCCCAAAGCTCAATCGAACAAACACCTGACCGCCACTCATTCGCTAAAATGAAAGCATGCCTTTCAACAACTGCCAGCGGTGCCGTCGTCTCTTCCATTTCCTGGAGCCAACGCGGCGCATCGAGTCCGTCGGAAATTGGCCGAGCGACTTGGACTCACTTTGTCCGGAATGTCGACGGACGAGCGTCAACAACCAACCCGAATCCGAATCAACCGAGCCCCATTCGGTCCAAGACCAGTCGAAAGAAGCAAAGCTCCCTGACATCGAGAAGTAGCAGCCTGTTGATCCAGTTCAATCACACTTAAGAACGTCGCCTTTTGCTCCGCAAAAGACGCGTGTGCCGACGCTGCTTTCACAAAGCAAAAGGCGACCATCGAAAAGTACCAAGCTGTTAACCAATCAGCATTGGGTTGCCACCTGCGATGACGGTGGTGAAACCCGCACGAAAGCCACCGACTTGTTCGGCAGATCGTTCGCCCCAACCCAAAGTGCAACGATCGGTCTGACACGACGCTTCAAACGGATCAAAGCAACAAGAAAAGACCGTTCATCCAAGTGCAACCTCTCGCCGACAGCGCTTCCGGAATCTGCCTCGGTTACGTTGGCCCCAGTCCGAAAGAAGCCCGGCAAATCATCCGCCCCGCCAGTGAGTTCCACCCTTGTTCGACGACTTCGATCTTTTCGGTGACGTGAGCGGCTCCGACAGCTCCATAGGCTGTGGCGGCCTACTGTTCACCTTCGCCCTCGCAGCGTTCTTGTTCTTCCTAGTTTCGGCATGGTTGTCGTGAACGCGTCTTCTGCCCACTCATTCCAATCGCCAACGCCAAATCCCGATTCGCCCGACTCCGCTTCGGCCCCTCCTCCTTTGCTCCCGAATCCAGCCGATCGAGTGTGCACCGGTGTCGGCCACCGGAGCGTGTTAAAAACGCCGAGTCGGCACTCCAACTCGTTTTTCTATGTTGCTGCTGACGAATGGAGATGCAGCAAAATCCAAGGGAAGCGGCGATGGCTGCGCTATCGAGCCGATGTGTTAAACAATTGCAGCATCGAGTACTGGCCGTATTTGATAGAAGAATTCGGCTAGAACTTGTAGTGGAGCATTCTCAACGCTGCAACAACATACGACGCCCTGCATCAAATCGATAGCGGTCTCTGTTCAACTACAACGCCTTTTGCTTTTCTTTCACATCGTCGATGATCGCACGCAATTCAACAAGATCATCGAGTGCGTCGTCTGGCGTCGGTACACCGAAGCTTCGCAGCGATGCTCGGTCGTGAGCTGACGTAATATCACAACAACGCTTGAAAAGCTTTTGTAGTCGCTCACAATGGTCCAGCGTGATGGTAGAAATCTTCTTCAGGTTGCCAAGGCTGATGTAATCCTGATGCCGAACAACGATTCCGAGAAAGAGCTTTTCTTCGACGGCCCGCTCGACGGTTGCACGCATATCACCGTATAGCCCAAAAATTGAACGTTCGTACTCGTCATCATTGTGGGCGTCGAAATCACTTCGAGTTGCTCTTGCACGTTTCTCCAATTCATCGATCCTTGGCAACGTCTTCTGGGCAATCCACGGCAGCCCGTCGTTTACGAAGCCGCAGCTATCGCGATTTGACTGGACCCGTCGTAACTCGATCGGAACGCTGTATTGTTCGGCTCCCGCAACAAGGTCATGCAAGAACACGATGTCGTGTGTAAAGACGATGATTTGTCGGTCAGCGGCTTCTTTAACCAATCGCTGGGCAAAGCAGCCTCGCCAATGGTGGTCGAGGGACGTGACCGGGTCGTCAAACACGACCGTCGACTTCGATGGTTCCGTCGCGAGCTCAGACAAGAACCCAGCCAGAGCGATGCAACGATGCTCACCTTCCGAAACCACGGTGCCCAGGTTCGCATCGCTGGCACCGACGAGCTGCACGCGGTAGTAAGTCCGTCCGTGCCTTCCTTCGGCAGAGACTAACTCCACGTTCAGCCGACGAACGCCTTGCTGCATCTTTTTGATTTCGTCCGCAAAAGCATTGCGGAGCCTATCGGTCACGTAAGACTTGGCGAGCTCTTTACTTTTTGCCGTGATGGCGGTCGTCTTGGTGTCCTTGATCGCCGTTTTCAACTTGGTGATATCGGCAAGTCGCAAGACATGCTCTTTCACGTCACCCAGTACCGTTGCCAACCACTGGCGGGCCTGTAGCTCTGCGAGTTCACCCGATAGCTTCTTGCGTACCGCAGCATCGGTTGACTTTTCAGTCTCAGATGCACGAACAGCGATTGCTTTGATGAGTGACCCCAGTTGATCGCCAACATCGGTGAGCGTACCCGGGGCATCAAATGACCAGTCGGCGGACTCGTGTGCCAATTTAACCGCTCGCCAGCGTCGAAGCAGAGTTGCAAGCTGATCCCGCACTGCTTGAGCGGCGGCCTTATCGACCGCCTCCACGTCTTTCAACTGCTCGCGAAGGCCTTCCCCACGAAGATCGAGCTTACCTAATGCTTCCACTGCGTTTGTCAGCGCAGTCGCTGCTTTCGCGGATTGCTGGGCACTGTCGTCGCGTACAAATTTCTCGAAACGCTTGAGCCGATCTTTTGCATCGTCATCGAGTGTCTGTTGACACAGAACGCAAACAGCATCTTCCCGGTCAGTTTCAGGAAATTCTGCGTCTGGGATTGCAACCGTGGAGAAACGACGGGCTGCTTCCCATAGCTCTCGCCAAACGGGCTCACCAATTCCGTCTAACGGATCATCGTTGAAGTTCATTGATGCCGCAGCCTGAGCAGCCTTCGCTTTGACAGCAGCGTCCGTTGCAAGAGCCTTAATGGCCTTGATTGCGTTGTCAGACAGTGACTTCTCAGCTTCAGCAAGCGAACGACTCAGCGTCGTGATGCGGCCACCTTGAACGCGAAATTTTTTTGCTTCTGCTTTCGGATCGGAAGCCAACTGAACCGGAAGCTCTTTCAACCGTTTCAATTCGTCGTCACTCAAAGAAGCCAGTACGTCCAAATCCTCGGGCTTCGTCGAGCCTTTCAGACCGGTCAGCGTTCTTCCCACCTTGGTATCACCGGTCGCATGTTGGTTTCGCAGAAATGAAGGGGCTTCGTTTTCGAGGCGTTTCTTTTCCGCATCCAGCTTTTCTTGAACTGATCGGCATAGATCGCCGAGAGTTGGCAGGATTTCAAGACCGAACGGAGTGAAAGCGACATCGTTCTTGTCGCGAACATGCGCCGAGGCACAATCGGAATCGAAAAAACTGATCGAACCGAGTCCATCGGGAGACTGCTGCCCGTCGATCCATTGAATAGGGGATTGATCGACATCATCGACAGCATGGGTGATAACCGCACTGGCGGGATCGTCCGTCGCATCGCTCATAACATTGGGTAGGATTGGATCACCCTTGCTGCGGGCACGGCAGGCACGGCGCAGAATACGCCCGTATCCGCTTTTTCCTGATCCATTATACCCGAACACGACCGTCAATCCGGATGCAGCAAACAGCAACTTCTGCTTTGAGTCCAGAGCGTTTACGTTTTCAGTTTCGGAAATCGATCGAAGCGTGATCTTGCGGCCAGCCCGATCGCGAGAAGGAATGTGCTCTGCCGCCAGTAGCGTCAGCTCCGGTGCCGAATCTTCGCTCAAGCCATGAGCATCACGACAGGCTGCGGTCAATTCATCGGTGTCGGTGTGATCAAAGCCGCCCTTTTCAATGATGCGCCGCAACGCATCGCGTTTCCAGTGCGACTGGTCGCTCGACCACGCAAGGATGTCGTCGTGGACCGTCATGCCTACCCCCATTCGCTGTGTGCCCGCACTGCTCATTAATTTAGGCTCCAAGTGTTGGATGCAGAGTTTATCCGTATCTCGCGAAGACACCAATCGTACTAGCGATGTTCAGCCACAATTCAAGGCACAGACAACTGTGGCGCGTTCGTGCAATCCCAGCACGCACCGGTGGCCGACACCGGATGGTGCTTCGCCTTTGCTTTGCGGGAGCTGAGGCGGTGAACTTTCGCTTGGGTGTCAACTCCGCTTCGTTCACCCGACGTTTTCATCTCGATCGTCTCGATATCATGCGACTGGCAATAAAAGCTCTCTTGGACCGAGGAATTGGATTGCGTTTTTTTGTGCCGCGATTAACGGAAGCCTCGGACGATTGGTGAATCGGGTGGGCATCGACATTGAGACCGTGACGAATGCTTCCGTTTCGGGAGATGGCGTGGGTCGTTGCGTGATGCTCTATCATCCATTGACGTTGGTGATCACCGTGCGGCTCGGTGAGTCTCGCCTCCATGGTTGATGACGTCTTGGTTGTATCCAGTTCAATTTTTCGTCCGACTCACGGCTCCTGACTTCATGAAGATTCCTTTCGCGATTCTGCTGTTCTCGATCTTCGTTCCGACAACGGTGATGGCCCAGGGAAACGGCTTTGGTCGGCGGCAAGTCAAGCAGATTCTGGCGGACCGCCCGGACATGAAGCCGGTGATCGAAAGGGATCATCCGATCTATCAATGGGTGGTCGCCGGGTTTGAAGGGAGTCTGCTCGGACAACGGATCTACTGGAACGCGAATTCGCCGACCACCGGACGACCCGCGGAGCACGCGGCGGCCTACGGGCACTATCCGCCGTTCATCAGCATCTCGGGAGGATCCGAAACCACTCCCGTCGATAAATGGGCGGCGGTTGTCTTTGAATTGTGCAACCTGAAGAACGATGACAAGTTCGCTCAACTGGCCAAGGAGGCTGGCGCCGGCAAGCTGTCCGCCGATGAGTACGCGACGGAATGCGTGATGCTTGAATATGACGCTCAACTGCTAACACAAAAGGTGTTCCAGGACCATCCGCTTCCGGACAGCTCTCATGGAAAGGACGGCTGGTACAATGCGTGGGTAAAACCTGTTCTGCCCACGGCGGAAGTCTTTCGGAAGAAGCATGCCGTTCCAGGCAGTCCACGCTGCAACTATGACTTTTTCAGAACGACCTACCAGTCTCACATCGCTCCCCACATTCCACCACAACCCGCTGAAAGCCCATGAACCACGGAAGAATTCTCGGTGTCGGCACCAGAAAAACGGGCAAAAGCTTCTCGGTCTACCGAGTGGAAGGCAAATGACACTCCGTCGACCGCAAACAGTTCTTCGCGGGATTTCGATCCGCGGTTGAGCCACGATCAATCCCAGCTCAGACTTCCCGCGGATTGATACTCGGTGACACGAGTTTCGAAGAAGTTCTTCTCTTTTGCTAAGTCCATCGTCTCGCTCATCCAAGGAAACGGGTTGGAGGATCCGTACTGAACCGGCAACCCGATCCGCTCCAAACGACGATCCGCGATGTGTTGGACGTAGTCACGGAATAGGTCCGCGTTCAATCCCATCACGCCCGTCGGCAGACAATCCGCGGCGTACTCCAATTCCAACTCGACCGCATCGCGAACGTGTTGCACCATCTGTTGCTGGAACTCCACCGTCCAAAGCTCCGGATTCTCGGCTTTGATTCCATTGATCAGATCGATGCCGAAATTCAGGTGAATGGTTTCGTCACGAAGGATGTACTGGAACTGTTCTCCGATCCCTGTCATCAAGTTGCGGCGATGGAATGACAACACCATCACAAACCCGGTGTAAAAGAAAATGCCTTCCATGATCAGGTAGTAACCGATCAAGTTCTTCAAAAAGGCTTGTGCGCCCTGCATCGTGTCCGTCGTGAAGTTCGGGTCCAATACCTCACGCGTCAACGCCGTTTCGAACGCGTCTTTGCGAGCGATTGTCGGCACCTCGTGGTACATGTTGAAGACTTCTTTTTCGTCCAGACCAAGACTGTCGACCACGTAGAGAAACGTGTGCGAGTGAACCGCTTCTTCGAACGCTTGTCGAAGCAGGTATTGCCGACATTCCGCGTTGGTGACGTGTTTGAAAATCGCCAACACGAGGTTGTTGCCCACCAAGCTTTCCGCAGTCGAGAAAAAACCGAGGTTTCGCATGATGACGTGACGCTCGGCATCGCTTAGCTGACCGCTTCGCCACGTTTCGATGTCCTTGGTCATCGGCACCTCCGTCGGCATCCAATGATTGGCACAACCATTGGTGTAGTGTTCCCACGCCCAGTTGTACTTCAGCGGCATCAACTGGTTCACATCCACTTGATTGCAGTTGATCAGACGTTTTTCGTCGGCGGTGAAACGTCGCGTTGGGTTTGTCTTCGCGTTCATAAGATTGATTGAGAGTGAGTGGTGGAGGGATTCGTCCTTGTCTGGAGATCGCTGCCGTCATCCGATGGAGCAGCGAGCGATTCGGCGGGAGCTATTGGCACGCTTCGCAGTCGGGGTCCGACAGCAAGCAAGCCGACACGGTGGGCTCCGCCAAATTGGGAGATGCGACCGCGGCGTTTTCACGATCGATGCGAATATCGTTGGATGAACTTTGCGACTTCATCCAACGCGGCTGGATCCCGTGACGGTTGACATCCACCGTCGATTTTTCGACCTGCGTCGCCGCCAGCGATCGCAGGTAGTACGTCGTCTTCAGACCTTTTTCCCAAGCCATTTGGTACATCGCATCGATGGTTTTGCCACTTGGTTTGGCGACATAGAGATTGAGCGACTGTCCTTGGTCGATCCATTTTTGCCGACGCGAGGCGGCTTCCAACAACCACTTCGCGTCCAATTCGAACGCGCTGACGAACAGTTCTTTGATGTCCGCAGGAATGCTTGGCATCTCAGCCAGCGTGCCATCGTGATACTTCAGCTCATCCAACAGATCGGCGTTCCATAAGCCACGTTCTTTCAGGCTGGATACCAGAACCGGATTGACCTGGATGAAATCACCGGAAAGGTTGCTTTTGGCGTACAAGTACTTGTAGGTCGGTTCAATGGACTGCGAGACACCGACGATTGTCGAGATGGTTGCGGTTGGAGCGATCGCCAAGCAATTGCTGTTTCGCATTCCATGTTCGGCGATAGACTGCCTGACCTCCGTCCAATCCATCGTTTGCTGGGTGTCCATGCTGCACGCCACGCTGCGGTGTTTCCGCACCAGCGAAACCGTATCAATTGGCAACAGGCCTCGGTCCCATTTCGAACCTTCGAACGTTTCGTATTGGCCACGTTCGCGAGCCAGTTGCGACGAGGCATGGATCGCGAAATAGCTGATCTGTTCCATGCTTTCATCCGCGAATTGCATGGCTTCTTCGCTGGCGTAGCTCAGCCCCAGCATCTGCAAAGCGTCTTGGAATCCCATCAACCCCAATCCGACCGGCCGATGCCTTCGGTTCGCCGTTTCGGCTTCCTTCGTTGGATAGAAATTGATGTCGATCACGTTGTCCAGCATTCGCATGCCCGTCGTGACGGTCTGGCGAAGTTTCTGCACATCCAGTCGTCCATCAATGACGTGAGCCGCCAAATTGACGCTGCCCAGATTGCAAACCGCGGTTTCTGATTCGCTGGTATTGAGCAGAATTTCCGTGCAGAGATTGCTGCTGTGCACCACACCGACGTGGTCCTGAGGACTCCGCAAATTAGATGGATCTTTGAACGTGACCCAGGGGTGGCCGGTTTCAAACGTGCGAGTCAGAAGTTTCCGCCAAAGCTCCAATGCCGAAACCGTTCGGTGTTGTCGCAGCTTTCCTTCCCGAGCCATTTGTTCGCACAGTTCGTAGCGACGATTGAATTCTTCACCATACAAATCATGCAGATCCGGAACCTCGTCCGGTGAAAACAAGGTCCACGATTGATTGTCGCGAACCCGTTGCATGAACAGGTCCGGGATCCATGCGGCGGTGTGCATGTCGTGAGTGCGGCGCCGGTCATCACCGGTGTTCTTTCGCAGATCGAGGAATTCCTCGAAATCCAAATGCCAAGGCTCCATGTAGGCACAGACCGCTCCTTTGCGTTTGCCGCCCTGGTTCACCGCCACCGCCGCGTCGTTCACGACTTTCAGAAACGGAATCACGCCTTGGCTGGTTCCGTTGGTGCCTTGGATCAAGGCACCGGTGGCACGCACGTTGGTCCAGTCGTTCCCCAGACCGCCCGCCCACTTCGAAAGCATCGCGTTGTCAGAAAAACTTTTGAAGATATGCGCCAGATCATCCTGCACGGTGGTCAGGTAGCAACTGCTGAGTTGTGGATGGCAGGTTCCTGAATTGAACAGCGTCGGCGTGGCACTGGTGAAGCGGAACGTCGACAGCAGTACATAAAACTTGATCGCACGTTCATCCCGTTGGTTTGGTTCTTCCGCCAAAGCCAGGCCCATCGCCACTCGCATCCAAAACATTTGTGGCGTTTCAATTCGCCGGCCGTCGAGATGCAGCAGGTAGCGATCGTAGAGCGTCTGCACGCCCAGATATCGGAACGCCTGATCGCGCTGCGGCACCATCGCATTCGATAAACGATCCAAATCAAACGACTTCAACTCTTCCGAAATTCGCTTGGCCCGGATTCCTTCGATCAAGTTCAATTCGAAGCGACTGCGGTACAGAGATTCGAAATCGGGATCAACCTGTGTCACCCCCAACGTTTCTCGGTAGAGCACCGCTCGTTGCAAAGCCGCCGCCAGCCGATCGTACGCCGGGTCGCGTTCGATACGACTGCGTGCGGACAGCACCAACAACTTCGCAATGTCACGGGGCGTCATCGCGTCAAACGCGCCTCGCACGACTTCGTCGACCAGATCCTCCACATCGATTTCGTCCGTGTTGGCCTCGGGGATGGCTCGCAAGAAACGCAACAAGCGACCGCGTTGAAAAGGAATGCGAATTCCCGGTTCGATCTCCACATTCAACCGCGAATCATTGTCCGTGTGGGACGCGGGCAGATCATCCAGTTCGTTGCTCGTCATCCGCACGGCACGTTGGCGGGCGTGCTCGGTCCGGTAGAGGATGTAACGACGCGAAACGCGGAAGTGCGAGCGTTCCATCAACCCGATCTCGACACGGTCTTGGATCTCCTCAACGCTCAACGTTTGGCCGGCGTGCGTGGACGTTGCCTGGATCACGCACGCGATGATGTGGTCGATTTCGGATGCGACGTGATCTTCGGTGATTGTTTCGCCCGAGTGCTGGGCTTCCGCTTCAAATGCCTTACGCAGTGCATTTGCGATTCGTTGTGGGTCAAACGGGACGATGCGACCATCACGTTTGGTGACTCGGATGGTCGAGACAGCGGCTGATTGCATTTCAAAGATCCTTTCTGAAGCATGCCGTGGTCTCACCCGCGGACATCTCACAGTCATCGTTTGCACGCAATCACTTCGATGTGCACCACCCCCGATGAAGATCGTCTCCTGCAGGACAAGTCAGATTGCCACTGCACCGCGGCAAAACAGGGTTCGGCGATTCAGTGAAGACGGATTTCTTCTGTTGTTCCGAGCGTCTCCTCTTTTTCAAAGCGTCATTCGACGCGCAATGGAAGAGACGCAGGAAACGTAAACGAAGGGGCGTTGAGCAACGCAGTGAAAGCACGCCAAGGTTGATATCCGACGCACGTCGATGGTTGCCATCGATCCAACGTCGCAACGATCGCCTCAATCCAGGAAGGCACAAAACCGTCTCGATCAAGGTAGGTCTTCTGACTCACCACCCTCATTGATTCCATCGCCTTCTCACCCGCCGATACAGCGAGCAATGACGTAAAACAGAAAGGAATTCAATCGCGATCGGTTAGGATCGCAGGCGGCACACAGCGGCCGGACCGTCCCGGAATTTCACCGGAGTTCCCTGTTCCTCGTCATCGTTTGCTTGCAATGACGAGCACCTTGAACGGCCGCGAATATACCGATGCATGATGACGTGTCAACTTGGTTGGCTTCCCTTGACGACATCGCCTTGTGATCTAACCTACGGGTGAATTGCAGTGGGAATCGCGATGAGCGGACATCGCGAACTCGATGCAATCCAACTCTGTTCAGTTGAACTTCATGCGAGCGTTACGATGGCTCGGCATTGAGATCGTTGAAACCAGTTTCACTGATAAATTGGTTTCGACCATCGGTGCCACTTGCGCAATTTTGTGCGTGATTTGGATCACGCAGTGGAACGTACCGGCAATCGCTGCTGCCGGAGTGGTTGCATCCATGGGTGCGAGTGCGGTGCTGCTGTACGCGGTTCCCCATGGCCCACTCTCACAACCCTGGCCCGTGCTGGCGGGACACACGTTGTCGGCCATGATCGGTGTCACTTGCCAACAATGGATCTCACATCCGAGTCTGGCGACCGCGGCCGCCGTCGGGTTGGCGATCGGCCTGATGATCCAGTGTCGCTGCATTCATCCGCCCGGTGGCGCGACCGCGTTCACCGCGGTGATGGGTGGCACCGCGATCCACGAATTGGGATATGCCTACGTCATCTATCCCGTTTTCTTGAATGCGTTGGTGATGGCATCCGTCGCAGTTCTCATCAACGCGCCGTTCGCGTGGCGTCGCTACCCGGCAGCATGGCGAATCGATCGTAAAGAAAACGTCAACCTGCAACAACGCGAATTGTCGCTGGATCACGAACGCGTCTTGTCCGCCATTCGCTCCCTCGACACGTTTGTCGATATCAGCGAAGACGACCTGACGCAGTTAGTCCAAACGTTGAACGAATCGATGCCGTCCAACCAGTCACCGAGCGAGCCAACTCCCGCAACGGTGAGGCTACGCCAATCCGAGTCTCGATGGCAACAATCGGACGAAAGCGATTCATCGATCTCGGTTCCCAGTGAGTCTCACCCGCGGTCAAGCTAGCATCGCGCCTATAACTCCGTGGTTTGCCGGAATTCGTTCGCGTCGATGCCATGTCGTTTCAGCAATTTGTTCATGCCTTGGCGTGACAACCCGGCTTGTCGAGCTGCACTGGCAATCACCCCGCGATGTTTTGACAACAATGTTTTGAGGTAGGTTCGATCCGCTGTGTCCAACGCTTCGTCTCGCGAAACCTCCGCCAATTCGGCAACGGACAGGCTTTCCGAAACAGACGGCTCTCTGAGCGGTCGCGGCAAATCGTGTGGTTCAATGACATTGCTTTGTGCCAACGCGATCGATCGCTCCACCACGTTCCTCAATTCGCGAATATTTCCTGGCCATCGATAGTGGTGGAAACACTGAACCGTCGACTCCGCGAATGATTGCACGTTCGAACCCTTCGGGCGGAGCAGTTTTAGGAAGTGATTTGCTAGCAGCGTGATGTCATCGCCTCGTTCGCGAAGCGGTGGCAACTCCAGGTGAATCACCGCCAAACGATAATAGAGGTCGCGTCGGAACTGTCCGCTATCCACTTCCGCGTGAATGTCACGGTTGGTCGCGCACACGAATCGAGTGTCCACGCGAATGGATTCTGTTTCGCCGACCGGAGTGAACGTTTGCTCCTGAATCAAACGCAGCATTTTTGCTTGGGAAGCGGCGGGCAACTCCCCCAGTTCATCCAAGAACGCTGTTCCGCCATCCGAGGCTCTCAGCAACCCCGTCTGATCACGCACCGCTCCCGTGAATGCGCCTTGAACATGCCCGAACAGCACCGATTCGAACAGCGACTCTGGGATGGCCGTGCAATCGATGACTTGAAATGTGTGATTGGCACGATCACTCAATCGATGAATGAGCCGAGCGATGACTTCTTTGCCGGTGCCGCTCTCGCCAGTGATCAACACGTTGGTGTTGCTGCTGGCGATCTTCTGCACGATGCGTTTGATCTCCGCCATCGACTCGCAAGTGCCGATCACCGAGGAAGTCGCCTCGCTGTCCAGACTGTCACTGGCCAGACTGTCACTGGCCAGACTATCACTGGCTGTCGTTTCACCGGATGATTGGTCGCGTCCCGCATAGGTTGTCTCGACCGATGCCGTCGCCCGCGATTGCCGAGCTGTGGACGACAACGCCTTTTCGACGGCCGCGAGCAGCTCCTCGAACTTGACGGGTTTCAATAGATAGTCCGTGATGCCCAATCGAATGCTTTCGATCGCCGACGGGATCGATGGCACGCCAGTGACAACAATCATTGGGATCTGTGAATGCCGGGTTCGACCTTCGTGCAGCCATTCCAGCTTCAAATTTCCTGGCATATTGAGGTCGGTCAGGATGAGATCGAATGAATGCTCCGCCGCAACGGTACTCGCGTCCTCAGCATCCTCCACGCAAACACACTCGTACCCTTCCTCGCGAAGAAACTCCGCGGTGGTTTCACGGTAGAGCGGTTCGTCGTCTGCGATCAAAATTCGTTTTGGCGTCATTGATCACTCCCCACATCAAGATCCATTTTTCGAGGCAGTCTCACCACAAACGTCGTCCCCTTTCCCGATGAACTGTCGACGTGAATGTTGCCGTGCATTGCCTCGACCAATCCCCGGGTGACCGAGAGTCCTAATCCCATGCCTTGTCCGACGGTTGCTGTCTTCGTGCTGAAGAAGGGCTCAAAGATGCGGGCGATCACCTCGCGATCCATTCCGACACCGTCATCACTCACTTGCAGTTCAATCTGTCTCCCGACCTCCGCCGCGGCAACTCGAACACATTGACCGGTGGAGGAGGCTTGAATGGCGTTGTGAATGAGGTTCAGCAAGATTTGTTTTACCTCCCCCTCACGCAGGCACACCTCCCCCTGTCCCAGTCCGCAATCCGCAGGCAATTTGGGCGTGTCCCATTGAATCTTCACACGCGCCTTTCGAGCCATGGGATGGGTCAGCGACGCGACTTCCGCCATCATTCTTTCTAGGTCAAACGTTCGCGGTGTTTGTTGGCTCGGTCCATACAGTTGATACATTTGGTGAGTGATTCCACGGATACGTTCAATCTCCGCATCAATCAAATCCAACTTGTCATGATGTTTGACATCTTTGGGAAGATGCCTTTTCAGCAACGCAAACGCGTTGCGTATTCCGGCCAACGGATTGTTGATTTCATGGGCCACTCCCGCAGCCAACTCGCCCAAGGCCGCCACCTTTTCCATCCGCAGCCGATGTTGTTCGAGCTGCGCGATCTTCGCCGTGCGTTCCTCCACCAGTTGTTCAAGATGCAGGTTCTGCAAACGTAGCATCTCACGCATCTGCCGACGTTCCGTCACGTCTCGAACACTGGTTCGAAAGCCAAACGCAACACCGTGTTCGTCGATCATCGGCTGCCATGAAATCGCCATCCACTTGCTGGTTCCGTCACGATGCTGGACGCGGAACTCGACATTGTTTCGTGTCGTGCCCAACATCGCGCCCTTCATTGAATCGGCCAGCAACGGTCTGTCCTCTTCGGCCACAACCGGCAGCGGATAGTCCTCCATCGCCAAACACTCCTCAGGCGAGAAACCGGTGAAACGAGTCACCGCCTTGTTCACCCATAGAACTTCTCCGGTCGCTGAGTGCCAGCTTTCCCAATCCACCGTGCTCTCAGCAATCGCGCGAAAGAAACGTGCCGCAATGGGGTCCCCACGCCGCGGCGTGCTGTTTGCTTGTTGATCGGTTTGCGTCATTTCAACACCTCATTCACGCCGCCTGGCATCGAAACAATGTTGGGTTTGTTCGTCCATTCGTGTCGTCGAAATTCGGAACGCCCGGCACCCATACATATCGAATTGACTGTCCGGGCGTCATGAATCGACGGACGCCTAAACGTTCAGTCTAAACGCTACAGTGAGAATGGGAGTGCGCGTCACCTCCGGTTGACGCCCCCGGAAACGTGCTGTGACAGGTGGCGACGTTCTGCGTGCCGCCGCGGTCTAACTCAAGTACCAAGTACCGTTCGTCACGACCTTCGAAATGACCGTGTTTTACGGGATGAATCGACGTGAGCACGTCCGCCGAATGCGGAAGGGCTGATTCGCAACCTCTTCGTTTGGTCTGTTGCTTGCACCTTGGTGGAATTGAAAGCAAACGGCAAAGTTGCTTTGCACCTCACCGGTTGAAAACGTCTGTTCAGGAACGGCGTTTCTTCGACTTTCCACACCATCGAACGGAGTGGTTTCTGATGATTGCCTTGATCGAACGAACGATGAGCCCGTCCACCCGATCGCCCTCGGTGCCAACCGAAAGCGTGCACGCTGGCGTTGACCAAGTTCAACAAGATCGATGGTCGGGGCGTCCGCTGAATGAGCCAACGTCCGAGGTGTCCGAAACTTACGATGAGAATCGTTTCTTGGTGCGTCTCATCGCTGTCATGGCAGTCCTGCTTCTGACGCCCGCCGTATTGGTGTTCGGCGTGCTGATCGTCTCTCCAGACTTCTTCGCGTTTGACATCACACCGGACAAAGATTTCACGAACTGGCGCCCCGGCCAGCATCCTGACTAGAGCGACGACGTTTTGTTTCCGCTCAACTCGTTTCTCTGCCGCTGTTTCATTCTACGCGTGCAGCTTGGAGGAGAGTCTGGTTCACGCACATCGAAGCCAGCCGACAAATCGTTCACGAAAAGGATTTTATGGTCGCCCCGAATTCACCGTTCCCACTGCCGACGCAGCCCATCGATCGCTGGCTTCGACCGGTTGCAAGATTCCTTCATATTCAAGCAACCAGTGGTATTGTGCTGTTGCTCTGCACCATGGTCGCCCTGGTTGCAGCGAATTCACCTTGGGCGGAACAGTATCTCCACTTCTGGCACACGGACGTTGTGCTGCAATTTGGGAACGCGACGTTTCATCATGATCTGCACCATGTGATCAACGATGGTTTGATGGCAATCTTCTTCTTTGTCATCGGACTGGAGGTGAAGCGTGAACTTGTGCATGGATCGCTATCAAATTTGAAGCAATCTTCTCTCCCCATTGCCGCGGCAATCGGAGGCATGATTGTTCCCGCCGCGATTTACCTCTCGCTTCAGTTCGGGCAGCCCGGAATGAACGGCTGGGGAATTCCGATGGCGACCGACATCGCGTTTGTGGTCGGGTGTCTGGCGGTGCTTGGGCCGCGGGTGCCTCATAGCTTGCGAATACTACTGTTGTCATTGGCAATCGTCGACGACATTGGTGCGATCCTTGTCATCGCCATCGGTTACACCGAGTCGCTTGACGGTCGCTACCTGTTGCTAGCCGCATTCGCCGTTGGAATCGTCCACTTCATCTCCCAAATCGGAGTGCGTCGCTTTCCGCCTTACGTTTTGCTCGGTGCCGCGGCATGGATCTGTCTGCATGAATCGGGAATCCACGCGACGTTGATCGGCGTCATCCTGGGTCTGATGACACCAGCCAAACCGACGCTGGTCCCTGAACGCTTTCGTGACTATCTGCACGAGAAGGAACGGGAATTCGATCAACGAACTTGGCACCAACGCAGTCACCGGGCGGAGGTTGTCAAAGAGGTCCAACAACTGACGCGGGAAACCGTGTCACCGCTCGAATACCTCGAAACGACGCTGCACCCGTGGACCGCCTACGTCATCATGCCGCTGTTTGCGTTGGCCAATGCGGGCGTGAAGATCGAACCCGCATACCTAGCTGATTCCGTTGCAATTTCGGTCGTCTTGGGTTTGGTCGTTGGAAAGCCACTGGGAATCGTTCTATTCAGTTGGGTGGTCGTGCGAACGGGCATCGCACAGTTGCCTCACCGCATCAACTGGCCGATTCTGATCTCCGGCAGCTTCCTAGCAGGCATCGGGTTCACGATGGCACTGTTCATTGACGGTCTGGCATTCGGTGCAGAAGGACTCGACACAGCCAAGACCGGCGTTCTATTTGGATCGGCGATCAGTGCAGTCATCGGAATTGCATTGCTCGTTTGGACGTTGCCTCCGTCACCGTCGTCACCCTCGTCCGATGAAGCCGACGACAGCAAATCGGCACAACAGAGGATGGTGATCCACCAATCCACACAGCAAATCGAGGTTCGTCTGAATTAGATCGACGACCGCAACCAGATCGCGAATAGCACGAGCAACAAGACCGTGAGTTGCCCCGCGAGTGTTTTCGTTCGCGACGTTTTGGTGGCTGAGTCGTCGGAGTGCTTCGACTCAAATGGGTTCGCTTCGTTGACGAGCATCATTGCATTCTCTCGCGTTGATCAACAACAAAGGGCGGAAGTGTTTGCCACCCATCAAAGAATGCAATCTCCGAGCCATTGGCACTGAAGCCCCCCGTGACACCACGATTCTTGGTCCGCTGCATGTCAGAACGACGGTCCGGATCGACGACTCACCGAACCTCTCCCTTCATCGCCGGACGGACAACCGCTAACCCAAACCTCTGCGGCGCAAAGACTTGCGAAACGCAGGTTTCAGGCTTCGCAAGGAAATCAGTCCGTCGCGAACGTTTCGAAACGAGAAACGCTGGTTAGCAATTTCAACGACACACCGTCCCGAATGCCGATGTCGGCTTTGCCACAAACCGAGATGGCGACAACCGATGGTTCCGAAATTGCAACCATCGTTGACGAGTCCAATGGTTCTGCAGCAATATAAACGCTGTTCGATCAACTCAATTCGAATTGGTTGTAGCAAGTGCTTTCGCGAAATGGGTTTCCATGATGGACGTCGATGGAATGGGGCGTCCGTAGAGGAAGCCTTGGACTTCCGTAAATCCTTGTTGGATCACGTAGTCGAGTTGCTGTTCCGTTTCGATGCCTTCCGCGGTGGTCACCATCCCCAGACACTTCCCCAAGTCCGCGATGGTGTTGACGAGTGCCATTCCGTCGGATTGGTGCAGGTTCCTCACAAACGAACGATCCATTTTCAACTTGTCGAACGGGAATGCACGTAGGTAACTGAGCGACGAGTAGCCCGTCCCGAAATCATCCAGGGCAATCTTCACTCCCATGTTTCGCAACGCGTGAAGTTGTTCCAACGCATCGATCGAATCAGTCAACAAAACGGATTCGGTGATTTCAATTTCAAGACGATGACCTGGCAAACCAGTGTGATCCAAAGCTTGCTTCACACTGCTGGGCAAAGCGCCCCCGCGGAACTGCACGGCAGAGACATTGACGGCAACGCGGACATGTTCGGGCCAAGTCAGTGCTTGTTGGCAAGCTTCGGACAACACCCAATCGCCAATCGGCCGGATCAGACCGCTTTCTTCTGCCATCGGGATGAACTTGTCCGGCGACACGATGCCGTGCTGCGGGTGCTGCCATCGCAGCAATGCCTCGAACGAACAAACTTGCTGGGTCGTGGGAGAAAGCAACGGTTGGTAGTGCAGCACGAACTCTTTGTTTTCAACCGCCGAGCGCAGGCTGTTCTCGAGTTCCTGACGAAGTCGGATCTGTTGATCCATGCCTTTTTCAAAATGCCGCGCGCAATCGCGGCCTTCGCCCTTGGCTCGATACAGCGCGATGTCCGCGTTTCGAATCAAATCGTCGCCGCAAATGCCACCATCGGGTGTCATCGAGATTCCGATGCTGGCCGTCACGCAGAACGGAATTCCGTCCAAGTGAACCGGGTCAGCGACGGTTGATAGAATGCGATCCGCGATGGACTGCACACAGGTCAGGTCTGGATCGCCGTCGAGCACGATCGCGAATTCGTCGCCGCCGAAACGTGCGACCAGACCGTTCGCACCCACCGCGGCCGACAACCGCTGGCCAACGACGCGAATCAATTCGTCGCCGGCAGGATGGCCCATCGTGTCATTGATGATTTTGAATTGATCCAGGTCAATCAGCAGCACCGCAGCGGTTTCGTTGCGCACTTCGGATTTCTCGAGCGTGCGTGCCAGACGTTCATTGAACTTGGTGCGGTTTGCCAAACCGGTCAAACCATCGTGCATGGCGACGCGTTCGAGTTCGGCGGTTCGTGCACGCACCAATTCTTCCAGCTCACGCCGTTTCAAACTGGCTTCGCGAGCGGCGTCCCACTTGCAGGTCAGCGCCACCGCAATTTGCAACACTTCGACATCGTCGAAGGGCTTCTTCAGAATCAGCAGATTTTCCGTGTGGCCAAGCACCGCAACGGATTCTTCCCAGGAGTGATCACTGTAAGCGGTGCAAATCACGATTTGCAGTTCCGGGTCGATTTTCCAAAGCTCGGAAATGGTTTGCAACCCATCCATGCCGGGTGGCATCCGCATATCAACAAACGCCAACGAATAGCGATCGCTTTGCTCGACGGCTTTCTTCGTCATCTGCACCGCGTCGTCTCCTTGATGCGCGGAATCGAAACGCAATCCATCGGGCGTGGCATCGTCCAGCGAACCGTCCAAGTCGAAGTCGTCGATATCCGGCAAAGCTTTGGTTCGCGGCCGAAAGATCTTGCGAAAGTCCGCGTGGATCGACGGGTTATCGTCAACGATCAGTACGCGATGGTTTTTGGTTGGAATGCTCGTCATGATGTTGCTTGAAATACCTTGGTTTCAATTCCTGATTTCGGAGGGTTCAATGGCAGCGTCACGTCAAAGCGTGCGCCGGTGCCAATGCCGTCACTGAACGCTTCCAAACGCCCACCGAGTTCACCGGCCGCGTTGGCACTGCTGTGCAACCCAAAGCCGTGGCCGTCGTCCTTCGTCGTGTATCCGTGTTGAAAGATCTGCTGAAGACTTTCGCGGGAGATTCCCATCCCGTTGTCGATCACTGAAAGAACCAATTGTTCGTCTTCGCAGCGACTGCGGATCGTGATCTGGGGTGAGTCGACCCCGTGCTCCACCATCGAATCTTTCGCGTTCTTGATCAGGTTGATCAGAATCTGAAGCAATCGATGTTTGTCCGTTTCGATCACAGCGGCGTCGTCGTCCAATTCTTTGATAACTCGAATCTGGTGATTCATCAGCGACGCTTTGTTGGCAGCCAAAGCGTCCTCGATCATCGTGTCCAACTCGAGCCTTTGATTGCAGTTGCCCGTGCGAGCCATCGACTGCTGCATCGTGACAATCTCACGGATGTGTTCGATGTTTTTGGTCAAGTCGACCAGCTCTTCGTCGATGGTTTGACGTTCGTCACCGAGCGCCTGTGTGACTCGTTGCACGTAGGAAGGAATCTTCTTTCCACGTTGATCGCTGCTGACGAAATCGGCGAAGGTCGATTCATGTTCGGCGATAAGATCGGTGACCTTTTGCAGATGCCCCAAAGCACTCTTGGAACACTGATTTCGAATCACCGAGACGGAAACGTTGACGCTGTTCAGGATGTTCCCAACGTTATGCAGCACACCCGTCGCGATTTCGGCCATCCCGGCCTGCCGCGAAACGTCCAGCAATTCCTGGTGCAGACGAATCTTTTCGCGTTCCTGTGTGACTCGCTCAGTCACATCGGCTTGGATGCCAATGAATCGACGCACTTCGCCGTCGGCATCGCGAATGGGGCGGACTTCGATGTCGACCCAATACGGTTGCCCGTCTTTGCGATAGTTCACGGTATGAACGTTGAATCCAACCTTGTGTTGGTTCGCGTTTCGGATGGTTTCGCGAATTTGCGGATCGGTTTGCGGTCCGTGCAGGAAGTCCAAAGGCCGTTTGCCAATGACCTCCTCCAGTGCATACCCGGTGATACGAGTGAAGCCTTCGTTGACCCACTCAATTTGCGAATCCGCATCGGTGATGAGGACCGCGTTGTCGGTGTACCGCGCGACCAGAGCCAACTTTTCCGTCTCAGCGGTCTTTTCCGCCAGCAGTTCATAGGCGTCCGAAAGTTCGCGAGTACGCTCGGCAACCTGTTGATCCACGGTGCGTTTGGCGTCTTGCAGTTCGAGCTGACGGGCACAAAGTTCGTAGACCTCTTTACGAAGTCGATAACACCCCGGTGCGAGGAACGCGACTTCGAACAAGACCCATGCCGCGTGTTCGATCCAGCGATAAGGACTTTCAGTCAGGATTCCAAACACCGAAAGAGGGTAGAACACGCCTCGAACGAAGTGATCGATTGCGACAACGACTGTCGCGCTGATCAGAATCTTCCAGTCACGATAGATGCTCAGAATTGCCAGCGAAGCGAACACGTGAAAGTGAGTTTCGATGCGTCCGCCTGACAAGTGAATCAGCAACGCGGACCAAAGCATTTGCACGATCGCCACCACGTGACGAGTGCTCGCTTCTTTGGGGTAGAGCCGCATCCAATACAGCGCAAACCCGGACAGCGAAGTGCCAATCAGCAACGCGGCCCAAACGTGAATGTGGATTTCTTGACGCTCACCGATCCAGGTGTAGGGCGATAGAAACGCGGCAAATGCCAACCCCAACGCCCATTGCCCGACCATGATCCAAGCCATGAAGCGGTGGACCCAAGCACACTCGGTTTCGTAGCGTTGTTGGAACAGGGCGTTCGTTTCAGCGATCCGACGTTGCTCAGGCATCTCAAACGCCCTCCGCTTCTGATACGACCGCGCAACCAAAGACGGGCCAATGCGTTTGAGCGGTGGATTGCAGGTTGATTTGCTTGATGAATGCGTCGCCCGCTTGCGATTCGCCCTCGTGACCACGTGCCGAGGTGATCCCACCGCTGAACTTCAACTCACCGTTGACGCCATAGACCAACAAATGCCCAGACGTCGTGACTCCAAAACGGCGGCAAGCATCGCCACCGGCATCCGCGATCACATCGACGTCGCCCAGTTTGCGGATGGCGTCGGTCAAGTCCGACTCCACCCACTGGTCGTTCACGTCGGCAGGACGATAAGCGTAGGCAAAGATTTTCGGTTGCGTGGAACTGGTCGCGATCAATCGCTCCCATGTACGCACGGTCGCTCGCGTGCACGGGCAGTGAGGATGATAGAAAAAGACAACGGTCGGACGAGCGCTAAACGCCTTCCATTCTGGCAACACGCCGCTGGTGAGTTTGACCGGCACATCGATCGCCTCGGGCCCTGGTTGGTTGGCGTAGTTGGCCAACATGGACATGCCGAGAAGAACAGGCAGCATGAAGAGGACCGACAACATCGAGGGCAATCGCCGTCGACGTGACGCGTGAATCGAATTCGGCACAGGAGTCTCATCAGCGGGCAAAACGAACGGATCGACCAAGCGTCAACGTTCGCACTTTCACCGCCGCAAACGTCATCGCAGTGAACAATTGCTGACAAAGACTTTCCAGGCGTACACCAGCCGCTCAGCCAGCAAGGAATCCGCTCGAACCCAGGCAAGACGTGACGATTATTCCGTCTAAGACGACTGCATTTCGAGCGTCGACAGCCCGCTCATTCGCAGAGCAAGCTCACGTTGGAACCCACCTGATCAGGAACCGAACGACGTCGAAACGATGGTCCGCGATGACTTGCTCAGGGAAATCAACTGAGTCGAGTTAAACAGGAAGCAACACTGCTTCCTCCATGCATTGCAACACAAGACTCAGAGGCTGGTGCTGCTCTTCAGGACTGGGATCAGCAGTGCCATCACGACGGCCAGCACCAAGACGGCCATCACGAGTAGCATCAAAGGTTCCAGCAACCGAACAAACAGGTCCAACCGCCGGAACGTCCGCTTTTCCAGTGAGTCCGCGATTTCAGGAAGCACGCGATCCAATGAGTTGCTCTCTTCGCCGACACTAATCATCTCGACGACCGAAATTGGAAAGTAGCCGGACTGGCGAAGCGGTTTGGCCAAACTCTCACCGCTACGAATGTTCTCCGTCGCGTCCGAAATCGAACGACTGAGCAAGCGGTTGCCGGTGGCCGATTTGCTGATGTCCAGCGACTTCAGAATCGGAACCCCGTTGGCGAGCAATGTTCCGAGCACGCGGCAAAACCGCGCGACCGAAAGGTTCATCAAAATGTCGCCCAACACGGGCACTTTCAATTTCACCTTGTCGAAGATGTCCTGTCCGCGTTCGGTTTGCAGTTGTGCTCGCAGGACGAAGATCAAGACCACGCCAAGGATCATCACGATCCAACCGTAGCCTTGCAGGAAGTTACTGAAACCCAGAAGGGCTTCCGTCATCGCCGGCATTTCGCCTTTCTGACGCAGTCGATCAAACAACATGTCGAACTTCGGCACGAAGAACACCAACAACGCCGAGATCACGACGGTACCCACCGTGAACAAGAACGCCGGGTAAGCCATCGCGCTGATCGTGCGTCCCTTCAAGTCTTCTTGTAGTTCCGTGAACACACCGACACGGTCCAAGGCGTCTTCTAAGAAGCCACCTTCCGTACCGGCGCGGACCATGTTCACGGCCATGTCGCTGAACACACCGGGATAACGAGCCATCGTGTCGCCGATGGGTTCACCGTCTTCCACCCGACCTCGAATTTCGTGCAGGACTTCACCCAGCACGGGTGTGCTGGATTGTTCTCCCAGGATTGTCAACGATCGAATCATCGGCACGCCACTGCGAAGTAGCGACGCCAACTGACCATAGAAAGTCGCCATGATCTGGCCTTTGACTTTCTTCTTCTTTCCCGAGAACAAAGACAGACCGGAGCCTGACTTTTGCTCGGTGATTTTAGTCGGAAAGAGGTCTCGACCGGTGAGCAGTGACGTCGCCTCCCGTTGCGAGCCAGCCTCCAGCGTTCCTTGAACGCTTTTTCCGGACATGTCTCGGGCGGTGTACTGGAACGTTGGCATGGCGGAAGGCGGGCTGGTTTGATCGGTGGGATGTGCGGGCGAGATTGTGCGGGCGAGAACGAGCGGCGCTTACGATGGCGGGAGGGCGATGAAGCGGGTCAAGGACTACAACGCTTCGCCCTTGGTCACTCGCATGACTTCATCAATGCTGGTCACGCCGGCGACCACTTTGTCCCAGGCATCCATTCGCAGCGTTCGCATGCCTTCCTTGACGGCTTGGCGGCGGATGTCCCAACTGCTGGCACGATTCTGAGCCATTTCGCGAATGTTTTCGCTGCTGACCAGCAATTCGTAGATCCCCAATCGACCGGAGTAGCCCACGTTGCGACATTCGCGGCAACCGACGCTTTCGTAGATCTCTTTGCCGTCCAGTTCGTCCCAAGGAAAGTCCTTTGGCAGATCACTGCGATCCGGTGTGACGGCTTTCTTGCAATGCGGGCAAAGACGACGCAGCAGTCGCTGAGCCATGACGGCTTCCACCGTGCCGGCGACCAAGAAAGGTTCCACCCCCATGTCGACCATCCGCGTGAAGGCACCGGCGGCATCGTTGGTGTGCAGCGTGCTAAACACCATATGACCGGTCAACGACGCTTGGGTGGCGTTTTCAGCGGTTTCCAAGTCACGAATTTCCCCGACCAGCACGATGTCCGGGTCGTGACGCAGAATGCTTCGCAGCGACGCGGCGAACGTCAAACCGATCTTCGAATGGACTTGGATCTGGTTGATCCCATCGAGCTGATACTCAACCGGGTCTTCCGTTGTGATGATCTTGTTTTCGGGACTGCGGATTTCCAACAGACTGCTGTACAGCGTCGTCGTTTTACCACTCCCCGTCGGTCCGGTGACCAAGATGATTCCGTGAGGCAGCCGAATCAGTTCGCTGAACCTGGAATAGATCTCTTTGGACATCCCTAGGCCTTGCAGATCAAAGACCATGGACGATTTGTCCAACACCCGCATGACCAAGCCTTCGCCGTGGATCATGGGGATGACGCTCAAACGAATGTCGACCTCGCGGCCGTGAACACGCAGCTTGATCCGGCCGTCCTGCGGCAATCGCTTCTCAGCGATGTTCAACCGAGCCATGATTTTCAGACGGCTGATGATGGCCGCTTGGAAACGGTTGATCTCCGGAGGCACCGGTTGCGGATGCAGAATCCCGTCGATGCGGTACCGGATCACCAGACCGTCCGATTGGGACTCGATGTGAATGTCACTCGCCCGTGAATCGACGGCTTCGATCAAAATTTCATTGACCAGCCGAACCACGGAGGCTTCCTGTGCCATCTCCGACAGTTCGCTGCCGTCGGATTCGATGCCTTCCAGCAGCTCGACTTCTTCATCGCCCGCGGCGGCGACCAACCCTTCGACAGTTTCACTACCGACGCCGAGGTGTTTTTTCACCAGACGACTGATTTCATTTCGTTCGGCAACGACGGGAATCACCGTTTTGCCGGTGGTCGCACAGGCTTCGTCCAACGGATAGAGATCGAACGGATCTGCGGTTGCGACCAGCAAAGCACCGTCGTCCCAACCGATCGGGAACATCGAATGACGATAGATCAGCTTTTGTGGAAATCCTTCCAACGCCGACAGATCGATCTCGGAAGTTCGCAAGTCACGAAATTCCAAACCGACTTCGTCAGCAATCGCGGACAAGGCGTCTCGTGCGGAGACATACCCCAACGTGACCGCGTTATCGACGACCGATTGCGGGTCGCCATTGCGGCTCTGTTCCAATTGCTGCGGAGTCAACAAACCTCGTCGTTGAAGAATCTCGCCTGCGTGCATGATCATCGTCCTCGTCCTCCGCCTGTTGTTCCGCCGCGACCTCCGCGACCTGTATCGCCTCCTCTGCCACGTCCGGTATCGCCACCGCGTCCGCCGAAGCCGCCCGGAGTTCCACCTCCGCCGCCGAATCGCGAACGGAAGAACTCAATGCGTCGCCGAATGTCTTCGGGTGACGAACCGGTGGGCATGGACGAACGGGACGAACTGCTGGAGCTCGATGATCCCGACGAGCTGGAGGTGGATGTGGACGTCGTTGCTTTGACACCCAGCATCGACTCCAACGCTTGTTGTAACACTTCTGCGCGAACGCCACCGGCCAAAGGCAGGACCACGGTCTGTTCTTCTTGCTCCATGCCTTGTTGGTCCAAGATCCCGACCAGCTCCTCCACCTGTTCAAAATCTTGTGGGGTCGCCGTCACGACCAATGAATTGCTGCGTTCATCCACCGCGACGATGATCTTGGTCGGTTCGCTTTTTGGTTTTTCTGTTCCGCCGCCACCTCGACCGCCGCGACCACCACGGATCGCGTTGATGAAGTCCTCCGGCGACGGTTGCCGCCCTCCGCCGCCGCCACGGCTGCTTTCCTCCTGGAACATTTTTTCCGCGAAAACGGATTTGACGATTTCGGCGACCGAGGAAGCTTCTTGATAGATGACCGGGATCAACTTAGGTGTGGGAACCGTGCGAACCAATTCCGGGCTTTCCTCTTGGTCGATTTCCTGGATCACCAAACGGATGAATTCCAGGTCGGCGGGGCTGGCCTGAACAATCAACGAGTTCAGGTGACCATCGGCCACGATGTTGACGCTGCCGCGGCTGGTGAGAATCGAACGCGCCGTGGAAGGTTCATCACCACCACCGCCACCCATCCCGAGCAATCCGCCCAGCATGCCGCCGCCCAAGCCGCCCATCACCGATTCCGTCAGCGAGCCAGACGACGACTCCGCACCCCCCAGAACACTGGCGACCAGCTCCGAGGCCACGTCGGCCTTGATGTATTTCAAACGAAAGACCGTTGGCAGATCGCTGGCGGTCGTCGACGAAGCACTGATGGAATTCAGCAGTTGTTCGAACGCGTCCAACGCCTCGGTGTCCTTCGAAGCGATGACCAATCCGGCGGGAGTCATCTGCACGACAATGTCCGCTCCCGCATTTAAATTGGCCGACTCGTCCTCCAGCAAAGTGGGCCCCTGCGATTCCTCCGTCGAGTTCGCATTGGATTCTTCACCGGTCGCTTCGGTGTCATCGTAGGTCCGAACCAACGTTTCGCGTTGAATCACTGCGAATGGGTTATTGGCTTTGGCCGGGGCGACTTCCCAGCGGGCTTCTTGATCCGCGTTGGGATTCATCGGACGACGGATTGGCTGCGTGCCATTGCCCTCTTGCAAACGGCCTTCTTCCGTTGAATTCGGCACGACCACACGAAGACGATTTTCGCGTCCCGTCATGGGCCACAAACTTTCCAATTGCCGCAGCGTTTGATTGGCGGAAGGTCCCGACAGTGGCAACACTCGGACGTTTTCGCCCAGCCCGCCGGTCAACGGATCGTTTTCCAGTTCATCGATCAGACGTTTGACCGTTTCGATTTGGCTGGCTGTTCCACGCACCCACAATCGCCCGGTTTCTGGATCACCGTCGACCGTTGGTCCTTGGCCACCGGTTTCTGTCACGCCGAAGAATTTGTTGATGGTCAACAAAGCATTCGCGGGTTCCAAACGTTTCAGGTTGATGATCGCAAAGTTGTCACCATCACCTTCCAACTCAGCGATCGTCGACGCGATGCGTTGTTGCGTCTCGGGGCGAGCCGACGCGACGATGACGCCTCGTTTGGTATCCAAAGCAATGCGAGTGTCCGGGGTGCCTTGCAGCAAGGTTTGCAACACATCGAACGCGGTCTGCAGATTGGCCGACGCAACCGAGTGCGTCTTCAACACCGGTTGAACGACCTCGACTTCCTCCGCGTCTTCACTGCCCGGGATCGGCTTGTCGGCTTTCGTGAAGATGCTTTTCAGCAACGCAAGCTTCGCGGGATCTCCCGTGGCGAACACACGATCGCCGTACAGCGAAACCGAAATGCGCAGATCGTCGCCGAGGTTCATCCCAGGTTCCAACCCAACCAGCGGACGAGCGATTTCCAGGATCTCTTCCGCCGCACGATTCTCCAGCGCGATCTCAACGACGCTGGATTGGGCTTCCTCCGCCGCGGACAACACCGATTGGATGGTTTTCAACTTGCCAACGGTTTCAGTCACGACCACTTGTCGAGCACCGCCGAGCACATTGATGCGTCCCCAAGGACCGATGATCTGCGACAGTTCCTCGCGAGCTTCCTCGGCGGTCAATCCACCCAAAGGAAAAACGCATCGAACGATGTCACTGTTTCCACGTCCTTCGAATGATTCCGGCGTGACCAACTCAGCCATCTCGCTGATCAACTTCTCGGCGTTCTCGGCTTCCAGGTCGACCAGCAACAACATCCGGCCGCGACGAACCAAGGCCCATCCACGATCCAACAACAGGCGGTTGATCAGATCCAGGCCTTCGCCGATGGAATAGGTTTTCGTCGGATCACTGAAATTGACCGTGCCGGCGGGAGAGGCGTCCAACTGCAAGGACAAATCCGCTTGCTCGGAGAACCACCGCAGAACGTCGCCCCAGGGTGCTCCCGAGAAGTTGAATCGCAACTCCTTGGATTCGTTGGTCGTCGATGCGGAAGAGTCTCCCACGGTGGAGCTGGCCGAATCCGCCGCGGCGGGTTCCTGAGCCGCGGCGGGGTCAGTGTGCCCAACGGTGACCGCCAAACCCAGCAAACCGGCGATCAGCCAACCACGTTTTTGCGGTACGCACCTCGCGAAATTGCACCGCGTCCATGACTCAGCATGGAATCCTCGGCCGGCGGCTATGCCAAGCTGTGACTCGTTCTCACCGGGCTGCATTGGGAAATCGATTCGATTCATTTCGTTAGATAAGCTTTGGGACGGAGCCCAGCGAGGCGGAAATGCCTGCCAAAACTCGAGAGCCAGGATAGTTGCCAGAGGAGATTGGGAACCAGTTTTTGGTATGGTTCCGTAACGAACTAACCCTGTATGGGCACAAAAGTTCCGTCCAGAGGTCGCCGGGATCGGCGGAATGCGTCGATTGCAAGGATCTTGCGGCGGAGGATCCCTCCACAGTGCGGCATCTAACCGCGGTTTGGGTTTGCCAGAACCACAAACCTGCTATGCTTTCAAAACGCCACGCATGGCACCGATCTTTTCCATTCGGCACCCCCAAAAAGCATGCTGACCAAGCAACGAAAACTGATTCTTTCCAACACGCAGCGCGACATGATGCGGGCCGCCGGCCAGGCCAACGCGGCGCTGATGGACTACATCCGTCCACATGTGAAACCTGGAATCACCACGGAAAAGCTGGATCAGATGATCCACGATTGGACCTACGGCCACGGATACCGAGCCGCAACCTTGGGTTACCAGAAGTATCCCAAGAGTTGCTGCACCAGCGTGAACGAAGTCATCTGCCACGGCATTCCCGATGGGTATGAATTGCAGGATGGCGACATCGTCAACATCGACATCACCACCGTCGTCGATGGGTGGCATGGCGACCAGAGCGAAACGTTCTTGTTGGGGGAAGTCAGCGACGAAAAACGAGCCGTGACGCAGTGTGCGTTTGATTGCATGCACATGGCAATCGACGCCCTGACGCCAGGTTGTCGCGTGGCGACGATTGGCGAAGCGGTGGTCCCGGAAGCCGAAGGACGTGGTTTCACCGTCGTTCGTGAATACGTCGGACATGGTCTGGGAAAACAGTTCCACTTGGATCCATCGATCCCGCACTTCCCGAACCGACAAAGCCGCATCGACCGGCTGTTCCCGGGCATGTGCTTCACCATCGAACCTATGATCAACGCTGGTTCGCGTTACACGCAATGCGACAAGTCCGACGGATGGACGGTGCGAACCCGCGACGGACGCCCATCGGCCCAGTTCGAGCATTCCATTTTGATGACCGAACAAGGCCCCGAGATCCTGACCCAAACCCAAGACGGTCCCCGCAAGGGCCATCAGTTCTAGTCGGTTGTTTGGTTCGACGCAGTTGGGGTGAGACCGGTCGGCTTGCGCCGAGCCGCTGCTTGGGACGGTGTTTCTCAGGCGGTGCCAGGGTCACGACCGATTCTGGCGAAGCTGTGGTGTTAGACAGTGCCACCGGTCGGCTTGCGCCGAGCCGCTAGATGGAAAGGTGTGTCTGGTGAAGCCAGACTCTTAGCACTGCGGGGTGCTTGGCAGAGAACCGGACCGCCTAGATATCGATCTCGCTGGCGTCTTCGGCTCGTTCCATGATGAATCGGAAACGGGCGGAGGCGTCTCGTCCCATCAGGTCGCTGATCGTTCGATCGGTCTCCAAATGGTCGTCGATTTCGACTTTCAACAACGTGCGATTGGCCGGATCGAGCGTCGTGTTCCAAAGCACCTTCGGCATCATCTCACCCAATCCTTTGAATCGCGTGATCTCCGGATTGGCTCGTCCTGTGTGCTCGGACAAAATCCGTTCGCGGTCCTCTTCGTCGGCGGCCCAAAACGTTTCTTTGCCGATGTCGATTCGGTACAGCGGCGGAACGGCGATGAACAAACGCCCGTCCGCGATCAAGGCTGGCATGTGCCGGTAGAAAAACGTCAGCAGCAACGTCGTGATGTGGTGACCATCGCTGTCAGCATCCGCCAACAGGATGATTCGGTCATAACGCAAGTTGGCCAAGTTCAGTGACGGTCCGATGCCACATCCAAGCGAAGCGATCATGTCTTGGATTTCTTTGTTGTCCAAGATCTTCTTCAGCGTCGCGGATTCGGTGTTCAGCACCTTTCCTCGCAGCGGCAGGATCGCTTGGCAATTGCGGTCGCGGCCTTGCTTGGCACTGCCACCTGCCGAGTCACCTTCGACGATGAACAACTCGGATTTGCCTTTGCCACCGGAAACGCAATCCGACAATTTGCCGGGTAACATGGTTCGCTTCGAACCGCCTTTTCGCGAAACGGCTTCGCTGGCGGCACGCGATGCGGCGCGGGCTCGGGCGGCGGCGACAATCCGAGCGATCACGGCATCGGCGACTGACGGGTTGTTGTTCAGCCATTGTTCCATGGCACCGCGGATGCCTGATTCGACAATTCCATGAGCTTCGGGGTTGTTCAGGCGGTCTTTCGTCTGGCCCTGGAACTGAGGCTCGGCCACAAAGATCGAAACGATCGCGATCAAACCTTCGCGAATGTCTTCGTGCGTGATCTTCACCCCACGAGGCGTCAAATTGTGCGTGTCGATGTGATTGCGAACGGCTTTGACCACACCGCCTCGAAATCCGTTCTCGTGTGTTCCGCCGCTGGCGGTGGGAATGCCGTTGACGTAACTGCGGACGTGTTCATCGGTTGATTCAGTCCACTGCAAAGTTGCTTCAACGCGGTTGTCTTCGTCGATGCGGTACGTGAACGGTGCTTCGTGGATCGTGCGAGCCTCACGTTCCTTGATGACTTTGCCGAGGTAGTCCACGATCCCGTTTTCATGCAAAAACGTTTCACGAGTTTTGGCGACTTCGTCGACGTAGGTGACTTTCACACCGCGATGCAGGAAGCTGGCGGTTTCCAAACGCTGCTTGATCGTTTCCGTGTTGAACGTGGTCCGCGGAAAGATCGTTGGGTCGGGTGTGAACGTGATCGTCGTTCCCGTCCCCCGAACCGTGCCGCGAAGCTTTTGCAGTTTGGACGTGGCTTGCCCGCGGCTGAACGCCATGCGGTACTGAGCCCCATTGCGTTTAACAACAGCGACCAACTCTTTACTGAGTGCGTTGACAACCGAAGCCCCCACACCGTGCAAACCGCCGGATGTCTTGTAGTTATCGCCTTCGAATTTTCCGCCGGCATGCAGCACCGTCAGCACCATTTCCAAAGCGGACTTCTTTGTCTTGGGGTGCTTGTCGACTGGAATCCCGCGCCCGTTGTCGCTGACCGTGATGGTTTCGCCGTCCTTGTGCAACGTCACCACAATTTCGGACGCGTGACCGTTCATGGCCTCGTCGACCGAGTTGTCAACGATTTCCCAAATCAAATGATGAAGGCCTGCGGAACCGACGCCGCCGATGTACATCCCCGGTCGCTTCCGAACAGGCTCGAGGCCTTCCAGCGCGGTGATGTTTTTGGCGTTGTATTCTTTCGGTGCAACGGACATGGACGATGGTGCGTTGTGGATCGATGGGATGAGAAGAGACTTGGTTGCGAACCCGAATGAGTTCGCTCGATGAACTTGCTGGATCAGTCTTCAAAGACCGGCGGCGGTTCGATGGGATCACGAACGATTTCGGCAATCTTGCCGTTCTTTTGCAGTTCAATACCGCGACCACCACGGGACGTCGTCCGGTACTTCGCGGTCGAGACGGTTTTCTTGGCACCGCGATTGGTCACCACGTTCAACAAGTCTCGGTCGCCCGTGGAAGGTTTGAAACCAAGCAGTTTGTCGCCCGCGGCCAGCTTCAATAGCAGAACGCCTTTGCCCGCCCCCGACAAATAGTTGACATCGTCCACGGCGCACACCATGGCACGAGCATCGGCGGAGACAGCCAAGATCGTTTCGGTACCTGTGATCGGTGCCACGTCGATGATGCTGGCACCGGGTTTTACACGAGCAAATTTACGGCCGGCACGAGTCGATGGTTCTGCAAAGGGTTGCAATCCGAATCGCAACGCGTAGCCATCACTGCTGGCGGCCAGTCCATGGACGGCGGGATAGTATTGCCCCTTGGGGTCTTCGCTGATGTCACCGATCACGCGTGAGTCCATCGACATCGCCGCAATGATGCGTTCGCCATCTTTGAATTTGAAGAGTTTTTGAATCGGTTCGCCAAATCCGGTCGAGGCGGGAATGTCGACCATGCGGGCCGTGTAGCAAACACCCAAGCTGCTGAAGAACGCGATGGTCGTGCGAGTGCTTCCGGCGACGCACGCCAGCACTTCATCGCCCTGACGAAGACGACTCTTGGATGGATCCGCAATTTGCTTTTGGCGTTTGACCCAACCATCGACCGTGACCATGACGTGGCAATCTTCCGCCACGATGAAGTCTTCTTCGGTGTACTCGACTTCTTCGGTTGGAACCACGATCGTGCTTCGGCGGCGGCCAGCCGGAGTGTTGCCGTATTCAGTGACCAGAGATTGCAGTTCATCCTTGATGATCGCCCAACGTCCCGAGGACGTGTAATCGTCTCGGTCGTCGGCCAGCAACTTGTTGATCTCGTCGACTCGTTTGCGTTTGTTCTTCAGTTCATCGAGAACCACGTTGATTTCCAAACGCGCCAAGCGATACAGCTTCAGCTCCAGAATCGCATCAGTTTGCTCCGCGTCCAATCCGTTCGAAGCTTGCACCTTGCGACGTGACTTCGGTGGATTCTCTTTGACCGGAAAACGTTTCATGATCTTCTCGGCCGCGTCGGCTTTGCCTTCGCTGCTGCGGATGATTTTGATGATTTCATCCAAAGCGTCGAAAATCAACGCGAAGCCTTCGAGGATATGAATCCGTTTTTCGAGGGCTCGCAGTTCGTTCGTCAGCCGCGCGGTCAACACGTCCAAACGGAAGTGCAAGAAGTACCACAGGATCTCTTTCAAACTCAACCGTTTGGGCGCGCCGACTTCGGGATTTTCGGTCGGCGTCAAACAGGTCAAGTTGACGTTGAAATTGGTTTGCAGCGGCGTGTGTTTATAGAGAAACGCCAACACTTTGTCCGGGTCGGCATTCTTCTTCAACAGCAAGTCGACCCGGATGTCCTCCGTGGACAAATCGCGAACTTCTTGGACGAGCGGCAGTTTGCTGCTGTAGACCAATTCCGCGATGCGTTCGACCATCGCAGCTTTGTTGACACCGAAAGGAATCTCGGTGATTCGCAGGGTGTCGCCGGTGCGAGACTTTTCGGCGACCTCGGCCACGCCTCGCAGCTTGATCGTACCCGTTCCCGTCGCGTAGATCTCGCGCAGTTCTTCTTTGGTGTTGGTGATATGCCCGCCGGTTGGAAAGTCGGGGCCTTGAATCGCGTCGCCAGCAACCAGTTGGTAATCCTTGATCTCTGGATTGCCCAACAACTTCAGTAGCGCATTGCAAACTTCTTTCAAGTTGTGTGGCGGAATGTTGGTGGCCATCCCAACCGCGATACCCGTGGCACCATTGACCAGCAAACCAGGAACTCGCGATGGCAGCACGACTGGTTCTTCTCGCGTCCCGTCGTAGTTCGGTTTGAACGCGACCGTGCGGCTGGCCAAATCCGCCAGCACTTCGGACGCGATGGGCGTCATGCGGCATTCGGTGTATCGCATGGCCGCGGCGTTATCGCCGTCGATGCTGCCGAAGTTGCCGCTGCCGTCGATCATTGGCATCCGCAACGAGAACGCTTGGCTCATCCGAACCAAGGCTTCGTAGATGGAACTGTCACCGTGCGGGTGATAGTTACCCATCACATCGCCGACGACCTTGGCACATTTGCGGTGCTTCGCGGTCGCGTCCAGCCGCTGTTGCGACATCGTATAGAGAATGCGTCGCTGGACGGGTTTCAGCCCGTCACGCACGTCGGGCAACGCTCGGCTGGTGATCACCGACAACGAGTAATTCAGATAGCGATCTTGTGCCGCCAGCCGCAGCGGAATGTTCTCGATCTCCGCCAACTTCGCTTCATCGAACGGATCGGTCTTGCCTTTCTTTCCCCGCGAGTTCTTGCGTGAATTGGAGCCGGAGGAATTGGAATCGGAGGGTTTGCGACGTTTCGCCACGCGGAATCAACCTGTATTCGTCGGGGAATTTCGTGTGTCAGAGACGGATGTGGGATCGCGAAGGTGACTTGCGAGTTTGGGGGTTATAGCGACCACGGGGTTGTTAGTGAAACCGAGGATTTTCGCGTTTGCCCTGATTCGGTCGTGGATTCGGCCTGCGGTTGCTGGTCCGATTGCCGGCGAAGGTGCCTGCTGGGCGAAGCTTCGCGGCTGTCACGATCATCACGCCGCAACAGTATCGGCTGTTTTTCCGTTTGATTCGCGTCGAAACCAAAATCCAGACAACTGGTCCGTCGTCGTTCAAGGAGGAACGCGAAATGAAGCGAAATTGGAAAGCAGCCGTGGCGACGGCCCGCATCTTTGCCACGCAAATCACCCGCCGCAGCATGCCATTGGCCGCTTTTGCCGGCGTGATCGCTCTCGCCCCCGCCGCGATGGCTCAAGGCGAACACATCGTCAGCTCGCAGGTCGTCAGCGACACGGTCGTGAGCACCAGCGACTCCGGATCGGTATCCGGCGGATGTGCATCGGGCGACTGCGGAGGCACCGGCGAAGTTCAAGGACGTGAGTACGGCCAGCCCGATCTGTTCTTCAACTACTACACCCAGGGTGCCGCGAACTCGGCCAACGCACAGATGTATGTGGCGCCTGTGCCGGTTCCACCGAATGTGGGACACACGTATTACACCTATCAGCCTTTCTATCCCCACGAAATGCTGTATTGGCACAAAGATCGGTACCACAATTACTATGACAACGGCCGCGGCATGAATCGCACACGAGCGATCTACTACAGCCCGCCCGTTCGCCAAGCCGCCAGCAACTTCTACTGGAACACGCTGCGGTTGCCTCGCTAGTCGAACATCGGCCGCATGGAAACGTCCGGCCGAGCGTCCGGCAACCCGAAGCCAAACTCCCCCCGACCGCGGATGATTCGCGGAAGGCATTCCGCTGAACCACCGTACTTGAGGATTCACGTGCCATGAAACGCATCGTCCTATGCCTCGCCGCCCTGGCCGCATTCAGCGGTTTGGCCGGCAACACCGAAGAAGCCCAAGCAGGCGACCCCTACGCGGTCACTCAAGTTTGGAATCACAACTTTGCCCAAACGCGTCCGTGGCACGGCAATTACTACTACGCTCCCTACGGTCAGCCGACTGCATTGGTGGTTCCACCCACCGCTCACATGCGTCAAACGTATTCGTGGGGCGTCAGCCAGAACCTGAACCATCCGATTTATCACCAGTTTGGTCGCAGCGCCACCATGCCGGGTGCAGCGGCTCCTGGTCAGTTCGCACCGACGCCAAATTGGCCCAGCCACACCGATCAGTTCGGCGTGTACTACGTTCGCGGCCCTTGGTGATCCGAGCACAACGGATCAACCCAACAACACATTCGGGACGGTGTTCCCTCCGAATCATCTCGTCCGGGAGCTGGTTTGGCGGAGACATCGTCCCGTTTTTCGTAGACCAACCGAAGTGAGACTCTCGACTGGAGACCGCTTGCATGGGCGGCAAAGCACGGACCTGCATCAGCGGTCATCGGGTTCCCAACAGATGCAACCCGAACAACCGTCAATCGGAACCCGGTTTCTCCACTTTACCGGACGGTTGTTCACTTCGATGCGGTGGATGGTCCGGATCGAGACCTAGATTTCACTGTCACAATCCGAAATTCCCGGGATGCGCGCCCGCTGGGTGTATCAACTCCGGCAGAAGTTGGACCGAACAACCGAACTTTGCCGATGAAAGGGAAACGGAGTGGCTTGAAACTCCTTTTCCCGCTTTTCATCGCAGTGCATCGTCATGGCTCGTTTGCAATCATCGATCGGATTGATCACCGGAACCGACATCGTCGGGACCGTCGACCAGTTGATGGCGATCAATGGGCGGCCACGAGACCGCATTCTCGCCAAGACCGAAGAACTGCAAGGGCAGCAGCAACAAATTGCTTCGCTGACGGCATCCGTGATTGGTGTGCAGTTGGCCGGCGATGCGCTCGGTTCGTCCTCGCTATTCAGCAGCAAGAACGCATCGTCCAGCAACGAGTCCGCATTGTCGGTTTCGACGCAAGACGAAGTCAGCAACGGATCGCATCTGATCCGCACCTTGCGAACCGCAGCCACACACAGCGTCACGACCGCACAAAGCTTCAGTGACATCGACGAAGCTTTGGGACTATCGGGATCGTTGTCGCTGAAACCGAGCGGTTTTGTTGATTCCAAAGTCAGCCTGTCACAACTGAACAACGGACTGGGCGTCGAAGGCGGTGTCATTCGTTTGACGGATCGCAGTGGTGCATCGGCGGAAGTGGATTTGACCCAAGCTCAAACCATCGACGACGTTCTGCAAGCCATCAACGACGCGGATGTGGAGATCCAAGCGACAACGGCGGGCGGCAAGATCAAGTTGATTGATCAAACCGGATTGTCGGCCAGCAACCTGAAAGTCGAACAACTGGGCACCGCCGAAACAGCGGCTGACCTGGGACTGCATGGCATCGATGTTGCCGCCGGTACTGTCGAAGGGCATGACATTCCGCTGCCTGACGGCGTCGACACATTGCGTGGTGCCAGCCTTTCGACCCTGGGTGGAGGCAACGGCATCGGAACGTTGACCACTCTCGACATTCAAACCGGTGACGGGAGTACCGCCAGCATCGATGTGTCATCCGCAGCTTCGCTGAACGAAGTCATTGACCTGATCAATGAAAGCGGCTTGGACGTCATCGCGAAAATCAACGACGCGGGAAATGGTTTGCGTCTGCGTGACGTATCCGGCGGCGCTGGCACATTCGAAATCAGCAGTTCCGATGACACCGCAGCCAACCTCGGCATCGCCGCGTCCACGACAGACGACATCGTGGTCGGCGACGACCTGAATTTACAAACCGTCACCACCGACACCAAGCTCTCGGATTTGAATGGTGGTGCAGGGATTGGCACGGGAAGTTTCACCATTCGCGACAGCAACGGTGGCACGGCGGCGATCAACTTGGCGGTGGATGAACTCGAAACCGTTGGCAATCTGATCGACCGCATCAACTCCTTTGACATCGGCGTCGAAGCGGCAATCAACGAGAACGGCGACGGCATCGTGGTCACAGACAACGCCGGCGGTTCGCTCTCGCTCAAAATCGAAGACACCGGCAGCGGAACCGTGGCCGCGAGTCTCGGGTTGGCTGGAACCGCCGATCCCGGCGAGAGCCTCGTTGGCAGCGAAAGCGTCTCGATCGACATCACGGAAGAGGACACGCTGGAAACGATCGTCGAAAAGATCAATGAATCGGGACGCTATGGTTCCGCATCGATCGTGACCAACTCCGATGGTTCCTACGGTTTGCAGATCCGCAGCACCCAAGGCGGCGAAGACGGCCGAATCGCGGTCAACCTCGACGGCGTTGACTTGAGTTTCCGAACCACCTCGCAAGCTCAGGACGCTGTGATTTCGATTTCAACCGATGGCGGAGTGGAACGTTTTGTTTCGTCGACGGACGGCGTGTTTGAAGACGAAGTCACCGGGCTGAATTTGACATTAAAAGAGTTGTCCGCTGACCCGATCACGGTGACGGTGGATGATGATCCCGACACAATCATTTCCGCCGTCGAACGTTTCGCGGACCAATACAACAAGCTGATCGACAAGATCGAAGAGGTGACGTTCTTCGACGCGGAAGCCAACGAGGTCGGACTGCTGTTTGGCTCCACGGAAACTCTGCGGATCCAAAACGGATATTCGCGGTTGCTGACGGGAACGTTGGCCGGATCCAGCGGCGAAACGATTCGTTCCTTCAGCCAAATCGGAGTTCGTTTGGATGAGAACGGCGAACTGCAAGTCGACAAGACCAAACTCCGCGCGGCTCTGACGGAGACCCCCGAAGCCGTTGAGAAGTTCTTCATCAACGAAAATGAAGAGGGCGAAAACGTCGGCATGGTCGGCCAACTGTCTCGCCTCGCGGACACCTACGCGGGCAGCGACGGTGGGATGCTGATCCGCAAGACGCAAACGATTGCCAATCACATCGAGCGCAACGACGATCGTGTCGAGTCGATGAACACACGATTGGAAGCTCAGCGCGAACGATTGCTGAAGCAGTACTACGACATGGAAGAAGCAATCGCCAAGATTCAGGCGAACACCTCATCCATCAGCAGCATCGAGTACATCGGCCCAGTCGGCTCATCCGAATGATCGGTCGCAACGTAGTGCAGGCTGCCAGCCTGCATCAAACGCCTCTTAGCTCACGATTGTCGCCGCAGTATCACGACAACGCGGGCGGCGATGGCTTCGCTGCGGCCGACGGCGTCGACACCCTCCCCCGTCTTGGCCTTCAGCCCAATTCGGTCACTTTGAGTTTGCAGTAGCTCCGCCAGCTTCCCTCGCATCACGTCGATGTGCGGCGCCATCTTTGGTTTCTGTGCCAAAATCACGGCGTCCAGATTGTTGATGGCGTAGCCAGCCTCCGTGATCCGACGGACGGCTTCCTTAACGAAGTCGCTGCTATCCCGATCGCGATTTTCATCGGCATCGTCGGGGAACAAACGGCCAATGTCCGGTCCCGCGATCGCTCCCATCAAGGCGTCCGTGACCGCATGCAGGAGGACATCGGCGTCACTGTGTCCGATCGCATGAAAGTCACCGGGAACGTCGTGCCCTCCGATCCGCAACGGTCCGCCATCGCCCAGACGATGCGAATCGTATCCCAATCCAATCCGAAAATCCAAGAGGTCAGTCGTCATCAGCGTCGCGGAGGCAAGAGTTAAATCAGCGTGGAATCGATGCCTCGTCAGGTTACCGGTAGATGCGGATCAAACCATCCCCTGGTTCGTTGCGTACCGGCGGACGAGAATGCTTTTCTCGGTTCTCATTCGCCCCTCGTTCCAGCCGATCGTCTTCTTGGCCCCACGCATGCTTGTTCCTTCGACATTGAAAACGACCATCCGCCGCCGGTATCACTTTACCGCACCTTTGCGAGCCTTGTTGCTGCTCGGCGGCGTGAGTTGGGCGGTCTTGGCGACAGGCCTGAATTCGCCCGTTTTGGCGCAACCACCTGGAGTCGGCGCCCCCAGCGAACAAGGGCCTGGGCCATCCGCAGCCAACTCGAAGGCTGATGTCGACGGCGGCCGAGTGAAGGACGATCAAGCGATGATCGAAAAAACGAAGGCAGAGATGCCCGAGGAGATTCGCAAAGAAGCCGAAGCTGCCTACGAGAAGTTCCAAGCGACCCACGAGGAGCTGACCACTGAAATGCTGGAACTTCGAAAGCTCCACATTCGGTTCAACAACGACATCGACCGCAGTCCCCAAGCGTCCAAAGCGTTCCGTGCTCAGCAGCACAAAGTCTGGGACGTGATGCAAAAGCAAATGAAGAACGCAGTCGAGGTGTTTCGATTGCTTCCCAGTCCCGAGGCGGCGAGCTACATGGTCACCATGGTGCAGCACAATTTCGACCATGACATCTACGATTTGCCGACCTACGAAGCCGCCGCTCGTTTGATCGACATCGGACAAAACTATCGCTACTTGTTTCTGACGGCGGCGCGTGCCGGCGTGGCGACCGGGAACTTCGAAACTTCGAGGAAGGTTTACGACGCGTTGGAATCCGACGAGCTGGAAAAGGTCGATTTGGCCAACCAGCACTTCATTGATGAGCTTGAAAAACAGTTCAACGAAGAAAAGGAGCGGATGGAAAAAATTGACCGAGATGCGTTGCCTCAGGTGTTGATCAAGACGACTCGCGGCGACGTGCTGATCGAGCTCTATCCCGGCGAGGCCCCCTCGACGGTCGCCCACTTCATCAAGTTGGTCAAACAAGGCTTCTACGACGGCCTGGACTTCTCGCAAGTCGTCTCCAACATGCTTGCCTTGTCAGGTGATCCCAACGGCGACGGACGAGGCAACAGCGGCCAATTTCTGATGGACGAACACGACAACGAGAACGCTCACTGCGCACTGCGGGGTTCGCTTGTCATGGCAAAAATCCCCATGGGAGAAGGACGTTTCATCGAGAATTCCGCCAGCTCCCAATTCGCGATTTTCTTCTTGCCTGTCGCCGGGGCGAAAGAGCAGCAGACGATCTTTGGCCGTGTGATCGAAGGCATGGATCGAATCAGCCTGCTGCGTCGTCGCGACCCATCCAAGTCGGACGAGAAGAAAATTCAGCTTCCACCAGACGCGATCATCTCTGCGGAGGTTGTTCGTGAAGGGCCGGAGTTGCCGGAACCAAAGTACGTGGATGTCGCGGCCGAGCTGAAAAAGGCCCAAGAAGCCGGTTTGATCAAGCTGAAAACGCCAGCGGAGTGAGCGACCGACGTCGGCTAGCAATCGTGCGTGTTCAACGAAATCGTTGGCCTGATCGGTCGACTCGGTTAGAATGAGTCGTCCCACCTCGGTTTTCGACCGCCCCCCACCTCCCCACTCGCATTCGCGAAACGACATGCCGTCCGACTCGAAGCCTTCTCAGCCTCAGACCGCAAACGCGAAACGCATTGCTGCCGATTCCGAATCGCAATGCAGTGCTGCGTCCTCCGGCGACAGCGACTCGGGTCAGCGTTCCAGCGTCTTGAATCAACGGGCGAGCCGCCGATGCTTCATCCAAAGTGGCGGCATCATGCTCGCCGGGGGCAGCGTGCTGACGCCCGGATTGGATGCGGCGGAAGGCGTCCACGCCAGCGGCAGCGACGTGCTCAAAATTGGCTTGATTGGCTGCGGCAGTCGTGGAACCCAGGCGGTCATTCAAGCCTTGCAAGCGGATCCGGCCACACAACTGGTCGCGATGGCAGACGTTTACGAAAGCCAACTGCATTCGAGCTTTCGCGCGATCAACGGGCGTCATGCCGATCGGGTCCAAGTCGAAGGACAGCGATTCGTGGGATTGGATGCTTGGCGTCAGGTGATCAACAGCGACGCCGATGTCGTGTACCTCATGACGCCGCCAGGCTTTCGTCCTTTGCAGTTCGAGAAGGCCGTCGACGCGGGCAAACATGTTTTCATGGAAAAGCCCGTGGCAACGGACGCGCCCGGAGTGCGACGCGTGCTTCGCGCGGGCGAGGCTGCAAAGCAGAAAGGTCTGGCGATCGCGGTCGGTTTGCAACGTCACCATGATGCTCGCTACCGCGAAACGATCGATCGATTGCAAGATGGTGCGATTGGCGATTTGATTTACGCACGTGCGTACTGGAATGGCTCCGGAGCCAAGACCAACAGCCGACGAAACGTCACGACCGAATTGGACCATCAGCTTCGGCATTGGCGGCACTTCGACTGGATCGGCGGCGATCCGATCGTGGAGCAACATGTCCACAACTTGGACGTCATCAACTGGTTGTTCGGTCAGCATCCGATCACGGCTCAGGGGCAAGGCGGTCGCGATCCGCAAGCCAATCCGAACCTGGGCAATTCGTTCGATCACCACATGATCGAGTTTGCTTACGCCGGTGACAAACGTCTGCTCAGCCAATGCCGGCGGGCTCGTGGATGCTGGAACAACATTGGCGAACACGTCCATGGAACCAACGGTTCATGTGACCTGGCGGCGGGCACGATTCGCGATTTCGACGGAAGCGTCATCTGGAAGAGCGATGCCGCTACGAGCAAGGACCGCGGAAGCCAACAAATGCAGACCGATTTTTTCTCGGCACTACGAAGTGGGACGCTGCCCAATGAAGTCGAATACGCCGCAAACAGCACGATGACCGCGATCATGGGACGAATGGCCAGCCACTCAGGCAAGCTCGTTCGGTGGAACGACGCATTGAACAGTCAACAAAGTTTGGCCGACGTGGAGGCTTTGCAATCGCTGCGTTGCCCGGCACCCGTGTTGCCGTTGGCCGATGGCACTTACGAAACGGCGACGCCGGGCCAAACCAAAGTTGTCTGAATCGAAACGACCGCAGCTTATTTCGATGGCAACTGAGCGACAAAACGCGTCAACCGATTGCTGAATTCGCGGACATCGGAGCTGACGACTCGTTCGAAATCGATCATGCGTTGCCCAGACCGATACGTCTCAAACGGCGGACGGGTGGCGGTGAAGTTGAGGATGTCAGCAAACGCCTCAGAGTCGCGTTCCGCTAAGTAAAACATCATCGACCACGCCAAAGCGTAAGCGGTGTGAATCGTGGACGGATTTTGAAACAGATCATCGCTGCGGATCATTCGCGAAACCCACTTGTGAACTTCCGCTGGATCGTTCATGTCGATGGTATCTCGAAGTTGCCGCACGCTTTCGAGATTGACCCGTTCGGCCAATCGTGTGCCTGAACGCCCGGAACTCATGGCTTCGGGTTCGAACATTTGGCCGATGCCTTCGGTGACCCAGCTCGGCGTGTCATTGACTCGGCTATGCACCCCGCAGTTGAACGCGGATTGGTGTGCGGCCTCGTGACGAACCGTCGCCGCAATCGTGCTGATCGCTCCGCCATCGTGCGTCATCACTCGATTGCATTTATTCGCGTACAAACCAGCCACTCGGGAAACATCAATTCCCAAACGTTCGATCTCGTCGTACATGGCTCGCGCATCCGGCAACACGACGGCCACCATCGGGAATCGCCCTTCGCGAACCTTGACCCCTCGGCGAACCATGTAATCCACAAAGGATCGGTGGCATTGTTCGAACATTTTCGGCCAACGATCGCCGCGGCCACGCGGCTGGACCACCAAAAAGTTGTGCGTTGCAATCACATCAAATTCACGACCAAACTCGGCTCGCAAGCGATTGCGAAGCTCGACGTGCGAGGTGGGTTCGAAGGAACCTTCGGCCGTTCTCAACGAGTTGCTCTTCTCCGCGCGTTCGATGGTGTGCAGCCATCCGTCTCGGCCAATCACCAACGATTCTGTCCGTGATTCGATGAGGTGCAATCCGGTTTGCCATTTATTTCCAATCCGAAACTCCACCAACCCCGGCCGAATGGATGGGATCGCCGATCGCGTCGAAACCAAATGACCGTTTGGATCGGGATTGACCGGGGCAACGGGTTCCGCCAGTGCGGTGTTGCCGCTGAGGACGAAGCCGATGCCCGTGAGCAGACAGATCGCAATCGCGAAAACGGAGCGATGCGTGCTTCGGCGAGACGAGATAACGGTGTGGAATGGCTGCATCGGCATCATGGAGATCAACGGCGAATAGCAACAAGGACACGGAACCGAACCGTTGATGCCCCCCAACACCCACGCGTACTAATCAAGCCTAGGTTAAGATTGAAGGGGTGGGCGGACATGCATCCTCGATTGAACAGAACCAGCAACGTTGACTTGCGGTTGTACCGCCCGTGCATTGATTTTCATTCCGAAACTTTGGCCGAAAACTTGACATGCACCATTTTCTAAGCTCAATCCACCGGCTTGTTTGCTCTGCGTTGACTTTGATGGCGTTCAGCATGGTCCTGCAAAAGTCTTCCCCGGCATTCGCACAGCCGCCATCGACTGAACCAGTCGCCACGGAGGTTGACCTGGAACTCGAAGTGCCGATTTGGATCGCGGAACTGGATGCCGCGGAAGCGCGGACTCGACGTGCGGCGGAGCAGAAGTTGGTGGAAGCCGGTCCCGAAGCAGCGGACCACTTGCCGGCGATTCTGGATGAACTGTCCATCGAAGCACGCGAGCGTTTGAATCGGGTCCGCAAACAATGGGCGCAAGCCAAGGCGGAGATCCAACTGAAGAATGACTTGGTGCGACTGCAAAACGCGAAAACGCTGGCGGATGCTTTGGAAGCGATCTCGACGGCGAGCGAAGTCGAGTTTGATACCGAGCGTTTGGGCAACGCAATCGACATGCAAAAAAGCATCGATCCGCCCCGATCACCGCTGACGTTTTGGCACGCCGTGGATCATGTTTTGGATCAAGCGAAACTGGACATCAACTTCTACGGCGGCGATCGAAACACATTGATGCTGATTCCCCGCGACGAAAATCGGCCTTCGCGAGTGGAGTCGGCGGCGTACGTTGGCATCTATCGTTTGGAGCCGACATTGGTCACCGCACGACGTGTTCTGAAGTCTCCGGAGTTGAGCGGACTGAACCTCAACCTGACCATCGAATGGCAACCCAACCGGACGCCGATCGGATTGTCGCTTCCCATCGGATCGCTGAACGGAAGCCTGGACACGGGCGAAGCCATGGTCCCGCAAGCAACCGGTGAAACGATCGACATCGCGACCAACAGCGAACTGGCACAGAGCGAGTTTTTCTTGCCTATGCAGCTTCCCAAGACCCAAGCCACAAAGATCGAACGTCTGTCAGGGTCGTTGACGGCAATGATCCCAGGCCGCCGCGAATCGTTCGAGTTGGATCTGAATGATCCAACCGCGGAACAAACCGAAGATCAAATGATCGTGGCCATCGAATCCATTCGAGACGCAGATCCCCTCCGAGAAATTCGCGTGTCGGTTGAACTGGAACAGGCCGGACGTTCTTTGGAGAGCCATCGACAGTGGATCTTTGAGAACGAAGCCTACGTGGTCCTGCCCGATGAAACGCGACTGGATCATTTGGGTTACGAAGTCTTTCGGCAAACCAACTCCGGTGTTGGCATTGGTTACTTGTTCGACTTCGGCGCGGATGGATCGCCTCCTCCCGGTGCGAAGCTGATCTATGAATCGCCCACGTCGGTGGTGCGAGACACCGTGGATTTCATTCTTAACGACATTCCAACACCGTGAATCCTACACCACGATCGGTCGGATCCGTGGTCGCGTGAATTCGTCTTTAGCTTGCAAAACGGCCCCGCGGCGACCGCGTGACTTTCAGCCGGACCAACGTCACACCTTCCTCAACAAGTCTTGCTTCTTGTAAAGACGGATTGACCGGTGGCAAGCGACCATCGTTGTAGACGACACGCCACCACGGCAGCGCATCGACGCTGGCCCCCAGCAGTTGCCCGACCGCACGATGGCGACGTGGGTAACCGGCTCGTTCCGCCACGTCACCGTAGCTGACGACCTCGCCACTTTTGAGTGACTCAATCACGCGAACGAACGCGATCCGCATGGGATCGGTTTCTTCTTCGCGACGCGTCCATTCAGTGGAAGAACGCTTCGTTTTTCCCGGTGATTGACTAGAGCGAGCCATGGGTGTTTGCCGACATCTCGGCGATTTTTTCGTGGGGAGCGAACCTGAATGGATTTGCATCCGTCTTGACCATCGACGATCATATCGTCACTGGGTTGCGATGACGCGTCGCAACGAAACTTCCGCACGTCTGTTTGTCTGTTCTGGTTGGCGCCTGGGCAAACAACGTCGAACCATGTTTTTAAAGGAGGTGATCAAGTGGATTATTGCTGTACTAGCCAACGGGGTGGAAACCCTTGACGAAAGTCGGCGGGCTGACGCCAGGGTCAGCCACCCCACTCGCGATCACTTTCTAGAACGCGAGCATTTCCCGCTTGCTGAGATGGTTACCTTGGTCTCGGCAGGCGGGTTTTTCATGCGCTGACGGGGTTCATGCACCGACGAATGCACAAGCCCACACTTTTCCCACCGTCGCTTGGAAGCGGAAAAGGCGTTCACTCAGTTTGCACTGAACGGAGGCGGGAACTCTTTGCGAGGTTGCAATGCATCGGCCAAGTCGAGATTGCCTTCTTCCACGCTGACCGATTGCAGATCCAAACCACCTCGCTGGATCATTCGAATCAGCGTCTCCGCACGCTCGTCCACATCGGACATCCCCAGCAACCGGATCTTTTCATCGGGGGCGAATGGCAATGTGTAAGCGATGATGTCGGTGATTGGACCAACGCCCATTTGACCGGCCATCAGATCATGCAAGCTTTTCTGAGTGCCTTCGCTCGCCGGGATGATCTTGCCGAAGGCCTCCAGCAATCGCTTCTTCAAATCGCTGCGTTTCTTCGTCGCCGCGGGAAGATAGAAGTCATCGATCAAATCCACACGAGCGGATCGAAACGGCCGCCCGGTTTCGATCTCGTGGCGGACGGTGGCGCGGCGGATTCCGACCAACAAAATGTTGTGACGGTCATCGTCCAGTTCCGCGTGCGAGATGATCTTGCCGATGCAAACCGTCGACGCGATCGGCGGCAGCATGTTCAGCGGCAACTTCGATGGCACAGCATCATCTTCCGCAACGCTTCCTTGCGGCGTGGTCAGCGTCGCCATCGTGACCAATTGGTCCGTTGCCAGAGCTTCTCGCAACATGTCCACGTAGCGAGGTTCGAACACGTGCAATGGTTGCATCGCATGGGGAAACAGAACGAGTCCCGGCAATGGAAACAACCGGACCAGCCCATCGAAATCATCCGGCAGGCTGGTCACACCCGTGATCGAATCGAAACTCATGAATCAGTCGTCGCTGGAGAAGGCAATCAGGATTCGCAGCACGTAGTAGAACAGCAAAGCAACGGATGCGAACAACGCGAGCGATGCGGCAACGTGTTGGCGAGTGTCATAGTGATGAAGCACGTTCGACGTGTCATACAAGATGTAGCCGCATGCCAAGGCCACCATGGCGGCACTGAAGAAAAGCCCCAGCGAAAAGCCGAACAAGACGCCGCAGAACACAGCGCCCATCGCAACCAAACCGGCGACAAACAGATACGTTCCCCACGATGCCAAGTCGACTCGCGTGAACATCACAAATCCCGTCAGTCCAGCGAACGTCAGCGTGGTGATGATGCCTGCCAACACGGGAATTTGAGGCTGGCCCATCAGGACCACAGCGATGTACATCAACGGCAACATGATCACGGCTTCGGCGATCACATACAGCCCCAATCCCGCGTATTGCATCCCACGAGATTGACCGCTGCTGGCCCAAGACCGAGCCATCCAACTGACGGCCATGAAGGCACCCAGCACCAACAACCAAGCGTAGCCACCGGTCATTCGCTGGACCAACATGGTCATCGTGTCGGCGGGGACCACGGTGAACAGCACGACTTCCAACGCCAAAAACGCGAAAACGGCTCCGCACAGGTGAGCGTAGGTTCGGCGAATGAATCCGATGCGTTCGGATTCATCGGCATAGATCGCCGCGTTGCCATAGTTCACACCGTCGACGCCGGCGGAGTAAGGGTTGATGTTGCTCATGAGGTTTCTTTCGCTGCGTATGTCAGAGACAGAGTGATAGAAAATGGCTGGGTGATCGAAGGTGGCAAGACCGATACGCCTGAGCCGCATGTTGCCCGGGCCGTCTTTCGTCTGAGCCACATCTTGGAGTGAGCGGACTCGAACAACGAGCGGCGGTCACGGGCCTCTCGTTGCGTTTCACACCGGAGACTTTGCGGATCAGTCCAATTCTACGGAGCAAATCGGTTGTTGCTCGGCGGAAGCGTCTGGGTTTTCAGAAATATACCCCAATGCCACTGGAAGGGGATCAATCATCCTCTCGAACTCGTTAAATTGCGGGTTGCGATGAGGTCAGCGGCATCAAAGCGATTGGGTGGTCTGGAGCATTTGGGTGTGTTCCTGCCGTTCGCGTGCGTGGTCGCCGACTCGTTGCACCTCTGTCGATGGCTGTCGCGTCCCATTTCGCAAGGTGAACCTGGATCATGATTCTCTCCGGTCAAGACATTCAAAAGCGTCTGGGTCAGGACATCGTGATCGATCCATTCGATGCCTCGCGATTATCGCCCAACAGCTACAACCTGACGCTGCACGACGAGTTGCTGGTCTACGAAGAAGTCGTCTTGGACGCGGCCTCGCCCAATCGGTACCGACGACTCCACATTCCGGACGAGGGACTGACGCTGCAACCCGGCACGCTGTATCTGGGTCGGACCGTCGAACACACCGAGACTCACGGGTTGGTGCCGATCATTCAGGGCAGGTCGTCGTTGGGACGCTTGGGACTGTTTCTGAATCCGGGCGGCAGTCTGGGCCACGCGGGTTATCGCGGCACGTGGACTCTGGAGATGCACTGCGTTCAACCCGTCCGCATCTATCCGCATATTCAGATCTGCCAAATCACTTACTGGCAGGTCAGCGGAGATGGGCCGGGGAATGCGAGCGAGAAGTACCAGAACAGCCACGACATTCAACCAAGTCTGATGCACCGCGAGCTGGGTTTTGATGACCGCGACACGCAGCTCGAATTGGGTTTTGATGAAGCCATTCAGAGCCATCCATGAAGTTTCGCCGCTGATCTTGGCCGGATGGAGACCGGTGGACGCCGAACAAGTGTGCTGGATTGAACTAGCGGCCAGGCAGGTGGGCGGTGCGTCCCTCGCTGGCACCTTCGATCGGCGGGCGGCTTTTCGCTGCGATGGCGTTCAACCGCGACGAATTGTCGCTCGCGGCGGACGTTGCCTGTCGCGGACCGCCGCGGGAATCGGGTTGAAAAATCAAACTGTCCAGCATGAGCAAGTTGAATTCCACTTTTGCTCCTAACCTTGCTGGATTTGTGCAGGTATCGCTAAACTACTAGGTCTGACCGAAAACTCGACCTATCTGATCCAATCGTCCGCGAGCCCGGAGTTCTCTGCTCTCTATGTCCGAATCAAAATCCGTCGCTCAAGCCGAAATTTCCCAGAACCTCGGCGAATTGAATCACTCGCCGGACGTCGACATTGACGCGGCTGAAACACAGGAGTGGATTTCCTCTCTGGAGTATGTCCTGCAAAGCAAAGGCCCCGAACGGGTCAAATTTCTGATCGACCAACTCCGCGACCGAGCCGCGGAAGAAGGCGTGCCACTTTCCTCCGACACGGCCACGCCCTACGTCAACACAATCCCGCCTCATGAGCAGCCCGCCTACCCGGGCAACCGAGAGCTGGAACGCCGCATCAAATCGATCATTCGCTGGAACGCGATGGCGATGGTGGTTCGAGCCAACAAACGTCCCGGTGGCGTCGGCGGTCACATCAGCACCTTCGCCAGTTCCGCGACACTCTACGAAGTCGCCTTCAATCACTTCTTCAAAGGCCGCGGCGAAGACGGCTACTCGGGCGACTCGGTTTACTTCCAAGGCCACGCCTCACCCGGCATGTATTCACGGGCTTATTTGGAAGGCCGACTCAGCGACGAAAACCTGGACAACTTCCGCCGCGAATTGGCACCGGGCGGTGGACTATCGAGCTACCCACACCCATGGTTGATGCCCGGTTTCTGGGAATACCCCACGGTCTCGATGGGCCTCGGCCCCATCATGGCGATCTATCAAGCTCGCTTCAACGAGTACCTGAACGATCGCGGTATCAAAGACACCAAGGGCCAAAAGGTTTGGGCGTTCCTGGGTGACGGTGAATGCGACGAACCGGAAACGTTGGGCGCCATCGGACTGGCTTCACGCGAGAAGCTGGACAACCTGATTTTCGTGATCAACTGCAACCTGCAACGTTTGGACGGCCCCGTCCGCGGCAACGGCAAGATCATTCAAGAATTGGAATCGATCTTCCACGGAGCCGGATGGAACGTCATCAAAGTTGTCTGGGGTGGCGAATGGGACGAGTTGCTTGCACGTGACACCACGGGCTTGCTCGCCAAACGCATGAACGAAGTCGTCGATGGTCAGTACCAAAAGTACACCTCGATGCCCGGCAGCTACATCCGCGAGCACTTCTTCGGCAAGTACCCCGAATTGCTCGAACTGGTCAAACACCTGTCAGACGAGAAACTGGAAAAGATCCGTCGCGGTGGTCACGACCCAGAAAAGGTTTACGCGGCGTATCACCGTGCGACCACGCTGAACAACGGCAAGCCAACCGTGATCTTGGCCAAGACCGTCAAAGGCTACGGTTTGGGCGAAGCCGGAGAAGGCCGCAACGTGGCTCACAACCAAAAGAAGATGAACGAAGCCGAGCTGCTGGAATTCCGAACTCGATTCGGCATTCCAATCAGCGACGAAAAAGTCGGCGACGCTCCGTTTTACAAGCCACCGGCCAGTAGCACCGAGATCAAGTATCTCAAAGAACGTCGCGAATCGCTGGGAGGCCCCGTGCCAAGCCGTCCGACCGAGCATCCGACTTTGGAAGTCCCCACGCGGGAAGACTTCGGCAAGCTGATTGCCAAGTTGGAAGATAAGAGTTGCAGCACCACGTTCGCGGTCGTGCAGACTTTGATCGCGATGTGTCGCGACAAGAAAATTGGCAAGTACGTTGTGCCAATCGTGCCGGATGAATCTCGCACGTTTGGGATGGAAGGCATGTTCCGTCAATTCGGCATCTACGCTCACGCGGGTCAGCTGTACGAACCCGCCGACAGCGGCCAAATCGCCTACTACAAGGAAGCCCAAAACGGCCAAATCTTGGAAGAGGGCATCACCGAGTGCGGTTCGATCTCCAGCTTCAATGCGGCGGGAACGGCTTATAGCTGCCACGGGATCAACATGATTCCGTTTTACATCTACTACAGCATGTTTGGTTTCCAACGGATCGGCGATTCGATCTGGGCGGCCGCTGACATGCGAGCCAAAGGTTTCCTCGTCGGTGGTACCGCCGGTCGTACGACGCTCAACGGTGAGGGTCTGCAACACCAAGACGGTCACAGTTTGCTCAACGCCATCGCTTTCCCAACGGTTCGTGCCTACGACCCCGCCTTCGGTTACGAAGTCGCCGTCATCGTCCAAGAAGGCTTGGAACGAATGTACGAGAAGGGCGAAGAGTGCATGTACTACATCACCGCCGAGAACGAAGAGTACCATCACCCAACGATGCCCGAAGGTTGCGAAGACGGCATCATCAAGGGGATGTACAAGTTCAAGAGCCGCGACGTGGACGGAGCCAAAGCTCGCGTTCAATTGTTCGGCAGCGGTGCCATCCTGAACTGTGCACTGAAAGCACAAGAGATCTTGGCCGAGAAGTACAACGTGGCCAGCGATGTGTGGTCGGTGACCAGCTACACGCTGCTTCGCCGTGACGCTCACTCGGTGGAACGTTGGAATCGCTTGCATCCAACCGAGACGCCTCGCAAGAGCTACCTCGAAGAAACGCTGGAAGGCGTCGAAGGTCCGTTCATCTCCGCAAGCGATTACGTGCGGGCTCTTGGCGAACAACTCACGCCATGGATCCCCGGCGACTACTACGTGTTGGGAACCGACGGCATGGGACGCAGCGAAACTCGCGACGCCCTGCGTCGCCACTTCGAAGTCGACGCCGAGTCCATCACGATCGCCGCTCTGGGACGCTTGGCCAAAGCCGGTGTGTTCGAGGCCGCTGATGTGGCTCAAGCGATCAAAGACCTGGATTACGATCCTGAGAAAACCGATCCTTATTTCGCATAAGCTCGATCGGACTCACGCGAGCTGGCCTGCTGCGGTTTCGTCAGTTGCCCTCGGCGACGATGGGACCGCCGGAACGGTGGAGCATCGCGAATCAAACCTTCTCCAAATCACCTCTGACATACCTTTCTCATGACTGAAGTCAAACTCCCTGAACTCGGCGACGGCATCGAATCCGGCGACGTCTCTGAAATTTTCGTTTCTGTCGGCGACGTGATCACCGAAGGCCAGGACATCGTGGAAATGGAAACGGACAAAGCGACCGTTCCCGTTCCCAGCGACGTGGGCGGCAAAGTCACCAAAATTTCGGTCAGCGAAGGCGACACGGTGCCGATCGGTGGTGTGTTGATCGAGGTGGAAGCCGCTGCAGGAGCCGCTTCGACACCCGAACCCGCTGCTGCCCCAGAACCGGAAGCCAAACCCGAACCAACGCCCGAGCCCTCCGCCCCGGCGCCCACGCCCGAACCCGTTGCAGAAAAGCCTGCCACTCCCGCGCCGGCTCCTCCCGCACCGCCTGTGGCGCAACCCGTCGCGACACCACCGTCAACTCCCGCCGTCGCGGAAACTCCGGCCGTTCCAGAAGCCGGCGGATCGATTCCCGCTGGTCCCGCCATTCGTCGTTTCGCTCGCGAAACCGGTGTGAATCTTAGCAGCGTCACAGGCACCGGACCTGGTGGTCGAATCACTCGCGACGATGTTCTTGCTGTCGTTCGGTCGGCCAGCCAAAAGGCTTCGGCACCTGCTGCCAAACCCGCCTCGTCCGCTCCCGCCGCAGCACCACGAGCGAAAGTGGTCTCCGGCGATTTGCCCGGCACACCTGACAACGACGACTACGGCCCGATCCGTGTCGAACGCATGAGCAAGATCCGGAAAACGATCTCCGCTCAAATGCACCTGTCTTGGTCCACCGTTCCTCGCGTGACCAACTTTGACGATGCCGACATCACGGACCTGGAGCGTCTTCGTCAAAGCAGCAAAGAAGACTACGCTGCGCAAGGGTTGAAGCTGACCACGATGCCATTTTTGGTCAAAGCCGTCGCGACCGCATTGCGTCATCACCCCTCGATGAACGCGGTGATTGATTCGGAAAATCAGCAGGTCATCTACAAGGACTACGTCAACGTTGGCATCGCGGTCGACACCGACAACGGTTTGGTTGTCCCGGTGTTGCACAACACGGATCAACAAGGCATTCCAGACATCGCTCGCGGTGTGGCGGAGATGGCCGGCAAGGTTCGCAGTGGCAACTTCGCCGTCAGCGATCTGCGTGGCGGTACCTTCACGATCAGCAACTTGGGAGCGATTGGTGGCCAGTACAGCACGCCCATCGTGAACGTTCCCGAAGTCGCCATTTTGTTGGTCGGACGTTCGCGAAAGATGGCTGTCGTGATGCCCGACGATTCCATTCAACCTCGTTTGATGATGCCACTGAGCCTGTCTTACGATCACCGTTTGGTCGATGGTGGAACGGCCGCTCGCTTCCTCAACGATGTGATTGGTTACCTGCAGGCACCCAGCCGACTGTTGCTGGCCCTGTAAGTTCTCAAACGCAAACTGCAAACCTTCGCCGAGCCCCCGTGGCTCGGCTTTTTTTATGCCCCACTCCCGTAGGTCCGGTTCCACCGGACTCACCTGTAGGTCCGGTTCCACCGGACAATGCTACTCACCTGTAGGTCCGGTTCCACCGGACGATCACCCAAATCACTCTCAATCCGCCCCCATCCGTGGAACCGACAACAACCACTGCTCCATACATTAGACAAACTTCGATATCAGAACGATCATGAAGGATCCCCGTCTCGTCTCCCCACGTTCGAGCTCATCCTCATGAAACGACTCGCTGGTCTCCTGTTGTGCCTTGCGTTTTCACCATCACATTTGAACGCCCAAACATCCACAGCCCCCGCTATCGTCAACGCGGGCTTGAGCGAAGAAGGCATCGCTCGCCGGGACGCGCACCAATACCTGTTTGATTCCTTCGTTCAAGACAAACAGGTGCGATATCGCGGCGAAGGCGACCACCGAACCATCGAAGAAGTCGTTCTTTCAAGCGAGAAACACGAGCTGAGTGGCGAGATTGCCATCGAGCTTCCCAAGGGCAGTTCTCGAGTCGCATCGCTGTTCAAATACATCATTCTGCGAGGAGAGAACCTGACCTCGCTGGGCGGCATCGATGTCGCGCCTTACACCGGGGGTGGAACGGTGGAACGAAGTGCCCAAGAGCCCGAGTTGTATCGAGTCAAACTGCCCGCGATGCCGGTCCCCAGCGACGACATGCCGGCCATGGTGATTCGCACCACTTGTGCGGACGGGCAGACCGCCGTGGTCACGGAAGTCGCCTTCAATGCGTCCGGTCGTCTGCCAAACACCTTTGATGAGATTCCCTATCGAACGCTCGGTGCGGACCAACCACGTTTGCCAGTATCGGTGAAAGTGGACCTGCAAAACGAACTCTCGATCGCGGGTCACATTGATCTGGAGCGAGAAAAGTTCTTCCGCTACTACGCCGCCCCCGGGACATCAGACAAAAGCTTCGAGCAGTGGGCTGCTTCCAAGAACTTTCGTCCGGGACGTCAAATCTCGAAACTGCATCCGGGACTCGTCATTGGCTACGGACCAGGCGAGAAGCTGAAAGAAAATCCAAATCGCAAAGGAGCCGCCGACCTCAGCTTCTTTGAACGCAACGACTCATCGCCGTCAAAAACCATCGAAGCCTTCGAAGACATCGACTACGCGATGTGCCTGAATGATTACCCCGAATTCATGTCGGTGGAACATGTCGGCCGCGGAACGCCTTTGGTCGAACACTTCGGTGACGCGGCGGAGCTTGCAGCTTCGTACATCGCGGACCAACTGCATGATGGTGGCCGCACGGCAGCTTGGTGGGAAGTCAAAAACGAGTCGACCATCAAAGCCGAGTGGGACTATCACTGGAAGAAAGAGTACGACTCTTGGAAGCTGTTGGCGGACTTTCACAACCAAGTTGCGCAGGCGGTCCACCAAAAGACGCCGGATGTGAAAGTCGGTGGGCCGACCTCTGCTTGGATGCAGTTGCACGTGAACGACTTCAGTCTGTATCGCGATCAAGCCCGATTCATGGACCTGACCAACGAGGACCTCGACTTCTATTCGCACCACTTCTACGAAGACACCGGGACACTCGGTGCATGGGAACGTCGAAAAACCGGTTACTCGGGATATCTGCTGGGGCGATTGGAAGCCACCTTGGACATGCTGCGATCTCACATGGAATCAACCAACAACGTCAAACCCATGTTGATCACCGAGTGCGGTTCCTTGCAACCCGGACGAGGTGCCGCGGATCATTGGCTGCGGTTACGTTCGTTCAGCGCTTTCACCCACAAATTCATGAACCGGCCCCACCAGCTCGATCTGTCGGTTCCGTTTATCTTCACGAACATGCACTGGAATCCGTTCAGCGGCAACGCCGCGTTTGTTCCCGGCGAGGGTGCTTCCAATCGCGGCCCGTTGGATGATTTCGTCGCGACGCCAGTGTCGAATTACTTCGAATTGTGGAAGGACTTTGGTGGCCGAAGGCTGCCGGTCCGCGTGGACGGGATCGCATCAGTTGGCATGGATGCGACCGCGGTTTACACCGGAAATCGCCTGCAAATTGCGTTGACCAACATGACCAGCCGTCAACTGGCAGTGAAACTGTCGGACTTGATCGGCGAACCACTTGGCGGACAAACCGTCACGCAGCGGCGGCTTCGGTATGACAACGGACATGTTGTTTACGAAGAAGCCTTGCCTCGATCCGCCACGGCGACCATTCCCATCGACGCGGAGGAAACCACCGTGCTGACAGTCGATTTTGCGGCGGACGTGCAGCCAACGGGCACGAGGCAGCGCAACTTCATATTCGCGACTGGTACCGCGGTTGCACTGGACGAACCCAAGACGTTTGATTTGACGCTGGCGGACCGCCCAAAGATCACAATGGCGACTTTGGTGATCGGTGTCCATCGGAACGATGGTTTGCGTGAACCTCTGGTCGGCAGTTGGAACGGTCGTCCGATCCGTGTTCAGCCGGATTGGTCCGCGGAATTCCGTCAGATGATGGCTCCCTTGGAGATTCCAATCGATCCCGCTCAATTGCAAGATCAGAATGAATTGCAATTGGAGACACACGAAGGATTGACGGTGACGTCGGTCCAATTGCGGGTGGAAACGTTGCAGGCGAAGTCACCGGAACACGCCTCGGCGAATTGATTCGAATCTGGGGTTGGAAGTCCGGCAATCGAAACTCACACCATCAGGATCACTGGTTGTCATGGATGGACTTTCTTCCTACCCCACCGAGATGGCTTTGGTGCTCGCGAAACAGTGGGAGCAGCTCGAGTATCCCGTCGAGTTGCTTCCCGATTCGCGATCGCTGATTGCCTTGCTGGACGTTTGTTATCAAGCCAGCCTGTTGCGGGAAGAGGACGCACCGGTTCGTTGTCGGATCGTGTATGCCAATCCGACCCAACTGAATTCATTCGCGAGTGAGCAAGCTCGGCCGCACGTGCTGACGTTCGCGGAGGCCACACCGTTGTCGCCGCACAACCTGCGGAAGCTCTATGCCGCGGCCGATTTCTATCGAGCGGTCTTGGCGGTTCACACCGACGACGAAGGGCGACTAAGCATTTGGGGATTGGTTGTGACCGGCACCGAATGGGTCAACCAAGTCGAAGGTAGCCGATCGGGTCAAGTCACTCTTCCGCCGAACCTGCTGATCCACGCGATCGGCCCGGGGCATTTGGTGGTGGGATCGGGTCACCAACGTGTGTTGGAAACCAATCAAGGCCAATTGCTGACGGATGGCTTTGATCCGTTTCGATCGGCTTGGATCTCGGGACGTTTTTCGCATGTTCGCGAATCTTTGCTGGATCGATTGCCCGAACCTCGCTCCGGTGAAGAATGGCCAACGGTTTGCCCGTCGTTCGTTCGAGATCTGGCTCAGAACATGGTTCGCCGGGTCTTGCGTTTGGTTCGCAACCGACGTCACGGTGGTTTGCTGGTGTTCTTACCCGACGGTGCTCACGATGATGGAACTTGCGAACGTTGGCTGCGTTTTCGGATTCAGTTCCAGCCGAACGAATCCACGATGCTGTATCGCGGTCTAATGGTCAGGCTGATGACTCGAGCGTTGGAAGTCGCGCGTTCTCGTCAATTGGCTGTGCTGACTTGGTCGGACTACCAACAGTTTCGCGACGCCGAACTGAGACGGTTCGACGATCAATTGATTGACTTCAGCCACTTCTTAGCGGACATGATGACGGTCGATGGAGCGTTGATTCTGGATCACGGGTTTCGGCTGATCGGATTCGGCGGCGAAATTCTGGGTGACAGGCCCATCCAACGAATCCATCGTGCCACCGACATTGAAGCCAACCGCACGGTGATGGAACGAGCCGACTCGGCTGGAACGCGTCACCGATCGGCGTATCGACTGATCGATGGTTTGAATCAAGCGATCGCGCTTGTGGTCTCGCAAGACGGCGATGTTCGCTTCGTCGCGCACCACAATGGTCGACTCACCTATTGGCCGTATCTGCCCTAGAACTCACATCACAACATTGACCGAACCGACCTCCGGCGATAGCATTGATCGCAAATTGACGATTGTCTTGTTGCGAGAGAAGCCTTGGCTAAGAAGTCTACGAAGAGCAAATGTGATGCGACGCCGGTCAAGCTGAAACCGGATCCGACGGCGGAAGACTTCGCCAAACTCGCGTGGGCGATCGCGCATCCCGCGCGAGTTCAGATCGTGCGTTTTCTGATCAGGCGTGACGCCTGCATGTGTGGTGAAATCGTGGCTCAGCTTCCGCTCGCCCAGTCGACTGTATCGCAGCACCTGAAAATCCTAAAAGAATCAGGACTGATTCAAGGCGAGGTGGATGGGCCTCGGGTTTGCTACTGCATCAACGAAAATCGGCTGAAGCAACTCAAGATGTTTGTCTCGCAACTTTGATGGCTTCTGACATGCGTGGAGTCGAGATCGTGCATCGATCTTGCGTCGCGTTCATTCTCGTGCTGTTCGTGGCCGTGATGAGCATGTCCCGGTCTTCCATCGGGTCGGAACCAAGCGACTTCTTCGCCATACGCGTGGTGGACCAAGAAACCGGTCGCGGCGTGCCATTGGTTGAATTGCGAACAACCGATGAGAATCGCTATTTCACCGACAGCAACGGTTACGTCGCATTCTACGAACCTGGATTGATGAACCGAGCGATTTGGTTCGAGGTCCACAGTTGGGGCTATGAGAGCCCGCGAGGACCGTTCGATTTGCCAGGGCTGACGCTGCAAACCACCCCCGGGACAGAACAGTCCATCCGGATCCGGCGCATCAACGTGGCCGAGCGTTTGTATCGACAGACGGGAGTTGGCATCTACAGGGATTCCATGTTGCTCGGAAAATCAGTTCCGCCGATGGCCAAGAACTTGAACGCAGATGTTGCAGGATGTGATTCGGTTCAAACCGCGTTCTACCGGGGAAAGATGAGATGGTTTTGGCAGGACACTGATCAGATCGGGTTTGGTTTGGGAAATTACAACATGACCGGTGCGACTTCGCCGTCGCCGCAACAAATCGATCCTGATCTCGGCATTGATTTTCGGTACTTCACTCGCGAAGACAGTCCCTTCGTGCGACCAATGGTATCAATCGAGAACGCCGAACAATTGCCGATTTGGGTCGATGGTTTGATGGTGGTGAAAGACTCGACGGGACGCGAACGTTTGGTGGGTCGCAGCGTTGCCGCGAGAAAGGACTTCTCGGTCGCTCGAAGCTGCTTGCTGATCTATGACGACACGGCCGAGCAATTTCGCCATTTAAGGGACTTACCGTTGCCGACGGAGTCGAAGCGATTCCCTCACGAACATCCCGCCTTGGTCGCGGAAGGCGAAGAACAGTACTTTTACATCGGCTGTCCACCGAACATTCGAGTCCAAGCAAGCTTCGAAGCGGTGACGGACCTGGGACGCTATGAAGGACTGACCTGTTTGCTTCCGGATGGAAGCGTCGACCGGACCGCGGCCGGGCAAGTGCGTTTTCGCTGGGAGGCCGAGGCTGATCCAGTGACGCAAGAAGAAGTTCGCCGACTCTTGGCAGAAAACCAGGCCACTGGTGCCGAAGTGCCCTTCGCACTTTTTGATGTGGAAAGCGGGAGGAGCATTGACTGTGCTCGCGGTTCCATCGCTTGGAACCCGCATTGGAAGGTGTGGACGATGTTGTTTTGCGAACGAGGCGGAGACAGCTTCCTCGGTGAGGTTTGGTTCTCGACCGCAAAGTCTCCGGCGGGCCCCTGGCTTCATTGCCAAAAAGTTGCAACTCACGCTCGTGCCGGACAAGACATGAACTTTTACAACCCGATGCAGCACGCTGAATTGATGCGGGGCAACGGTCGGTTTGTGTACTTCGAAGGAACCTTCGTCAACACGTTCGCGGCCGCATCGGTCCCGGTTCCTCGGTACAACTACAACCAATTGATGTACCGGCTGGATCTCGACGATCCGCGCTGGAAGTTGCCGGAGCCGCCCCCCGCATTGAAAATGAATTCCAAAGCCAAATGACTGCAATCGGATTCTAATTGGATCCTCGAGCGACGAAGATCCACTCGAGCTGACTCAACGAGGCCTTGGTCCGGGAATCCAGGTGACACCGAAGTGGAAGCGATTGGACCGGCTGCTTTCGTCCAGCTCGACCAAACCAACGCCGTAGTCACCACGTGCGATCAATTGGTCGCCAATTTGGAAACGTGCACCGACGCCGGTGCTCATGGCAAAGTCATAGGCATTTTCGCCAGGGATGGGTTCATCGAGATAACCATTGGCCATGTCGACGAATCCGTAGCAACGCAAAATGTGCGGCCGATGTTCACATCCCCAACGATGCGTCTTCGGACCAAACTCAAAATTCGCGATCCACCCATGGTCAGCGTTCAAGTCACGCTGATCGAATCCGCGAAGCGTGTCAAAACCTCCGATGCCTAGCATTTCACTAAACAGCAGTCTTTCTGAGGTGACTTGCCCGGTAAACTTCGACACGAATTGGTAATTGCGACGGATCAACCTCGAATCTTCGACTCGCATTCTTCCGTAGACATAGTCGGGCGAGGTTCCTGGCCGAATCGTATTGAACGCTTGGCTGGAGTGAGGCCCAGACATCCCGCCGCCGGGTCCCAACAACAGCTCAGTGTGCAGCAACGCGTATTCTTCGGGTTCGTCTCCACGAATAATTCGATCGAAGTTGAGACGCAGTTGGAACAAGTCCGCAGCCGAATCGGAAACGGTCGATCCGTCAAACTCCAGGTTATTGTCCGTGCTCTTGAAGTCAAAACCCAGGAACAGGTTCGTGACTTCATGTCGATTGAAGACGAGGTGACGAGTGAAGCCGCCTCCGATTTGCCAGCTTTGGCCGTCTTGGTTCAAACCGGTGCCCAGCTTCGGGGCAACGTTGGCGAGGCTGCCGAAGACGTTCCCACTCCAATGCCGACTGAATGTTTCGCTGTAGCTGAGCGAATGCGCGTGGAGATAGCGGAATTCTTGGTCGGTTGTGTATTGGTACCCCAGGATGCCGCTTCGCCCGAACATGTTTCCGAATGTCGCGCCCGCGAAAAGACGACCGTAGTTGAGTGTTTCGACGCCAGTGTCATCGGCACCGATGTACCCACGCATGGGACGCACATCGTTGCACTCGAAGATCACGTCCGTGGTTCCCGGTCGAGATCCCTTCTCAAAGTCGACGGTCATTCTGCGAAATGGATTTTGATTCATCCATAACAGATCATTTTCAATGGGCGGCTCGTAGATACGATGTCCGATTCTTGTGCAGTGAATCCAACGTCGCAGTTCCTCCGCATCGAAGTAGCAACCGGGTTGGACTCGGATGTCGCCGATTCGCGATTCGATGACAACCAGATGCACCGTTCCACCGGTGATTCGTTGCTCGGGGATTTGAACATCGACAATCGGATACTTGCAGCGTCGGTAGTGAAGGATCAGATCCCGAGCCATCGAATTCAATTGGCGTAGCGTGATCGGTTTTCCCAGGTAACGCTCGATGATTCGTTCGGTGCCACATCCGTAGATGATGGAGCAGCACGCATCGAAGTCATGGTGGATTCCCCAACGATCGTCGATCGATTTGTCCTGGACGATCTTTTGTGCGGAGTCCACTAAACACACCGCGTCGAGGGAATCGACCAGAATTCGATCATCGCCTTGGAGGTCAAGAGCCTCTTGCTTCGGCAAATCTTCCTCGCGGTTTTGCAGCCACAATCGATTGGCTTCCGTGGCTGCCCGAGGTGCATACCGTTCGAAGTTCTGAGCCTGAAGATTACTTGCAAGGATTACACAAGCAACGATCAGTAGACCGTTCGCAAGAATCTTCAAACTCGTCGCGGCGCGCGCCGGCGACATCCATTGCTTTGTTTGCCCCACAATGCAACTTCCTTGTCTGGTTCGATAGCGAGTCGGTTCCTTCCAACTCGTGCCCCTTCTATGAGGGCTATCGCACTCTCCGGCAGGATCGGCTCAAGCATCTTTTTCCAATCACCCCATCAGTCGATTGCCGGCGGAGTGTTGTGCGGAATGTGCGGGTCATTCAGTGTGACGGCGTCAACATGCCTTCGGGCCACGCGCGGAAAAATCCGTAAGACCGATCATCTCCCCGCTGGCGGCCTATCTTTCCGGTCTTCTCTAGGTCGAACTTTGCCGATCGTCCACCCAAAATGGCGAAAAATGTTTCGTGGATACCCGCTGCAGAGGCAGCAAGCGGATCCACACGACGGGCACTCTTCAAGGATCGATAACATCACCCGAGGGCATTGGGCGATGTGATCGTCTAGTTCTCTCGGGGCAAACATGATTCATGGAATGAAAGCTGCGCGTTTGCGCAGGATGTCGGTTCGTTCGCGTCGCCACGCATTGCGGATGGTAGTGCTTGGAATGGTGGCGGGAGCTGGCGTATCTCAGGGACAAAGCCCGGCGTTGCCGAGCGGAGCTGACGTCGTGGCTGGGCAAGCGGCGATCTCACAAAGCGCCGGTGTAATGGACATTCAAGCGTCCACCTCACGAACCATCGTGAATTGGGACTCATTCAACGTTGGTGCTGGAAACATCGCGAATTTTCAATTGCCGGACTCAAACTCCGCGATCCTGAATCGAGTCACCACGCCCAACATGCCATCCACCATTTCAGGGACCATTCAGTCCAACGGCAATGTGGTCTTGGTCAATCCATCCGGAATCATGCTCAGCCAATCGGGGTTGGTGAACACGAACGGTTTTATTGCATCCACCTTTGACGTGACGAATGAATCATTCCTGAGCGGAGGGCCGTTGGCCTTTCAGGATGTCGGCGGGGACGGATCGATTGTTAACGAAGGTTCCATCGCCACAGCCGAAGGTGGAGCCCACCTGATCGCAAACCAAATCGCCAACCACGGGAATATCACCTCCGAGGGAGGCAACATCTCACTGTCGGGCGGCGGAACCGTCACGTTGGACAACGGCGTCACCTACGTCCAACCCTCCATGGAAACGTTGATCAGTGGAATCAGTCCCACCGCGGGATTGATTGAGAACTCGGGAACAGTTCGAGCCACCGGTGCGGCAGAAGTTGGCGGCGAAGTTTACTTGGTGAACCCCAGCGGCGAGATTCTGCACGATGGCACCATCCAAAGTCAGCTTGACCAAGGGACATCGGGCGGCGAAGTGAAGTTGGAAGCGGACCGCATAGCACTCGGAGAAAACGCGGTCATCGACGCAACTGGTTCGAGTTTCGGTGGAACCGTGCTGGTCGGCGGAGAGTGGCAGGGCGAGGGCGACATGACGCAAGCGTCGTCCGTCACCATGCAGTCCGGTGCGGTCATCGATGTGTCGGCGACCGAAAATGGCGACGGCGGAACCATTGTGCTCTGGTCGGACGTTTCCAACAAAGACTCGCTCACGCAAGCCTTCGGAACGTTGCTCGCACGAGCCGGACAATGGCTCGGAAACGGTGGTCAGATCGAGACTTCCGGAGCTCAAGTCGACCTCGAAGGCATCCGAGTCGACGCCGGAGCGGCCAATGGGCAGGGCGGACATTGGCTGATCGACCCGTTCAACTTTGTGATTGACTTGGCGGCTTCGATTAACCTGATCGCCGCGCTGGACGCCGGTACGAGCGTGACCGTCGACACGACAGTCGACTCACCATTGCTGGGCAGTTTAGGAAGCATCTTGGATGCGGGCGACATCTCCATCACCGCCGACCTAATCACTGGGGCGATGCTGGGCGACGCAACGTTGACTTTGAAAGCCGATCGCAACATCTCGCTTGACGCGGGCGTTTCCATCGACGCGACGCAGAACTCCAACACTCGCAAACTCAACGTTGTTCTTTGGGCGGACCAAGACAACGATCTCGCGGGACACGTTCAGGTTGGAAGCAACCTGCTCGCCACCAATATTCGGACCAACGGAGGCGGTTTTGCGATCACCGGCGGATCCACGACGACTTGGACACCGGCGGACGGTGAGGCGGCATTGTCGATCGGTGCCGGTCGGGCTTGGGCGACGGATTTGACCGGGTTGCTCCATGGAGCTGACCTACGCAACACAACCATCGACACCGATGGAGGCAATGTACTGATCCGAGCTGGGTCGTCTTCCTCGGTTGGCATTTTTGACGATGTCTTTGGCATTGGCTTCGATGACGTCAGCATTTCAACGGGAACAGGTTCAATCACACTGGATGGATTGGTTGCCGACCAATCGGGATTGAACGTCGACAACGCGATTGGCGTTCACTTGGCCTCTGGATCCAGCCTCGCATCGACGACGGGTGACATTTCGATCACCGGTGAGCTGGCCAACACCACCGACTTCGTGAATGGAGCCGGAGTCTGGATTGGTCGAGACATCGAAAACACACTGACGTCCAGCGGTGACATCAACATCAGCACGACGCAGGGCGACATCGACATCGTCGGCATCGGTGCGGATCAAAACGGGTCGGGCTGGCGACATGGTTTGGCACTGGTCACCTCGGTTGGAAGCGACAGTGTGTTCCTGTCGACGGTGGATGGTGACATCACACTCGATGGAACGGCAAACTTCCTAGACGGCAGCACCAACGACACCTCCGGATTGCAGTTCCAACCTGGTTCGGGCGGCGTGATGGCAGTCACATCGCAAACCGGCAACATCACTCTTCGCGGCGCAAATTCGCAAGAAGGCAACCTGAACGAAAACGGAATTCGACTAAGTGCCAACGATGTTTCGGACAACATCCGAATCGGCTACGACGGGGTGAATGCGTATTCGGGCGACATCTTGATTCAAACCAATTCGCTGTTCAAACAGAACACCAACGCGGGCAGTGGTTCGATATCGGTGCAGAGCACCGGCGGTTTGACCATCGAGTCGATTGGTAGCTCATTCACCAAATCACCGACGCTGGATGACGATTGGAACTTAGGGACGACGTTTGGCTCGATGTTTTTCGGCAAGATAGACAACACCGCAGATTTGACTTTCGACTCCGCAATCTCTCTGGCCGGGGCTTTTTCAGCGTACGGAGGAAACCTGACGTTCAATGACACGTTAACCAGTTCAGGGACAGGGGATTTGTTGTTCAAATCCAATGCCGCGACCGATTCATCGATCAGGTTGTTTGGCAACATCCTAAAAACAGGCGGCGCGCGTTCGGTGTTGACAGCGCAAGCCGATGGTCGAATTCAACTCCACGGGGATATTCTCGCGAGTGGTTCTGCGTTGCTCGATACCGTGTTGTGGTCGGACTTTCACCATACCAGCTCAGGCGGTGTTTCGATCCTGGGTGATGTGGTCACCAACGGAGGACATTTCTGGGCCGGAGGAAGCAACAGCAACGGCGGCAGCCAACAATGGAATGGTTTGACCGTCGGTGACGGAGCCTCCGTGGGTGCCAATGGGTTCAATCACAACGCGTTGGATCTGTTCGGTGATGTCTCGACCGGCGGAGGAGATTTACTGCTATGGGCGGGACTTGGGTTCGATGCGGGGATCGACGGCATTGGCATGAATGGTTCGCGGCTTCTGTCAGCCGGCGATGGTGACATCTGGCTAATCGCGAACGACTTCGGCGGCGTGGGAACCATTCAAGTCGATCTCACAGGGCATCTTCGTTTGTGCCCTTATGAGCTCGCTTGGGCCAACATCGGCGGGCAACTCGATTTCGCCGGCAGCCTCTCTACCAACACGTTCGTCGGATCGGCTGATGTCGATTGGCTCTTGATCAACAACTTCCATCTTCTCGGCGGGCTATCGCTGGGGCGTTCTGGACTGACCCAAGATATCTCGGTGCAGCAATCCATCGCGATCAATGGTGACTTGGAGTTATTTGCTAACAGCATTGTCACGGATCCGGGTGCCTTGATTGACCTGGGACTTAATGGATCATTACTCGCCGAAGCCGACACCGACATCACGTTTGGCGATGCGATTGCGTTGGGAGGTGATCTCGATCTCACCAGCGGCAACGATATTCGCTTGACCGGTCTACTATCGCGAACCGGGTCCGGCAACACGGACACGGTCATCAAAGCCGATCGTCACATCGTATTGGACACCAACGCCAATATCACCACCGCGGGAGGATCACAAAACGTCAAGCTGTGGGCTGACGCGGATAACTCGGGCGATGGGATCAGCATCTTTCGAGCAGAAACATTGGCGACTGCTGGAGGATCATTCACAACCGGAAACGGTGACACAGCCACCCTCAATGGAACCGAAGTGCAAGTGGGAGGCGATATCTACGTCACCGGATCGCTCGCTCAGAACGTGAGCACCGATGGCGGCGACATCAACATTCAAGGTGAAGCGATTGTTGCGAACTCGTCGATCGGCGGAGTCACGCTGGATTCGGCCGGTGGAGACATTCAGATCACCGGCGTCTTGAACTCTGGAAACCAATACGACTATGTCGACGGTCCCGACGGCGGCGGATCTTGGGATTGGGCGCGCACGGATGCAATCAACGGCACCGGCGGCGGATCTAATCTTGGAGACAGCTACCTGGTCACCATCACTTCTCGACTTGAAAACGCCATTGCTGGCATTGAAGCCGAATATCGCGGAGCGTGGTTGGGTGCTTATCGCGACACGGCGACGCCGCTCGATTGGAAATGGGCGGACGGGCCGGAGGCAGGCCAGCATTTCTTCACCGAACTGGATGCGGGAGGCGGATCGAGCGTCCCAGGTGCGTTTTCAAACTTTGGTGCGGGGGAGCCCAATGGCGGACCTTCCCCGACCGGCGAGAACGTTGGTCAGTTCTTTGGAACCGCGGGCCTTTGGAATGACTTGGCCGACGAGACCACATTTGCCGCCTCGCAAGACACCGTCTACAGCGTCCTGGGTTATGTCCGGGAAACGAATCTAACGCCAACCGCAGTGACTTTGGATGCGGGAGCCACTGGAACGGTCAATCTCGCTGGAATCGGAGCGGGCAAAGCATTGCAAACCTTGGACGTCACCAGTGCTGGTGTCAATGTCAACGGGACCGCTTTGGTGACAACGGGAACTCAAACCTACGACTCATCGCTTTCGCTCAATAGCACCGCAGGTTTGGAACTGACCAGCGGAGGTCTAACAGCCGATGGGGCCATTCAAATTCAATCGAGTTCACTGAACCTGGCAAGCGATTTGTCGATCACCACAGGCGACAATCTACTGGTCCGTGCCGATGCCCTAACCGTGCCTGGTCCAATCAGCGTGGACACCACGGGCGACGTCACCTTCGAGCCGCTGAGCGATTCATTCGCGGGGGCTTTCACCTTGCCGGTTGACCAACTTGGTCTTTCCGCAAACATTGGCGCATTGACCGTCGGAAAGATCGGAAACACCGCTGACCTGACCGTCTCCGGTCATCTCTCGATCAACGGTGACTTTTATGGTGAAGGCGGAGACATCACGTTGCAAGACGACGTGAGCACCAACGGCGGCGACTTCACCGTGGTCGCCACTGGCAATCTGCAGCAGTCATCCGGTACGACCATCAATACAGATGGTGGCAACATCCTGATGTGGTCGGACAGCGATGCAAACACGGTCGGCCACATTGAAGTACAAACCGGAGCCAGCCTGCTATCGGCCGGCGGCAACATCACACTCGCGGGCGGTGCCGATGGCAATGCCGACGGATCACCCGACGGCTTCGCGTCCGGGCAGGCTCATGTGAGTGATTCGGGATCGTTTTACTCGGGTCTATCCCTGCACGATGCAATCGTGGACGCTCGCGTCGGTAGCGTGCTCGATGCGACGACCGGTGATATCACCTTGAAAGGCACCAGCACTTACATCGAAGGCGATACCGCCGTGGGTGTGCTTCTGCACGGCAGTCAGCTTTACGGAAACCAAGTCTCGGTTCAGGGCTCACTGACGGATGTTGGTGGAACGACCAACCGCATCGCGGTCGCCTCCACCGGCCCCGTTTCACCCAACAACACCACGTTGAACGCTTTCGCGGGACTGCATCTGATCGGACAGACCGCCACCCCTAACGATCAATTCGCGATTCATCTTGGGGCGAATCACTCCATGGGAGTCTTGGATGGCGACCTGCACCTTCAAGCCAACGGACAGTTCGCAAATTTAAGTTCCGCGTCGGTTTCCATCGCGAACTCGCATTCGCTGATCGTTGACACCGTTGGCAATGCGACCTGGGGCGGGGTCATTCAAGGAGCTGGCGGTCTGACGAAACAGGGAACAGGAACCCTGACGCTATCAGCTGCCAATACGTTTACTGGATACGTCCAATTGACCGCCGGGACGCTCTCGCAGTCTCTGTCGGGTGCATTGGCGGATTCGATCGGCATCGACATCGCATCTGGTGCCAGTTGGAATCTCAATGGCCATGACGAAACGGTGCGTGCGTTCAACGGTTCCGGAAACATCTCGCTCGGCACTGGATCACTCACTGCTTTCGCCGATGACTCGTCGGGTACCTTCGCTGGAATGATCTCCGGAAGCGGCGACCTCTTCAAAAGAGGCACCGGTGAACTGATATTGACGGGCGACAATACCTATACCGGTTCAACCACGGTCGATGGAACGTTGCGGATTCGGCGAGATGCTTTGTCCCTGACCTCCAGTAGCTATGTTGGCTCGGGCGATATTTTCCTGGAGCCGTTGAATACCAGCTTCGCATCGACTTTGGACACCTCCGGAACCACATTCGGTGGACTACTGACCGGTTTGACAATCGGCAAAACCAACAACACAGCTTCCCTCACGGTCGGCTCGAACGTCTCCATCCATGGTGAAGTGAGTTTGATCGCTGGAAACGTGCAGCTCAACGCATCGCTGAATACCAATGGAAATCGCTTTCACGTCGACAGCACCGGAGCGGTCACACAAAATGCATCGGGAGTCATCTCCACAAACGAGTTGTTGCTAACTGGCGCTGGCAATTTCTCTCTCAACAGTGGCTCCAATGCGTCGACGGTTTTAGCTGCCAGCGGTATTCATGACCTATCGTATGTCGACTCCAACACACTTGAGATCGGCACGGTCGACGCCAATGGAATCACCGCGAGCGGTGAGGTCGTAATCGCAACGCGATCGGGCGACTTGACCATCAGTCAAAACCTGTTGACCACGGACGGCACGTCTTTGGCGATCATCTTGAACGCGGGATTGGATGCTGACGCTGGCACGGCGACCGGTGGCAATCTTATATTTTCCGGTTCCCCGACCGTGAATGCCGGTGCGGGAGGTCGCGTGTCGCTTTACAGCGGCAGCATTGCTGACAGCTCGGGAATGACCGCTCTGATCGGGTCCGGCACCGACAACTTTCGATACAACAGTGACGAAACAGCGACCAATTTTACAACGCCACTTGGAACTGGCGTTCACGGCATCTATCGCGACCAACCGACCGCCACACTGACCGCCAATGACACCTCGGTCACTTATGGCAACGACGCCCCGACCATCACCGGTTCGGCATCCGGATTGGTCAATGGTGACAGCGCTGGAACCTTCAGCATTGTTTCGCCTAACAATTCCGGTGCCGGCAAATTGAAAGCGGGCACCTACGCCGCGACGGATCAATCGCTCGCCGCTTTGGGCTACGCCTTGGTGAATGATACGAACGCGTTGGTGGTCGATCCTAAGACCGTTTCCCCAGGTGGTTTCTCTGTCGCAACGAAGACCTACGACGGCAATACCGACGCAAGTTTATCCGCCAGTGGAATTGCTTCTGGCGTTCTTCTCGGCGACAACGTGACGCTTTCCAACACGGGAGCAACCTATGATGACAAACATGTTGGGTCCAGCAAAACCGTCACCCTCACCGGTTTGTCATTGAGCGACAGCGATGCAAGCAACTACACGCTTAACGGCGTCAACACCGCAACCACCACAGGAGACATCAACGCCAAAGCCATCACCGTGAGTGGCTTGACTTCCGCGGACAAAGTCTACGACGGCACGACCACAGCCACTGTTCCCACAGGCGACGCCATCTTCAACGGGAAAGTCGCTGGCGACAACCTGACTCTCCAGAGCGTCACCGGGACATTCGACAGCAAAAACGTCGGGAACGCAAAGCTGGTCACGCTCAGTGACGCGGTCTACGGCGGATCCGATGTTGGCAATTATGTGATCAGCGACCAAGCCACGTCTTCCGCTGACATCACGCAAAAAAGCTTGACGGTCAGCGGTATCGTCGCCAATGACAAGGTCTACGATGGAACCACCAACTCCGTCATCGATTTAAGCGGAATTGATTTCGCGGGGCTGATCTCGGGAGATAGCGTTACCGCGTCCGGAACCACAGGTGCCTTCGCGGACAAGCACGCCGGAACCGACAAAGTCGTCACGCTGGCCAACACCAGCTTCGGTGGATCGGACGTTGGCAACTACGCGATCACGGATCAAACCAGCACACTGGCGGACATCACCGCCAAATCAATCTCGGTCAGCGGAATCACCGTGGCTGACAAAGTCTACGACGGAACGACTGTTGGCTCCGTTGATCTCAGCGGAATCACCTTCGCCGGTTCGGTGGGTGGCGACAACCTGACCGCATCAGGAACCAGCGCAGCCTTCGCGGACAAGAACGCCGGTTCCAACAAAACGGTTGCACTTTCAGGAACCATCTACGCCGGTAGCGACGTCGGCAACTACGCCATCACCGATCAAACGGCGACCGTGGCAGATATTTCGGCGAAGGCAGTAACGGTGTCCGGCATTCAAGCCAACAACAAGGTCTATGACGGGAACGCATCGGCGGTCGTTGACACACAGTCGGCAGTGATCAATGGACTGATCAGTGGAGACGTTGTGAATGTATCCGGGACGACTGGTGAATTCGACAACAAACATGTCGCGAGTGGCAAGACAGTGTCGCTTGCCAACACATCGGTCACCGGCACGGACGCAAGCAACTACACCTACACCTTCCAAAGCACAGCACTCGCCGATATCACTCCTCGTTCGGTAACGGTTTCCGGATTGGCTGGACAAGCACGCGTCTACGATGGAACGACCAACGCCCCCATTGATGTGTCTGGATCAGACTTCGATCAAGTCGTCAGTGGTGATGACCTGTCGGTTGTTTCCGCTGCCGGGTCTTATGCCGACAAACATGCTGGCGAAAACAAGACCATCACAATCAGCAACATCGTCTACGGCGGAGCGGATGCAGGAAACTATTCGATCACCGATCAATCGCAAACGACAGGTAACATTTCGCCTCGTTCGGTAAGCGCCACGGGAATCGCAGGGCAAGACAAAGTTTACGATGGCACAACAACAGCGACGGTTGATGCCAGTGGATTGTCATTCACGGGATTGGTGGGTGGCGATGAATTGACGCTCGATAACATCACTGCCGCATTTGCGAACAAACATGCCGAACCAAACAAAACGGTGTTGCTGTCGGGGGCAGATTACTCCGGGGCCGATCGAGCCAATTATGTGATCACCGATCAATCCACCGCCACAGCAGACATCAACCCACTGGCGATATCACTGCTGGGGCTGACGGGATCCGATAAAACCTACGACGCGACGACGTTGGCAACGTTGACTGGAACCCCGACGATCAATGGTTTGTCAGGCGATGAGGTGAGCTTGAACGGAACCGCCATCGGCAACTACGCCTCCAAAGATGCCGGATCCAATTTGTCGATCACGGTGTCTGGATTGCATTTGACCGGAGCGGATTCGGCGAACTACGAGCTTCAGTTCCCGACGGGGCTGGTTGGGTCCATCGCCCCGGCGGCGTTGCAAGTGACCGCCAACCACGACGCGAAATTTGTGGGAACAGCTGACAGTGCCGGATTCGCGGGTGCCAGCATCACTGGATTTGTTGGCGGCGAGAACGCATCGGACTTAGGCGGATCGCTCGTGATCACGCGTTTGAACGTTGGTGTTGATGAGGCCCCCGGTGATTACTCGGGAGTCCTCACGCCAAGCGGACTGAACTCCGACAACTACGACATCACCTTTGGCGTCGGCGATTTCACCATTGTCCCCGCTGAAGAATTGCTGGTTCGTTTCGGCAACAGCGATTCCGTCTATGGTGAATCCGAGTCCTTGAGTTTTCTTTCCGCACAATACATGGACAGCGGAAACTCCGTGCACAACTTGGCTCCGCCAACCGTCTCGGGAAACACCTACACCTTCGATGATGGTGCGGGCGGAACGGCACAAATGACGATCGTGGCAGATCAAGCAACCTACGGCGGTAGCGGTGCGTTGTCAGTCGGCAGCTACAACCTGATCGCCTCGAACGTTACGGAAACCAGCGTGAATTTTTCGAACCAGATCAGCGTGATCGGAAGCCACGCGGTTGCCGCGGCCCCCATTTCGGCATCCGTTTCCAATACGACCAAGAGCTACGACGGAACCGTCCTCTTTGACCTGTCCGGACTCCAACTCTCCGGTGATGTCGCAGGAGATTCCATTTCACTCAGTGGTGTGGGCGAATACCTGTCCGAGCACGCTGGAACTGGCTTGTCCTACACCATCGACGGTCTGACCTTGGCGGGTGACGACGCGAGCAACTACTACCTCACCAGCGGCAGTTCCTTCGCGGGCAACGACGGAATCATCAACCCAAAGAACGTTTCATTGAACGCTCCCGACGCGAATCGAGTTTACGATGGAACGGATCAATTCAGCGTGACACTGGATCAGCTCGCACATTTGAGTCAGCAACTGGGTGTGGTCGGTGACTTTGTTCAGAACATCCAACTGCAGTTCGACGACAAGAACGTGGGCAACAACAAAACCCTCACTCCGTCCTCTGCGACCGTCGTCGATGGCAATGGCGGCGCGAACTACAACATCAGCTACGTTGACAGCAATGCAGCCTCCATCAGTCAACGCGACAGTGTTACTTGGATTGGCGGCAACAGTGGCGACTGGAGTGACCCAAGCAACTGGCAAGACGGTGCCATCCCAGACTTCAGCAACGTGCGTCACGTCGTACTACCTGACGGCGTCACACCGAAATTCGATGCGAGCGTCGGGGGCCCCGTGGTGATTGACAGCCTCTCGGGAGGCAACTTGCAACTAAACAGTGGCGATTTGGAAATTCAGGATGCAGCCAATCTGGATCAGTTCACTCAGTTGGGAGGAACGATGAACGTGGACGGAAACCTCACCGTTGACAGCCTGAACCAACAGGCGGGAACAACCGAGGTCTCTGGCGTGTTGACCGTTCTCAGCAACTTCATCCAAACAGCCGCTGGCCAACTTAATGCAATCGGTGAGGCATCCATCACCCAGAGCACGGGCGACTTAGTGATTCACAAACTATCGGCGGGCGATGGGGAGTTCCGGGTGACCGATGGCAACGCTTCGCTCGGAGACATCGTCGTGACTGGCGATTTGCTGGTTGAAACACTTCAGGGAAGCATCGACCAACTGGCCGGCACATCACTGGCGGTATCCCAAACAGCAACTTTGAACGCATTGGGCACAGTTGACGTTTCCAATACCGGGAACGACTTCCAAGAAGTCTTGCATTCGCAGTCTCAATCGCTCGCCGTCCGCGACGACATTGGTGGTTTGATATTGGGCGGAACAACGACCGCTCAAGACGCTTCCATTGAATCGAGCGATGGAGCGATTCGACAAAGTGATGCGAGTTTGCTGAACATCGGTGGCACTGCCGGATTCGCGGCCACAGCGGGTGGTTCGCGAGCTGGCATCACGCTCGATCAATCAGGCAATCAATTTCACGATTCAGTCGAATTGCACGGAAACCATGTTCAAGTCCTGAACACGCTTGGCGACTTGAAGTTGGGTGACACGGATGTGACTGGCGATCTCTCGGTGACCAATCTCGGTGGTGAAATCATTCAATCACTTGGATCTGCCATCGATAGTACCGGGGAGGCGTCGTTCCTCGCACGATCACGCAACACGCCGGCTGATATCCGTCTCAACAACTCCGGCAATCAATTCCGAAGCTTGGTGCACGTCGATGGGAATCAAATCGACGTCCAGGACGTGGATGGAAAAGTGGAATATGGGAGGTACCGATCCTTCGAGCAAACTCAAACCGCTCAACGTTCCAGCAGCCAGCTCATCCGTGACACAAACACGAGATACACCGATGACGAAGGCGAGGGGTCGGACTCGAGTGGAATCTGGGGATCGCTTCGCTCGATGATTCGATGGACGAAACAAGTCTTTGAAGGCGACGCACACGTTCCTGCGGATCCAACTCGTCCGCTGACCATCGAAGAGATCACCGACAACGGGCAAGACATCTTTGTCCACCAGGGACGGAAGCAACCGCTTGAAGTGAGTTCCGGCGAATAGAGGCGAAAGCCCCTGCGGGGTGAGATTGAATTCGAACTGACGAGTCGCCAGTTTGGTTCGGAAAGGCCATCCCGCGAAGCTGGTGCCGAGAGACTTCTTTCCGGCACCAGCTTCATCGCTTTTTCACATACGGCTGAACAGTGATGGCGACGTTCGATAATCAATGAAATCACGGCAATGCGGCGCACTCCCAGAAGCGGACGATAACAATTGGCCGACCACAGTCGCACATCCGCGAACAACGTTGGTTTCGCATCTGGCAAAGTCAGGTAGAGTGACGACAGACAACTGTGCTTCATTTTGCTCGCCAATTCCTCCAAGTCGCTTCTGATGAACAACGTTCTCTCCCATACCCAGCCCATCCCACGCCGGACATTGTTGCAACACGGATCACTTTGGTTGGCCGCGTCAGCCCCGATCGCGAAAGCCGCTTTTGCAGATGAGAAACGAAGCAGCGAGGCCGTTCGAATCGGTCTCGTGACCGACTTGCACCACGCGGACAAGGCACCCGGTGGCTCGCGGCACTATCGTGACACCACCAAGAAGTTGGCCGAAGCCGCCAAACAGTTTCGCTCCTCGTCAATCGATTGCTTGGTCGAACTGGGCGACCTGATCGACGCGGCTGAGTCCGTCGACACCGAGTTGGGCTACCTTAAAACAATCAACGGGCAGTTTCGCGAAATCTGCAAAGATCGACATTACGTGTTAGGCAACCACTGTGTCGACACTTTGAAGAAGTCGGAGTTTTTGGAGGGCGTTGGACAAGAACGGTCTTACTACTCCTTCAACCGCAAAGGTATTCATTTCATTGTGCTCGACGCGTGCTTCCGAGAGGACGGCGTCGGGTATGAACGAAAGAATTTTCACTGGACCGACGCTAACATTCCTCCGGCCGAACTGGATTGGTTGCGGAAAGACTTGAAGTCCAACGAACATCCAGTTGTCGTGTTCGCGCATCAACGGCTGGACGTCAGCGATCACCACGGAGTCAAGAACAACGCCGTCGTACGGGACGTTCTCGAACAATCAGGGAATGTCAAAGCCGTCTTCCAAGGACACAGCCACCAAAATGCTTTGAAGCAAATCAATGGCATTCACTACTGCACATTGGCCGCGATGGTGGAAGGCAAAGGGATCGCCAACAATGGCTATTCCGTGATGGATGTCTATCCGGATGGAAGCATTCACCTGGAAGGCTTCATGAGGCAGAGCAGCTACGACTGGAATTCTTGAACGGCAAGAATCATCGATCGATGACGTAGGTCTCGGAGGTTCCTTCGATCAACAGCGTTTCGTGATTGGGTAACACACGGAATTGCTCGGCAACCCCCGTCGGCCATTGAATCTCCACGGCAACCGCTTGGTTGCCGTCTCGCTGGCCCAGGCCGACGTTGATCAAACGATCGCTGGACGCGAGGAAACCATCGCCAGCCGTCACCCAGTGGCGAAGCTTTCGCTCACCATCGATCACGGTGACTACCGTCCCCACCGCATCACGTCCAGATCGCGTTCCCACCAGTCGCAACTGCAGTGACTGGTTGGCCAAAGCCTCGTCGGTTTGGTTGTGAAGGATCGCAGTCGGTGCCCCCTGGTGAGTGATCAACAAGTCCGCTCTTCGGTCCCGATCGACATCCATGCTCCACACCGCTCGCCCAACATGCTTTTCTAGGAAATACCCGCCGATTTCTTCGTTGGGAACAATGGAAAACTCGCCGCGATTTCGCGACCAAAGAAGTGGTGGTTGTTCATATCCCACGTCCGCATCGTGTTCCACATGCCCGTTGGTGACAAAGACCTCCTGCGATCCACCGTTGTCCAAGTCGATGGCGACAGCACCGAATCCCAGCAAATCGAAACTCGGCGTTACCAAACCGGCTGAACTCGCGCGGTCCGCCCAAATGCCAGGGCTTTGCTGCAAGTAAAGAGCGTTGTGTTCTTTTTCGAAGTTGGTGACGTAGAAATCAACATCCAAATCACCGTCAAGATCACCGGTGGCGATGCCCATGCTGGCTTGGGGACGCGATCGCCAATCCAAGGCGAGACCACTCAAAGTTCCCGACTCTCGCCACATAGACGATTCGCTGCGTGACCGTGTCCAATAATGGTTGCTGGTCATGTCATTCGCGACGAAGACATCAAGACTGGAATTATCATCGAACTGGCCCACCACGATTCCTAGTCCACGACCTGGGTTGGATGGCGGAATGCACCACTCATCGGTCACGCTCTGGAACCCGCCAGTAGGCAATCCCTGATAGAAGTGGTCCGTGACCGCTTCGTACTGGGTCGGAGCACAAAGCCCGAGACTCCCATCCGGATTGCGGCATCGTTTGGTCAGTGCAGTCTTCCCATTGCAATAGCGCAAACTGATGAAGTCAGCGATTCCATCCCCATCCAAATCCGCTACGGCACCGCTGGTGGACCATCCATCGTCGATGGACTGAAACCACCGATCTGACTTTGAAAAAGTACCGTCGCCGTTGTTCAGGAAGACTGTGTCACGGCCGTATTTCAATTGCACGAGGTCCACAAACCCGTCCGCGTTCAAATCTCCGGTGCATACGCCTTGGGCGTAACCACGAGGCGAAACACCAATCAGGTCCCGCTGACCTTCGAAGTGCCCTGCGACGTTACGGTAGAAGTTGCCGTTGCAAAGCTCTTGCGACTTCACCTCAGCAACAGTGCCAGCCACAAACAGATCGGGCCAACCATCCAAGTCGTAATCCAATGCCGCGCCGCCCGATCCCAATTGCGAGTAGATCGGGATCATTCCGTTCTCCAAACGGATGGGTTCGTGACGGGTGTCATCGATCCCAAAGTTTCCGCTCGCTTCCAACAATCGATAGTCGATCAGTGTTTCCTTAGGCGGGTTTGATCGTTCGCGTCGTGATTGTCCGAGCGAACCGACGGAATGTGCAGAAATCTGGTTGGCGAGGTCATCCGAATTTGCAGAAGACGCGACCAACCGCGGAACGATTTGTTGTCGCAATGTTTCGTAGGCGGGAACGGACGTTTGCCAAGGGAGATCGGACCGCAGATGACGGACAATTTCCCCGCGAACGACCGCCGCGTCGGGGTGTGAACCGGGTTGGTCGCGAATTCCATTGGCGATCCACGCCTCCGCTTCCCAGTGACGCCCCAGTTCGCTTAGCGTTTTCGCGATCAGCGTTGCAATTGGCAGCGACTTCATGTTGGCGCGGTAAAAGCGGTCCTTTTCCTGCACCAGTCGCTCCAGCAACTCCGCGCGTTGGGTCAATTCCGTGAGCAGTGAGTCCGTGCCATCATCCTCTTCTTCAATCGCGTTTTTCAATGCTTGGGCTAGCTTTGCATGAACCTTGCCAACACCATTGTTGATTTCGATCGAACGCCAATAGCACTGAACCGCCTCCGCATAGTCGGATCGAAGTACCGCCCAATCCCCTAGAACCGCCCAAACCAGCCACGAATGTTTTCGAACATCATCTGGAAGATTTCGCTTCCAAGCATTCAATCCATCAAGGTCATCCACTAGCAACAAACGTTCGCCTTCCAACGCCCACGCCGGGAGGAAGCTGGGATGTTGTGACAGAATCGGATCCAGCAGTTCGCTGGCTTTGTCAAAATGTCCGTGATCCATTTCGATGCGAGCCATCCCGATCTTCAGCCGTACATCAGATGGATTTCGCTCGGCAAGCAGATTGAGGGACTGAACTTCGCGATCACGTTGTTCGTTTTGGCTCATGGAAAACAGCAAAACGGCGTCGAAGTAGCGATCTCGGATCAGTTTGCGGCCATGAGGGATCGCGCGGTGGATTTGCTCTGAACTCACCAGACAATCAAACAACCAGCGTCGCATCTCTTTGCGTTCTGGGTACGCTCGGACCACCTTCTCCAAAAGCTCAATGCTTTCAAACAACTGGCCGGTCGCCATGAATCCGGCGACAGTTTGCAGCACCAAAGCCTCATCTTTGAACTGGTCGGCTTCGCAAGCTGCTTGTAACAGAGCCGCCACTTCATCGCCTTTGCCAAGACGTTGTTTCACCTCAGCCACCGCGACCAGAAGCGACACATCGTCGGGCGAAATCAAGAGAGCTCGTTCCGCGGCTTTTTCGGCTGCCTCCCAGCCCTTTGAGGCTCCGATTTCCCGAACGGTCTCGGCGGAGACTTCGGTTTGGATTGAGCCAGCAGATTCATGGACCGCGTTCGTCGACGGAGACGCCGTATCGTCTAACTTGCGACATGCGGAAGTGAGAGAAATGACGATTAGAGCAAGGGCACACCAAAAAACTCTGAGCGAACTACCAATGGCAATTCGCTCAGAGCATTGAATCAAATCAGCAAACGACGAAGTTTGCAAAGCACCAACCTCGGTTAGCGTTGCGGCTTCTTCTTCATCTCTTTTGCCATCGCTTCGTCGGCCTCGGCCATTTGTGCCTGGGATTCTTGAAGCATGCGATTGTATTCGTCGATGTCGCTCTCCGAAGCCGATCCAACGACGTTCGAAGGCCCTTCGTCACAACCGAGGGAAAGCGACAGACAGGCACCGCACATCAACAGAGCAAAGTACTTTTTCATGATGGAACTGTGGGATAGGTAGTGAGAGAAAACCGCGGTCGCCGGATGGACGACGACCGCGACAAGTTTCAGCTTAGATCAAAAGACGTCTTCGATGACTTCTTTTGCTGCTCGTGTGCCCAATGCACCCCAAACACCGTAAGGGCTCTTGGCACCTGGCGTTCGGTAGGCGTTGACGCCACGTGCACTTTGGTTGCCGGCTTCGATCGAATCGGTGACGAACTTCACCGCACCGTCGCCCATCAGCACGTGGACACCGCCTTGGTGACGGCTGGAAGCCGAGTACCAACCCGAGTTCCCAGCGTTTTGCTCGTTACAGATCGGGCTGTTGGGAGGTTGAGCCGTGAAGAAACCGCTGAAGTTTGGCAGGTGCTCTGCCCAGCGGAAGCCACGACCATCCACACCGCTGACAGTGGTTTGCGAAGGATCCCAGAACTGCGGACGAGTTGGATCAACCAACGCATCGCAGTCATTTGGTGGATAGTTGCGGACGAACGACCATCCGCGGTTCAACGCCGCGGTTCGAACGTCTTTGTCACCCAAGTCCGTCGCGATTTCACCAGCAGCAATCGTGTTGGCCAAACCATCAAGCACGTCGCGGAAACGACGAGACTTGTGAACGGTAAAGAAACCACGTCCAGCACCACGAATCTCATTCGCGAGCGTCGAGTTGATGTTGTCATAGCCAATCGGGGCACTGTTGTTCCAATCGCCTTGGTGGGCACGTTCAGCGGAATCACCCAGGTTCGCTGCGTAGTTGGTACGGCCAAGCGATGGCAGGCCAACACCGGGATCGCTGGGGCAACGGAAGGTTGGCAACTGTGTCACCCATGGCGTGTAAAGAATCTCGTCAGGCGTAGGGCCCATGGGGCTGAATGGACCGCCACCACGAGTCGCCTGAACACCACCATTGCCGCTACCGGCGGGTGGGCTGTTACCACGCGAATCTTCGTTCAGCGGGTTGGAGATCATCTCCCACAAACCTTGCTGCTCGATGAAGGGGGTGAGACCAACCAACCAGCTCAGTCGTCCGTTGTTGGAGACTTCCGATGGACGCCAGATTTGTGCGGAGACGTTGTCCGTCGTACCACCACCATGGATTGGCAATTGGTTGTAGGCACTGTGGTAGTTGTGGATCGCCAAACCGATCTGCTTGAAGTTGTTGCTGCAACTCATGCGACGTGCAGCTTCGCGAGCCGCTTGGACGGCGGGCAACAACAGACCTACCAGAACACCGATGATCGCGATCACGACCAACAGTTCGACCAGCGTGAAGCCGGCTCGCTTGTTAAAGGACTTGGACATCAGAGGGGTGCTCCAAATGAAGAAACGAATGAGGATTCTGAACTGAATCGATTGGAAAAGTTTGTTGTTAGCCCGCCGCGATGCGATCCACGTCAAAAGGCAGCCAATCCGAAGACATTTGTCTCGAACCGATTTCTCTAGGGCGTGATGCCCGCGACAGAGGCGTCCCAACGGTGCCCATTCTCCCTTGCCCGTGAAAAATCACCATAGCTCGTTTTCAAAGGCATGGCAATTTCTAAACACGCATCGGGTCTTGATTGATCGTCTCCAGACGATTGCCCCGCCGGGAGGTCTATCGACTTCGGCAATTAGCCTTCTCGCGCGCTTCCATTGCTTCCAAACGCAACAATATTTAAACACCGGTGAAACAATGCGACTTCTGAGCATCGCAGCACCGCCTCTAGTCGGGTGGCGACCTCGTTTGGGAGCATCACGCGATCGTGAGGTGAGCGATCAGCCAGCCAGATAGGCGCAACGCAAGTTCGCGTTCTCACCCGACCATCGATTCGTGAAAGTGTTTGAAAACCACGCTTCAGTCAGCGATGCGGTCGCGCCATCGGAGCCTCGATCGCCCCATGTGAAAGTTGTGCCAGCGACGAGAAGCGGCATGTGCTTCAACAGCACTAAAAGGAGCCGTCGCAAATTCCGATCGAAGGGAGCTTCCAGGCAGCAGGAAGCGGCGAGCACTGCGTGACCGACCACCCGCCGAACGCCTCGCCGAACGCGGGCATCAAGTGAAGGCGATTGCGAGCCGTTTCAGATGGCCGTATCAGCAGCCTTGCTCTTGGGATCCATGGAGAATCGGTGAATCCCAAAAGAAACCCAACATGGATTTCCTGATGGGAAACTCATGTTGGGTTCGTCGATCAATCTAGCGAGGATCGGTTCAGAAAGCGTCGGTTCAGCGACCGCCCTTGGCCTGCTTTGCCATCGCTTCGTCCGCCTCAGCCATTTGGCTCTGGGACTCTTGCAGCATCCGGTTGTACTCTTCGATTTCGCTCTCCGATGCACCGCCGGCGACATTCGCTGGCTCAGAGCCACCGCAACCGATCACGGCGGGAAAGAGAAGTGCGAGGAGAGCAAGTTTGCAGATATGTTTCATGGATCTCATTGGTGAAGTGGAGGCAGCGTCCCAGCCAGATGCCGGGACGCCGAGAGTAAGTCAGTCCTTGCCAGGAAGTCAGCTTAGAATGCGTCGCCGCTGATGACTTCTTTGGCGGAACGTGTTCCAAGAGCTCCCCAAACACCGTAGGGGCTTTTGCCGCCCGGAGTACGCCACGCGTTGACGGCCAAGGCGTCTTGGTTGCCAGCATCGATCGAATCGGTAACAAAACGAACGGCACCATCACCCATCAAAACGTGCACGCCACCTTGGTGGCGACTGCCCGCCGAGTACCAACCCGAGCCACCAGCGTTTTGCTCATTGCAGATTGGGCTGTTGGGCGGTTGAGCTGTGAAAAAGCCGCTAAAATTGGGCAAATGCTCGGCCCAACGGAAGCCACGACCGTCGACGGCACCGACGGTTGCTTGGCCGGCTGGCCAGAACTGGGGACGCTCTGGATCGACCATGTTGTCGCATGCGTTGGGTGAGTAAGAACGCGAAAAGACAAATCCGCGACTGAGCGAAATGGTACGCGCATCTTTGTCGCCCAAGTCCGTTGCGATTTCGCCAGCAGCGACTGTATTCGCGAGCCCATCCAGCACATCACGGAAGCGACGGCTCTTGTGAACGGTGAAGAATCCGCGGCCGGCAGCCTGCATCTCACTCGAAAGACCGGAGCTGATGTTGTTGTAGCCAATTGGAGCGAAGTTGTTCCAATCGCCCTGGTTGGCTCGTTCCGCTGCGTCGCCCAAGTTGGCGGCATAGTTGGTCCGGCCAAGCGCCGGCAAGCCATTGCCGGGATCGCTGGGACAACGGAAAGTTGGAAGCTCCGTGACCCAAGGGGTATAAAGAATTTCATCAGGCGAGGGTCCCATGGGACTGAATCCCGCACCGCCACGTTGAGCCTGTGCACCACCGTTGCCACTGGCGGCCGGAGGGATCGAGCCTTGCGAGTCTTCGTTCAACGGATTGGAGATCATTTCCCATAATCCTTGCTGCTCCAAAAATGGAGTCAGACCAACCAGCCAGCTCAGCCGACCATTGTTGGAGACTTCCGATGGACGCCAAATACGGTCGGTGATGGGATCGGTGGTTCCGCCACCATGGATTGGCAATTGGTTGTAGGCACTGTGGTAGTTGTGGATCGACAGGCCAATTTGCTTGAAGTTATTGCTGCAGCTCATGCGACGGGCAGCTTCACGAGCAGCCTGTACCGCGGGGAGCAACAGGCCAACCAACACGCCGATGATGGCGATGACCACCAACAACTCAACCAGAGTGAAGGCAGCACGTTGTTTTGAGGAACGGATCATTTCGAATGGGGCTCCAGAATTGGAAAGAGTGGGAATAGTTTTGAGGCAGTTGCAATGTCCGCCCGACCCAAGCGTTCGCCACAAAATCTTCCAAAGGGCGGATGGTTTGCCCAAAAAGAAATAGGGGCGTGGGAACTGCGGTTGCAGACGCTCAATGGTGGCAATTCTCACTCGACTACGCGAAAAATGAATAGCCCAAAACAATCCGACATATCTCAATTTAAACGGGATGTTTTGGTGACGAACTTCGCCGAATGGGTGGCCTCCAGCGGAACCGAAACGGGTTTTGCGACGTAAAATGACCTTCGACACATTCGCCCCGGCGCAGTCTATACGCCTGATTTCTGAACAAATTGGCTGAGGCAGCCTAAAATTTTCGTTTTTTCTAGCTAGAAGTTTGCGATGGCAGAGTTCCAAGAACCCGAGTTTGTGTCGAAGCAAACCGTCGAGGCCTCGCACTTTTACCTGGACCTGGATCCGGATCCACACAGCCGGTTCACGGTTGTCTGCGGTGGGATGGAGCGGACGTCGTTGGACTATGTCATCAGACGAAGCGATTTCCCGTTCTGGGGTTTGGAGTTCGTCGACCAGGGCGAAGGCCGATTGCAACTGGAAAACGAGTGGTTCGACCTGAAGCGTGGGACCGTGTTCGCTTACGGCCCCGGCGTTCGGCATCGAATCGAAAACAGCTCCCAAACGGGAATGCGAAAGTACTACCTGGACATGTCCGGTACGGACGCGAAGCGGCTCTTGCAGGAGGCGGATCTGCTCAGCGGCTATCCGCTGCACGTGCGAAACGTCAAAGAACTGACGGATCTGTTTCAAATGATCGCGACCGAGGGCAAGGACGATCAGCTTCGATCGCGAGACATCGTTTCTCTGATCACGCGGGCAATGATCATCAAAATTGCTCAGCGGAGGTCGACTTCCGAGGGTGATTCGCCCAAGGCGTACGAGGTCTATCAAGACATCCGGCAATACATGGACGACAACTACCGCGATCTCACATCGATCGCAGAAGTCGCCGACCAATGCGGCTACACCACGGTGTATGTCTCGCGACTATTCAAACGCTACGCAGCTCGCGGAGCCTATCAGTATCTGCTGCGGCTCCGGATGAATTACGCCGCGGATTTGCTGTTCACGCAAGGAATGAAAGTCCGCGACGTGGCCGAGATGCTGAAGTTCGCCGATGCCTTTCAATTCTCGCGAGCTTTCAAGCGGGTCTACGGAGTACCGCCGAGCCAACTGAAACGCTCGCGTTAAAATCAACGAAGCACGTCTTCAATCTATCATTCGACTGGCGTCAGCAGTTTGCGATCGATCAGCCAGTCCTCCAATCGCTCCGGCCACTTCAATGCCGCCTTGTTGCGGTCTTCGCGAAAGCCGAAGCCGTGTCCCGCTTCGCTGTAAACGTGCATTTCGCACGGAACATTCGCGGCTTTGTACTTCAGATAGACATGAGCCATCCCAACCGCGATGTCTTCGCGATCGTGATAGCCAAAGGCAACGAATGCCGGTGACATTCCTTCGTGAACTTCAAAAGTAGCGGACTTTCCGGGGTAAATCAGTGCGTGAAAGTCCGGGCGACTGCTGACTTGTTCGATCGGATCCGCGGACTGAGCGTTGCCGTCTTGTGGGTTCATCGCAGAATAGGCAGCAAGCTCACCACCGGCCGAAAAACCCAAGATGCCGATTCGATCCGTTTTCAGATTCCACTCTTCCGCTCGCGAGCGGATCATCCGGATGGCTCGGTGAGTGTCGTCCATGGCGTGGCCTTCCAAGGTGTATGGCGAATTGGGTTCGCGACACAATCGATAGCGAAGCACGAATGCGGCGATGCCCCGCTCGGCAAACCATTTGGCCAACGAATCGCCTTCGTGTCCGAGGCAAAGTTTCTTGTGACCACCTCCTGGGCAAATCAGCACCGCCGTACCAGTCGACTTTTCGGGTGCGGGAACATACGGCGTGATCGTCGGATGATGCACATTGGTCAAATTGGCACCTTCCCAAATCGGAGCTTCATTCATTCGATCGACCGATCCCGGTGCGCCGTCTTTCCACAACGCAATGTGCTCGGCTTCGTGCGCGGGTTCCACCGCCAAGACTTGGCCAGCCAATCCCGACACAAACAACAAGGTCATGCTGCAGAACCAATGCCGGATGAATCCAAGGCAATTGCGGCTTGAGACAGGAAAGCTTGAGCCCGCCGATGTGGTCGCCTCGTCGAAAAAGAACTGAAGCTCGGCTCGTTGAGTCGGATTGAAAGGCATGAGAATTCTCTCGTGAGGTGGGAAATCGGGGTGAGGTGGCCGGCAATTGTAATGGAACAAAAGCCAATCGTTGCCGGCGTTTTGGACTAGACTGCATCCGATCCTCTTCGCGTGGCATCAAGGAAGTCAGGACTCCGCATTCAAACCTTCCTGCCGATCCCTTGGCATTGGCAGAGCCGCGAGCGTTCCTTCACTGAAATGCTCTGATGCGAAGCCAGCTCCTTCCCAATCAGTCAGTTTCTTTCTTTCGAATCCCCCTGCAACAAACGTATGTCGGCGTCGTCTCACTCCATTGGCAAATCGCACGAGAGGGCAACTGAGCAATTGCGACAACGCTGGGTGCTTGGGATCGATTTGGGTGGGACCACCATCAAGTTCGGCTTGTTCCATGGCGATCACCTCATCTGGCGGAACCACATTCGCACGGAAGAATTCGACTCGCTGGAGTCGGCTTTCGAAGCATGCCGACAAAGCGTGGAGGAAACGCTACGCACATCGTCGAAAGAACTGACGGATCTCAGCGCCATTGGATTGGCTATGGCCGGTGTGCTGGATCCCAAAGAAGAGGCTCTGGCCGAAACCGCGAATTTGCATCGTTGGCATCATCTGAACTTTCGCCAGCAATTGACGAATGTTTTTGAGAAGCCGGTGGCCGTCCTCAACGACGCGGATGCGGCGGCACTGGCGGAGTCCGTTCACGGGCTTTGTCGAGCCGAATCATTGGTCTTGTTGACTTTGGGAACGGGCGTTGGCGGTGGAGTCATTGTGAACGGACGCCCACTTCGCGGGGCCAATGGTTGCGGAGGCGAAATTGGACACGCCACGATTCAATTCGATCAAGACGCGAGACTTTGTGGTTGCGGCTTTCCTGGTCACTTGGAAGCCTACGCCGGATCAGCCGGTGTCGTGCAAACAGCAAACGAACTGATGCAGAGTTCTAGGGATGAATCCAGCCTGAACTCTGCCAAGCGTTTGACCCCGCTCGCGATTGCCAACGCTGCCGCTTTGGGTGACAGGGTTGCGACGCAAACCATCGATCAAACCGCCATCTACATTGGCCGCGCGATTTCCATGTTGGCTCACGTATTGGATCCGGAGGTCGTCTTGCTCGGTGGTGCGATGAATTTCGGCGGTCCGGGCACCGACATCGGCAAGCGTTTCATTGAAGGCGTCCGCGTGGAATGTTTGCCGCGGTCGCTGACTCAAATCAGCCGGAACCTGCAGATCGAATTTGCCACGCTCGGCAACGATGCGGGCATTGTGGGCGCCGCCCACTTTGCTCAACAATTGGCTGAACAAGAAGGTTCCGATTCAATTCGCTAAGAGACCGCTCGCGTGAAGACTCATGTGTCAGGAACGGACGCCGTGCAAATGGTATGTGCGTCCACCAAAAGCAAGATTGCTTATCGCATCTACCCCGATTCGCGGGACGCCAGCGTCGCCGTTGCAAACGAGATCGCTCGTTTGATCCGAAGTCGTGCTGCGGAATCTCGGACTGCGGTACTCGGCTTGGTAGCTGGTTCATCGCCGGTGGACGTGTACGCGGAACTGCGACGCTTGCACGCGGAAGAAGGCCTCTCGTTTGCCAACGTCGTGACGTTCAATTTGGACGAGTACTATCCGATGTCGGCGGAGTGCCTGCAGAGCCATTCGCGATTCATGCATGAGCACTTGTTCGATCATGTCGACATGGTTGCCGAGAACATTCATCTGCCCGACGGCACCTTGCAACCCGAATGCGTTGCCGATTACTGCTTGGCTTATGAGCAGCGAATCGAAGAGGCGGGTGGAATCGACATCCAGTTGCTTGGAATCGGACGGACTGGTCACATCGGTTTCAACGAGCCCGGTTCAGGCACCGATTCGCGGACGCGCATGATCACGTTGGACGGGATGACGCGAATTGATTCCGCCAGCAACTTTTTCGGTGTCGAGAACGTTCCTCGTCGAGCCATCACGATGGGTGTCGGCACCATTTTGCAAGCCAAGAAGATTTTTCTGCTGGCATTCGGTGAAGGCAAATCCTCGATCATCGCAAGAACCGTGGAGGGCGAGTTGGCTCCTTCGGTCCCCGCGACTTCGCTGCAAGAACACCCCGGCGCCGAATTGATCTTGGACGAAGCCGCGTCAGCCGCGATCAGCCGGATCCAATCGCCTTGGCTGGATGAGAAAGTGGTCTGGGACGATGCGATGGTGCGTCGCGCCGTGATTGCTCTTTCGCAGTCGCTGGACAAGCCCGTGTTGATGTTGGTCGATGGCGACTACAACGAAAATGGCCTGCAAGATCTGTTGGCAGAATACGGGTCGGCATACGAAATCAACTTGCGTGTTTTCCGGCATCTACAAAGCACGATCACGGGATGGCCGGCCGGCAAACCCAACCAACCCGACGTCGTCTTTCCCAAACGCATCGTCTTGTTTTCGCCTCATCCCGACGATGATGTGATCTCGATGGGAGGCACGTTGACTCGATTGGCCGACCAAGGCCACGAGGTGCACGTGGCTTATCAAACGTCGGGCAACATTGCAGTTTTTGATGGCGACGCAATCCGCTTCGCGAAGTTTGCTCGGGAGTTCTGCAAAGAGTTCGACCTGTTGTCGCCTCCGGTGGTCGAATTGACGCAGAAGATGATTCGCTTTTTGGGTGACAAGGACCCCGGCGAAGTCGACATTCCTGAAATGCAACGTTTAAAGGGCTTGATCCGACGAGGCGAAGCGGAAGAAGGGGCAATCGTTTGCGGTGTGCCGGCGGAGCGATTGCACTTCCTCGATTTGCCGTTTTATGAAACGGGCGTGGTTCGGAAGAAACCCATCAGTGATCGCGACATCGAGATCACCGTCGACTTGTTAAGAGACGTGCAGCCGCACCAGATTTACGCGGCCGGTGACTTGAGCGATCCGCATGGAACTCACCGAACTTGCTTGGAAGTGCTTTTCGCCGCTTGCGAGCTTTGTCGTGAAGATGAATGGATGCGATCGTGCGCGGTGTGGTTGTACCGCGGCGCGTGGCAGGAGTGGCCGCCCTACGAAATCGAAATGGCGGTGCCACTCAGTCCTCAAGAAGTCGATCGCAAACGAGCGGCCATTTTCAAACACGAATCGCAAAAAGATCGAGCACTCTTTCCCGGAGCGGACGCCCGCGAATTTTGGCAGCGAGCCGAAGCACGCAACGCTCACACGGCTCGAACCTACGACCAGCTCGGCCTGGCTCAATACCAAGCCATCGAGGGTTTTGTGCGATGGAAGGGAATGGATCGATAGCGAAGTCGAAAGCTTTTGCCGACCAATCAACAATCGATGATTGGCCACTGTGTAACAAATGGCTGTGACCGGGCATCGTGGGCCTGCGGCGGTTTGGGCTCGGCTAAACTGCGGATTCCGAACGCGTACCAGTCTGGATGACAGGAAGTCGTCACGCGTCCCGTTTGTCCGTCGCAGCACCTCCCTGTTCTTGGTCACATACCATGCGATTCCGTTCCTCGATGCTTTATCGCTTCTCGCTTGCATTCACTCTTGCCGGTGTCACCCATGGTGTCGCTTGCTATTCCCAGGACCAGACACAACAACCGTCCTCTCGACCAAGTGTGATGGAGCGTTTGAAACGAGACGATGCGAATCAAGACGGCAAGGTCACTCGCGCAGAGTTCCAAGGTCCCGCCCGTTTGTTTTCGCGAATGGACCGCGATGGGGACGGCGTGATTGAACTCGCGGAAGAATCCATTCCGCAACGCGTGCGACAACCGACCAACGAAAGAACCACTGCCGTGCGATCCCAACGCAATCCTGCGAGAACCCGTGTCCTTCGCAACGTGGTATTCGGACAAGGTGGTGGCAGAGACTTGACCATGCACATTGTTCTGCCGGAGAAGCCTCGTTCGGAACCATCGCCGTTGATGGTTTGGATTCACGGCGGTGGATGGATGGGCGGTACAAAGGACGGAGGCGTCAATCAACTTGCACGTTGGGTGGCCAATGGCTATGTCGGTGCAACCATCGAATACAGGCTGACTGGCGAAGCCCCCTTTCCCGCCCAAATCGAAGACTGCAAATGTGCGATTCGTTTTTTGCGTGCTCATGCGGATGAGTATGGAATTGATTCCGAACGCATCGGCGTGGCGGGAAGCTCCGCCGGCGGTCATTTGGTCGCTTTGTTGGGAACATCAGGCGACGTCAAAGAGTTCGAAGGCACGGGAGGATGGCAAGATCAATCCAGTACCGTTCAAGCCGTGGTGGACCTCTACGGTCCAACTGATTTTGAAGCGTTCGTGACCGAACCGGGCTACGAAGCTCACAATCGCGATGGCTCACCGGAGTCGAAGTTGCTCGGTGGGGGTGAAGTGTTGCCAAACCAAGCCGGGATCAAAAAGGTGAACCCCATCACCTACATCGACGCGAATGATCCCCCGTTTTTGATCATCCATGGGACGGCGGATCCGGTGGTCCCGATGAACCAGAGCCAAAAACTACATGCCGCGTTGGAAACCGCGAACGTGCCCTCGAAGCTCCATTTGATCCGTGGAGCCAAGCATGGTGGAAAAGGGTTTTCGTCACGCGAAGTTCGAGAAATGATTCAATCGTTCATCGATGAACATTTGAAACCGTAAGAAGAATGACCCGAGGTCCGTTGCGTGTTCACGGATCAGGCCAAGTATCAGGAACAACAATCAGACGTTTGAACTCAGTATTGCCGGAAGGGTTCATCGCTGCCGCTGACGTCACCGTTGCCATCACGGGACGTCGTTGGGTTTTGACGTCTTGTAAACAGGCTGCGACCATCGCTTCATTGTCAGTTTGCGAATCCCTTTCTGGCCCCTTGAATGCCGTTAGCCAAAACGGTTTGTCAGGAAGAGAGAACCGATCGTCGGATACTAGATTGCGATCGCACCATCGCCGCAGCGCTGACGCTCGGACCCATTCGCCTCGAAGGTGTGTCTGGCTGGCGGTTGGTGGAGACGCCGTATCATTTGGTTGGCCGCTGCCTACTGGGTAGAAGAGAATTCCTTTGACCAGAGCGGCTCGGCGAGGCTGACTTGGAAAGATCTCCGATTCCAACTGAAGCTGATGTTGGAACATGCGGTCAAATTTTCGGTCATAAGTATCCTTCAAGTTGGGCCCAACAAAATAAAGGCCACTGCTCTCGGTCGAGATGATTCCGAGATAGAACTTGACCGCGACCTCCAGATGCGTGAGTTCCCCATGCTCATCGAGATACAAAAAGTCGATCTCGCCGATCGTCCGACCTGCTTCGAGAATTGGCTTTCCATGCGCGATCATCTCGACGCGTCGTAGATGCTTGAGCCAGTAGTGCACGAGTCTTTCAAAGTAGCGTCCTACTCGTCGGCCCAACGGTCGCTGGCGATTCTGTTCCTCAAACCATTGCTGGAGATGGACTGCGTCAACCTTGGACGGGTCGACGTTGTTGGCTGGCACTATTTCGACAATCTCGGATCGACATCCGGCCGGAGGTTGCCCCAGCAAAGACGGGCTGTTGATGGCCCATTCCAAATCGGCCAGCAACTGCCCGGATGGGAAGCATGGTGACGGGATGCGTTTCATGTCGGATTTTGCTGAAAACTACCTTCGGGAAGAGAATCACTCGGCGGTACGGTCGCGCTGGAGTGCCCTCAAACCGCCAGGAACTTGAATAAGATATGTTGTCGTGCTATCCTGCGACTGAGATCGTTTGGTTTTGTTGGTCGTGCAAGCCGTTTTCAAACCAGAGACGCCGAACTGCCAGAAGGCATAACAAAGCGGCGGATCGCATCCAAATTGCGTTTCGCCTTTTCTTTTGCATCGTTTTTCGATTCCTCTGGCTCAATGTTGCATCGCTGACCATCGATCTTCCCACCCTCCATCGTCCCCCACGAGGTTGTTTATGATCCATTCTGGCTCAAGAGTAGTTGACAGAATCCTTCAGCTTTCACTCGCTCTCAACCTGAGTTTTTGCTTCACCGTATTTTCCTTCGCTGACGAGGCGAACGGAATCCCCGTTGCTGACCAATGGCACTATCGGCAGAAACAGCCTGCGGACGACTGGACCAAGCCTGAATTTCAACATGAAAACTGGAAACAGGGGGAAGGTGGGTTTGGGACCATCGAAACCCCGGCCTCCCGCGTCGGCACGATTTGGACCGGCAATGAGATTTGGATGCGGAAAGAGTTCCAAGTCCCAACTCTTCCGAACCATCCTGGCCTGCTGATTCATCATGACGAAGATGCCGAGGTTTACCTCAACGGGAACTTGATCGCCAAGTTGCCAGGGTACAGCACCAAATACCACGTGCTACCTCTCGACCAGACTCAATCAACGCATTTGAAAACCGGGACGAACTTGTTGGCGGTGCACTGCAAGCAAACCGCGGGCGGACAATTTATCGATGCTCATGTGATTGATGCTGACAACGTGCCCACACTGCCGCGGCCCAAGCGTGAGACCGTACCGTTTCAGTCGGAGTTGATCACACGGTGGGGAGCAGAGGTGACAGCCGACAACGCATGGACTGAGTACCCGCGTCCCCAATTTCAACGAGACAACTGGACGAATCTCAATGGGCATTGGAATTATGCAGTCACCCCCAAAAGTCAAACGGATGCACCCGAGCAATGGAATGGAAAGATCCTGGTTCCATTCAGCTTGGAATCCAAACTGGGCGGCGTTCAACGTTTGCTCGACTCATCAGAATCGCTTTGGTATCACCGCGAATTTAATTCGTCGAATCCCGATGGCAAACGGACGCTCCTGAACTTCGAAGCAGTCGACTACCGCTGCGAAGTCTTCGTGAACGGAACCAGTATCGGAACCCATGTCGGTGGAAACACGCCATTCACACTGGACGCTACCAAGGCGCTGATTCGCGGAAAGAATGATCTGGTAGTGCGAGTCGAAGATGCCACGGAAGAATGGCAACTTCGCGGCAAGCAAACATTGAACGCGCGAGGCATCTGGTACACGCAAGTGTCAGGAATTTGGCAGACGGTTTGGATGGAAGAAGTACCGGAAAGCTATCTCAGGGACTTGAAGATCACGACGGATGCAGAACAGGGATCCATCACGATTTCGCCCCAGACTGAATCCGAGGCGCCAGTTCGGGTCACGGTGAAAGATGGCGGAAAGGTCGTGGCGGAAGGAACGATCGAGTCCGGGTCCACGACATTGCAAGTTCCCAATGCGAAGCTGTGGTCTCCTGATTCACCCCATTTGTACGACATCGAAGCGACTCTGCTTTCACCGAGTGGCAACGAACAAGATTCAGTCACGTCTTACGCGGGCATCCGATCGGTCGGAAAAGTCAAAGATGCCGATGGGCACTGGCGATTCACGCTCAATGGCGAAGTTCTCTTCCATTGGGGACCGTTGGACCAGGGTTGGTGGCCCGATGGCTTGCTGACTCCGCCTTCCGACGAAGCCATGCTGTTCGACATTGAGTGGTTGAAGTCAGCCGGCTTCAACATGATTCGCAAACATATCAAGGTTGAACCGAGACGTTACTACTACCACTGCGACCGTTTGGGAATGATGGTCTGGCAGGACCACGTCAGCGGAGGGACCAATGCCGAGGGATGGCCAGAATGGACACGACTGCGTCCAAATCCCAATGACGCACAGTGGCCAACCGAACAGCATGAGCAATTCATGCTGGAATTGGAATGGATGATCGACGCGTTGGAGAATCATCCGTCCATCGTTTCTTGGGTGCCATTCAATGAACGATGGGGACAGCATCAAACCATGGAAGTGGGGAAGTGGACGGTTAAGCGAGATCCGACGCGAATCATCAACATTGCCAGCGGCGGAAACTTCTGGCCGGTTGGCGATGTGGTGGACGAGCATCGCTATCCGCATCCGGGGTTCCCTTTCGAGCTGAATCAAGACGGACGTTTTGATGACTTCATCAAAGTCGTCGGCGAGTTCGGCGGGCACGGTTATCCCGTCAAGGGACACTTGTGGGACGCCAATCGCCGCAACTGGGGCTATGGTGGATTGCCGAAGAACGAAGCGGAGTACAAACAACGCTATGTGACTTCGCTTGAGAAACTCAACCAACTTCGTCGTCAGGGTATTGCTGCCGGCGTCTACACTCAAACCTCGGACGTGGAGGGAGAGATCAATGGTTTGATGACCTACGATCGCAAGGTCATCAAAATTCCTGCGGAACAGTTGAAGCAGTTGCATCAATCTTTGTTCACGCCACTGGATCAAAAAGCGGCAGACAAGTTTCCCAACTCGGCTTTCATTGAGCAGAAGACAGACCGGCAACCCGCGGAGGTGATGAGTGCGGACCAAATACGCACCGGTTTAAAATCACATGACCGTGCGTTGCACATCAAATCAGGTTGGATTCGCGACCCCTACATCACGTTGGGCCCCGAACAGGAATACTACTACCTCACCGGGACTCAACCGAGCGAAAACGATCCTCGCGAAACGACGAATCCCTACAACATTGGACTCGGAGAGCAGAGCATTGTTGGGAACGAGGTTCGGGTTTGGCGAAGCAAAGACTTGGTGGAATGGGAGTCACTTGGCCCGGTCTTTCAAGTGTCTGACACGATGAAAGCGAGGTCTGGCAAGAAGATTGGCAAGCCGTTGATTTGGGCCCCCGAACTGCATTGGCTCGGTGATCGCTGGGCTTTGGTGCATTGCCCCAAGCAACACTCAAGTCTCGCGCTCAGCGAAGGCAGCGATCTGAAAGGCCCTTGGACACACCCAATGCGAGGCAAGCTTGGGCCTCGACACGACCCATCGATTTTCACAGACGACGACGGATCTCGCTATCTATTGTGGTCCAATACATTGGTTGCAAAACTGGCGAGCGATTTAAGCGGTTACGAAACTCAACCAGTGAGAATCGACCCGGCGGGAACACGTCCGGGACCGAATGGAACCTCCATCGCTCGCATCGGGCACGAAGGGGCAACCATGATCAAAGTGGGCGACAAATATGTTCACTTGGGAACAGCGTGGTCAACGGATCAAGGACGCAAGGGGTCCTACAATCTGTATTACTGCGTGGCGGACAACATCACGGGCCCATATGGCCCACGCAAATTCGCGGGACGTTTTCTAGGTCATGGCACACCGTTCCAAGATCGCGATGGTAGATGGTGGTGCACCGCATTTTTCAATGCAAATGTCCCGCCTGTCTCGCGGGATGGTATTGAAACGAAAGACCTCGGTGAAAACGCTCAAACCATCAATGAGCAAGGGGTGACCATCGTGCCTTTGGAAGTGCGGATCGATAAAAATGGGGAGGTCATTGTTCGCGCGAAAGACCCCGCCTATGCCACACCCGGCCCCGACGAGGCACAACAGTTCGATTCTGCAAGCACGAACTGAATCGCAGTTGCAGCTGGCACTCCCGTCAATCTCCTTCGCCCCCTCATCTATCACCCCCACGAAAGCGATCCTCATGAGAACATTTTATCCCTGCTGGAATTTGAAATGGCTGTTCCCATGCCTGCTTGCCGTTTGCTTCGGCTCGCTCACTTTGTCTGCTGATGACGATGTCTCCACCGCCACACGCCCCAACATTGTTTTGGTGTTCATCGACGACATGGGTTGGGGAGACTTTTCGTGCTTTGGCAACGACGATGCGCAAACGCCCAACATTGATCGCATGGCCTCCGAAGGTGTTCGCTTCGAGCAGTTCTACGTTAATTCGCCGATCTGTTCGCCTTCCCGAACAGCCATCACGACCGGCCAATACCCGCAACGCTGGCGGATTGGATCTTACCTGGCGAGTCGTGAATTGAACGAGCGACGCGGCATCGCCCAGTGGTTGGATCCCAAAGCTCCGACGCTCGCAAGGACTTTGCAATCGGCCGGTTACGCCACGGGCCACTTTGGAAAATGGCACATGGGTGGCCAGAGGGACGTCGATGAAGCGCCCTACATCACGGAATACGGATTTGATGAATCGCTGACCAATTTCGAAGGCATGGGGCCTAAGCTATTGCCTTTGACTCGCAAACCGGGCGACGTCAAGAATGGTCGCATTTGGGAGGACGCTGAGCGATTGGGCGACGGCTATCGATGGATGCTTCGTTCGGAAATCACGGGTGGTTTTGTCGATGCCGCGATCCCATTCATTGACAAGGCACAGCAATCAGAGAAACCGTTTTACATCAATCTCTGGCCGGATGATGTTCACGCTCCGTTTTGGCCACCGGTGGACGATTGGGCCGATGGAAAACGTGGGCTTTATCTGTCCGTCCTCGAAAACATGGACCAACAGTTTGGAGAACTTTTCGATCGGATTCGAAACGACGAAGCACTTCGCAACAACACGCTGGTTTTGATCTGCTCGGACAACGGTCCGGAAAAGGGAGCGGGCTCAGCCGGTCCTTTCCGTGGCTACAAGACCCATCTTTACGAAGGCGGGGTGCGTTCCAGCCTGATCGCATGGGGTCCGGGACTGGTGCAAGGCAAGGGGCAGGTCGACCAGGAATCTGTGCTCTCGGCAATCGACTTGGTGCCCAGCCTATTGGATCTTGTCGGCGCGGAATATCCGAGTGGCGTGACCTTTGATGGCGAATCGCTGGCGCCGACATTGCTCGGCAAAGGCGGCTCGCGTCAGGCTCCCATCTTCTTTCGCCGTCCCCCAGACCGAGACTCGTTTTACGGGATCGATGACCTCCCGGATCTCGCGATGCGACAAGGTAACTGGAAATTGCTTTGTGAATACGATGGGACAAACGCCGAGCTGTATGACCTCGCAAATGATCCCGGCGAAAGCCAAAACATCGCCTCGCAACACCCCACGGTAACGCAGCGGATGACCCAGGCAGTCGTCGCTTGGCACCAATCCATGCCCTCCGACAACGGAGCAACGTTTCAACTGAAGAAACGAAAACGTTAGTCTCGCCAACGCAACCAAGCGGAGTCGCATGTCACGCCCGCGACGTGGCCAGGAACCTACCCTGCCAAGAACTCGCCCCATTCAAAACGAAAGCCGCCTCCATCAATAGGAGGCGGCTTGATTTTTACTCAGACTACGTTGGCAACTTGAGTCGATCAATCAACGGTAGTTGTCTTCGTAGTTTTCTGTCTGCTGCTGAGCTTGTTCTTCGTAAGCCTGCATCTCTTCTGGTGTCATCGGGCCGCCTTCCGGTTCGACGACGGTGTTGCCGCCAGGGCCGCAACCGACCATCGGCGTCAAAAGACAAGTGAGCAGCGTGAACACGCAAGCGAGTTGCTTCCAATCAAATCTTTGAGTCATACGTTGACATTCGTGTAATAGTAAAGAGAAAGAAATAGGTTTTCAGTTGGCGACGCGAGGGCATCTCAAACTCGCCTTGGAAATCAAATCTAGAAGTCGAACTCGAAGGTTTCTTTGCCGTTGCGTGTCCCCATGGCTCCCCAAACTCCGAAGGGCGATTCTTCTCCAGGGCGGTTCGCGCTCCAAATCACCTCAACATGGCTGTCGCCCGCATCGATGCTGTCCGTGATGAACTTCACCGCTCCGTCACCCATGACAACGTGAACGCCTCCCTGGTGTTGACTGCTTGGTGGTGCAACGCACCACGCGGAGTCAGAGCGATTAGGCATCACCATTTCACGGTTAGGAGGAAGGATGGTGCCGAATGCAGAGTAGACCATCGCGGCATCTGCCCAGCGAAAACCACGGCCGTAACCACCACTAATGTTGCGAACGATTGAGTCCGTTCCATCAGCCCAGAACTGAGGACGTTCGGGATCTTTGGCATTGGTTGTTTCGGCCCAACCGGGGTCTTCTCCCAAGGGACGGAATCCAGGTCCGATGCCAGCATCCGTTTTGACAGCACGTGGATTCACATGCGTGGCCATTTCTCCAAGCATAATCGTGTTGCTCAGGCCATCGGTCACGTCCCGGAAACGCATGTTCGGTCGGCTTCGACCTTGACCAAGACCACGAATCCCTTGGACCGTCTGACGGAAGATAAAGAATCCGCGAAGCGATTGATTGACTTGGTTCGCTCGGCCCGTGTCCTCGTAATAGAAGCCATTGGAAGCGTTCAGCGGTCCAGCATCCGCATAGTGAATTCCATCGCCGTAGCTGCAAGCGTAGTTCGCACGCCCCATTGCCGGAGCACCAACACCCGGGTCACTCGGGCAGCGAAAAGTTCCGATGTCCGTCATCCATGGGGTGTAGTTTTGATCCCATGCTCGGGGCCCCATAGCTGGATAATTGATGGTGCCATCGCCGTCAGAATCCATTGGATTGCTGATCTGCTCCCAAAGTGCCTGTTGCTCCACGTATGGCAAAATGGGGATCAACCAACTGATCCGCCGGCCATTGCCGTTGTTGCCGTTTTGGGTGGTTTGGCTGCCGGCGGTGTTGTCCGTGCCACCGCCATTGACGGGCAAGCCGTTGAACGCACTGTGGTAGTTGTGAATTGCCAGTCCGAGTTGCTTCATGTTGTTGCCGCAACTCATTCGCCGGGCTGCCTCACGCGCGGCTTGCACGGCGGGCAATAGCAATCCGACCAGGACGCCAATGATCGCGATAACGACCAGTAGCTCCACGAGGGTGAACGCGTTTGGCGTTCTTAGGCGTCGATTTCTGCTCATCTTGAGGACTCCTCTGAACCAAGAAAAATAAGGAAACGCAGCACCAGAAACGCTCGTAAAACGCCCGTCAGTGAAAAAAAATCAATTACCAACGTGTTTTTTGAGCACATCTGATCGGCGCAACTTTCGTGGTTCCAGGAGCCTGTGTCAAGCTTTAGAGGGGCACGATCTCTCCTTCCTGAAGATTTATCTACGGAGACAGAGAATCCATCGCAATTACCTGTACGGATGTGACGCGAATCCTACGAACGCGACCGCAAAAGCACTGTCCCTCAAACCTTTGACCGGTCTACTCGGGAAGAAATGTTGCTATGACGCTTCGCGTTACTTCCGCCGCTAAGCCGAAACGCGGAGTGGATCAGAAGGATCCAATTCAGAGCAAAGAAAGACCAGTGGTTTCGGCGTGTCTTAAAGTCTTTTCTTTCGCAAGCGATTCTCGCCTTCAGTTACTGAAATGTGCTCGTATTTGGTTTTAGCGGAGCGGCGTGGAACGTACGACGCCGATGCCCTCGACAATTGCATGACGAGCGGAGGCCGAGAGACCTTCGAACTCTTCCTCCCTACCGCTTGGCCACTGAACACGCACGCCGACTTTCGAGTTTGGATCGGCGATGCCGAAGTGGATAATGGACTCGTTGCTACACATGTAGCCGCCTCCTGCAACTTGGAACGCTGTCTGAAGCGTCGCCGATTCCTCTGTTTCGATTCGGCACTGCAACGTGGCACCGGCGGCGTTTCGTTCGGAAGATGTTCCCAACAACTCGAACTGCACGGCAGCCGCAGCATCGCTGACGTTTTGAAGCACTGCCACCGGCTGATCGAGATGATTGGCGAGCAGGTCCATTCTGCCGTCACGATCCAAGTCGGCACTTGCCAACGTTCGCCCCAGTTGCGGTTCGTTGAAATAGACCGACCGATTGGATGACGGTTCCGTCTGAAATCCGTTTACGCTGCCACGAAAAAGCTGCGGTAACATTTTGAACGGGATTCCGTTCTGTAGATGATTGTACAGATGACCGTTCAGCACGACGATGTCCTGCCAACCGTCGTTATCGAAGTCAGCGGCTTGCGTTCCAAAGCCTGTCACGTTTCGAGAAGGATCATTCAATCGGAAAGCAATGGCTTCATCGGAGAAATAGCCGCTTGTAGTTTGTAGAAACAAATTGACGGACTCTTCAAAAAAGTTCGTGACGTGAAAATCTAGTTTTCCATCACGGTTGAAGTCGCTCGCGGCAATTCCCATGCAGGCCTCTCCGTGCCCGCTACGGCCCACGGCGAGACCGGCCAATCCCGCATTTTCGATCAGCTTGAAAACTCCCATTGACTCTGGCAAATCAAACGTGTTTCCCACTTCTGAATTAGCTTCCTTGGATACCCAGTAGTGATTGAGATCACCGTCGTTTGAAACGAAAAAGTCATTTCCATTTTCCCCGTCGAAGTTGCCGATGACGATCCCAAATCCGTGCTTGGGAGACTCCTTCATTGCTTCGCAAACGTCTTTCCACGGAGCCAACTTCCCGTCAGGGCTCATCAAGAGAACGCGGTCCGCTGCCGCACGAAAGTCTTGCGGCTGGCAGCCGACAAACGGCGGCTCGCAAAGCACATCAAAGGCTCGCCTCTCTTGGATGTAATTGATCTCGACTAGGTCAGGCAGTGAGTCGCCATTCAGATCTGCCATCGCAAGACTGGACGTCCATTGTTCGTCGTTTTCGGCGATCCTGTTGGATGCAAGTTCGAAAGTTCCGTCGCCTTGGTTGATGAACCAATTGTTCACACCAATGTTTGCGACAAACACGTCTGGAAAACCGTCTTGATTCGCGTCACTGACACAGACTCCCTGTGAGAATCCAGTGTCGATCGCTCGGCTGAGCTTCGTAATTTCTTGGAACTTGCCGGTGGCGACTTGTCGGAACAGCTGATTTGGCTGAGAGTCCATCGAGTTCGGCGTTCCATCAGCGCGACAACAATAGACGTCACATAGCCCATCTAAATCAAAATCAAATGCTCCTAATCCGACACCATTGGTTTGGTGCAGATAGAAATTCTGACCGCTAGCTGGAAACTTCGTCGCCTCGCTGGACCGAATCCCCCATTGCTCCGCAACATTCTCAAATGCGATTCGCTGTTTCGTCTCGCTTTCACGCATGTCAGATTTGAGAAGCCGCCGAGGCAGTCTGATGGAAGTCAAAGGCTCGGGGACAAATCCAAGAGTTCGGCTCATCCGAGTGTTGCTGGCCAGCTCGGCCTTGGCATTTGCTTCCCAATTCATCAATGCCTTTCGTCGTTCCTCCAGCAACCGCAGTGCTCGATTGCTTTGCCCGGCTAGCTCTGCCGCTCGGTACGACCAAGCTTCCGATTCCCAAGGCCGAAACCAATCACTCATTCGAGACGCAATCCAACTTGCTTCTTCCGCGCTGGCATCCCTCGCAATCCGGAAAACTCGATCCAGTCCTTCGAGCCAATCTCGTAGCTTCGGTAGCCGGCGATGCCAATCAGATTCCTCTGTAAATTCACGTTCGACAATCGACACCAGCGATCTCAAAGCAGCGCGATTACTTGGATCCAGCCGCAGGCATTCGACCAAGCAGCGAACCGCATCGTCAACGGAGTGGTTCTTTGATAACCAAATCGCCACGGCCAACCAGGCTTCGGGTTGTTCACGCAAGCCAAAGGTGCGCTCGGTCGCACGACGATTGCTCAAAGCGAATTCCGGTGTGCTTTCAAAAGCACTGGCCACTTCGCCAATCCAATCCTCCAACTCATCCCAGCGCGCGTGTTCAGCCAATACTCGCCCTGAAAATGCGATGACCGCAGGATGGCTGGGATGCTTACGTCGAACTTGAGTCAGCAGCTCGAGGACTTGGTCCACATTGGCTCGTGAAGAAAAATACTCCAACCTGGCATCGCCCAAACCGAACAGCGTTTCCGGTTGAATGCTCGGCAGATCGCCGTAGTTCACCAGCATGAACGGACCGCAGGTGTCGACCAGACTGAGCAATTCGTGTGGTTGCAGCGTTGTGTACCGGATGAGCTGGCGCACGTGGTGACATGCTTCCATACGACGCCCCTGAGCGCTCAACAACTGCGAAAGAAGGCGTCGTGAGACAACGTCGCTCGCATTTTCACGTAGTGCATTCCGCAATACATTCTCTGCTGCTTCGAGATCACCCGCTCGCAGCAAACGATCGAATTGAAGTGGCACGTCGACAGGAGCTTTCGGAATATTATCCGATAATTGCTTCGGCGCCTTCGACTGTGGAACGGGTTCCGGTTTCGGACACCCAACCAAGACGGGGACGATCGCAAACGTTAGAAGAGATCCGAGTCGGAGCTTCGGAGAACAACCTGTCATAAGCGGTCGTTGAGGATTTGTTCGAAAGCGGAAGAGCAGATTGCTCTCAAAGAAAACGAAAATCCACACGCTGTCCGTTTCGCAAGACAGTCGCAATCAACAAAACGCGTTCACCATTGGCGTCAAAAAAACCAGGATTGCAAAAGTCAAAGTTCATTGCGGTCGTCATTCGCGTGGCATTCCTCATGGTAAGCCAAACAGCTCACGACGTGACAGGTGCGATTAGCACCCGCGGCATTCCAGCGGAACAATCGATCCCGGAGTCCCGTGGCAACCGCCTCGTGACGATTGCTGGTCAGACAGGCTCGCCGGGGGCTGGGGTCTCTACTTCGCTGGCTTCTGCTTTTTCTTCCATGGCGGCTTGGACGTATTGCTGAAGCTCCTCGAGCGACGTTTGCAATTCGGTCCACTGCGAGTCTTTGATCGCGATCTCTCCTCGGTCAGCGATTTGTGACAATTCGGTCAGACCGACGGTGCCGCCGGATCCTCGAATTTGATGCAGCTTTTGCCCCACTTGTTCCAAGTCACCTCGGTCGTAGGCCGCGATGAGATTGGGCAGGTTCTCGTCAAGCTGGTCGATCAAGTCACATGCGAATTCGTGCAACCAGTCGTAGTTGAAAATTTTGCTGGCGGAGTCGTCCGAATTCACAACGCTTTCCTCACTAATTTCGTTCATCGTGTCTGTCGTTTCCGACGTCACTCCTTCGTTCATCATCTCAAGTTCGGTGTGGTGGCTCGTTTCGATGGCGGTGGGTTTTGCGATGACTGGACGGTCGGCGGTGTTGCTTGCCACGGTTCGAAGCAACGCGTTAAGGTCCAACGGCTTGGTCAGATAGTCCGTGCACCCGGCTTCGCGACAACGAATTTCATCCCCCGTCATTGCGTTCGCCGTCAATGCAACGATGGGTTTTTGGAAGCCCTTTCCTCGCAAGGTTTGGACGGCGGTGTACCCATCCATGACTGGCATTTGCATGTCCATCAGGACAATGTCAAACGCCTCCGGATCAGTCATCAATCCGTCGACAGCTTCTTGGCCGTTGCAGAACGTTTCCACCGTCGCACCGGAATCTTGCAAGAACAACTTCAAGAGGCGGCGGTTGGTTTCGCAATCGTCCACCACCAGGACACGAGCGCCGTCCAAATTGCTTTCTTCAAACTGGTTGTCCTTCACGCCGTTGGCAGGTGCCATCACCTCGTCGATATCCAAAATCCGAACATTCGACGGACACTCAATATCGAAATCAAGAATCATCTGAGTTCCAACGTTGACGGCGCTGGCAACTTCCAATGTCCCGTTGAGTGCTTCCGTCAAACGTTTGCTGATCGACAATCCCAATCCGGTTCCGCCATATTCGCGGGTCGTTGAAACGTCGGCCTGTTTAAACGGTTCAAAAATGACAGCGGTTTGGTCTTCGGTCATCCCGATGCCGGTGTCTTCCACCACGATACGCAGGCCGGTCGGAATGTGCTCTTGCATGGTGGAGCTGATTACCATGGTGACTCCGCCTTCGCCCGTGAACTTGATAGCGTTGCTGACCAGGTTCGTTAGGATTTGACGCAGACGAGTCGGATCACTGAAGATCTCTTCCGGCACGCTGCTCTCGACCCGCATGTCCAAATCGATATTCTTTTCAATCGCTTTGGATCGAAGCGACGCAATGACATCGCGAACCATCCAACTTGGATTGCAAAGCACGCGTTCCGTTTCGATTCGGTCAGCTTCAATTTTCGAGATATCCAGAATGTCATTGAGCAGGCTCAGCAAGTGACATCCGTTGGAGTGGATCGTTTGTAGGTGTGATTGCCGTTCGTCGTCGTTGGTCACCACGCCGCGAAGGAGCAATTCGGTGAAGCCCAAGATGCCCGTAATTGGAGTTCGAATTTCGTGGCTCATCCGCGCGAGGAACTCGCTCTTGGCTTGGTTGGCTTCTTCCGCTGCCGTTTTCGCGATTTGCAGCTTCTCTTTGGTTGCCGTGAGTTGCTGCGCCGTTAATTCCAACTCCTTCGAGTGACGAACCACGGACTCCGTTCTCTCCATGACCTTCTTCTCGAGGTTCAGGTTGAGGTCTTGGAGTTGTTGGAAGCTGCAAGCCTTTTCCAATGCCGCTCCCGCGGCGGACGTGAGGTAGTCCGCAATGCGGATCTCGTCTTCGTCATAAAGATCTTTGAAACGCTCGTTGCTGACGTACAAATAGGCGATGGTTTCGTCATTGACATCGATCGGGCTACATAAAAACGTACCCAAGTTCGTTGTCGCAACTCCGCCGTTCAAGGAGTGTTCTTCGTCGGCGACGATGGTTTGATTCGAGCGATTGACCTCGGCCACAATGGACGGATCAAAACTCATCCCAGCAGGCAACGTCGTGTATTCCCCGGGGCGGTCTTGCAGAATTACAAAGACGTGCTCACCACGCAGAATTTTCTCCGCCGCGCGACGGACTTCTTGATAGATCTGCTCCGGAACGACGCTGGTGGCAATCCGACGTCCAGACGCTAACAGGGAATCAAAACGATTGACCAGCGAAAGCGATCCGCCTTCGTTGACGTCGTATGTCTGTTGTTGCGTCCCGGCAATGGCTTCGCGAGCCAAGTCGAGTTCTTCGTTATCGATCGGCCAGCCATATTCCGCAGCGTAGGCGGCTTGCAGCAGCACGGTTTGTGCATGTTCGATCTTGGCACCTTGTTGCAGGGCGATGTCCTTACTGCGTTGAAACGCTTTGATGGCTGCCTTGCTTTGGCCTTGAAGCGCAAGATACGCCGCTCTCTCGCGGAATGCGTGAGGCTGTTCATTGCTGAACTCTTTCGCGACTCGCAATGCCTTCCGAGTCGATTTGTCCAATTGGCGAACCATCGAACGTCGACGCTTGACGCTGCGTGCGACGCAGTGTTCCATCTTGCTGCGAAGCGCCGTGCAGTACCATGGATAGGCGGGACTGACGTAGGTGTTGCTCACGCGAGACGAACGCGCCACCTCGACCGCCTGTTGAAACGATTCCGCTGCTTCGTCGAATTGGTCTTGATAGTATTCGCGAACGCCTTTGGCCAGCAACACTTCGCTCATGCGTTGCGAATCAGCCAAATCGCGAGCAAGTTCGTTATCAATCACCTCCTGCGGAATGTCTCCGTTGGAAGCTCGTGCCCAGACATCGATGATGTTTCCGGTGGCTTGATAGTCACCACGTTTCAACGCCGATTCAAAGTTGATTTTGGACTGCTCGACTGCTTGCGTGTAGTCGCCCAAACGGTACAGCGAGGCGGCCAACTGATAACGAGCAATGTGCACTTCCCAAAAGTCGCCGGTGCGTTCCAGCATTTCGATCGACTGACGTGCTTGTCCCACGCACTGTTCGAAACGCGAAAAGGCGTAGAGCAGAATGCTAAGGAAGTTGCGTGTTTGGCCTTGCCCCCAAACGTCGTTGAAAGCCTGTCGAATATTGAGCGAACGACGGGCGTATTCCACGCCACGCTTTTCCCACCGCAACAGCGTCATCACCGGTGCGTGTTCGGAATAGGACTGCGCCAAGTACCGCGTGGGCTGATAGCTTTCGGCCGCGTTCATGGAACGCAGATGAGCCCACAGCGTGTAATACTTGTCGCGGGTGTACCAATAGGCATGTGCGATTTGACTGTAAAGCGACAGCGACATCTGCACGTCGTCGCTGGGTTGTCCGCCTCGTCTTCCTAAGAAAAACGGAACCATCGTGTTGCGAACTTGACGCAGGCCTTCTTGCATGATGCGGGCTGACAATTCGACACGGTTGCGGCAAACAGGTTGCTTCAGCAAACGCAACGACGATTCAAAGCATTCGACGGCAAGTTCTTTGCTGCCGCGTTTGAAATGCAATTCACCTTGTTTCAATAAAACGCGAGCTTGTTCGCTATCGCTTTCTGCACTGTTCCGAGCGTTTTCAAACCAGGTCGTGGATTGGTCGTATTCGCCTTGAAGCATCAACACGTCCCCCATCATCATTTCGATGCGATGTTGGGTTTCGCGATCTGCGTGTGCCATCGCGCGCGCGGCGATCCGCAGTTGTTCTTCCGCACTTGCCAGCGAGAAACTGTTTCGAGCCGTTTCAGCAGCCTTCATCGCAAACGGCAAAGCACGCTGGTGCATTTCCGCAGCATCGAAATGATAAGCCAACCGGAAGTACTCCAGCGGCTCATGGTCCACGTAGAATTGACCGATCTGACCATGCATTTCACGAATGGTCTCGGGAGTCAAATCCTCCAGGATCGACTCACGAATTTTGTCGTGGACGAACGCGAGAACGCGATCCGGACGACTCCAAACCAGACGTTGCACACGAGCCGGGTGAATCGCTTGATGTGCTTCCGCGATCCGAATTCCGACCAGTTCCGCGGCGACTTCCAAGTTGAATTCGCGGCCGATCACCGCCGCCGCGGTCAGCAGTTCACGCGTGTTCTTGGGTAGTCGCGAAAGGCGATCCAACAAGATTTCACTGGCGTCATCTGCCGCGCGAAAGTGTTTGATCTTACGCTCGTCGACCACCCAATTCTTGTCCACTGATCGAAGTGCCTGAGACTCCACCAAGCCGCGAACGATTGCTGAAGCCATGAACGGACTGCCACCGGCAAACCGCTGCACGACGTCGCTGGCAGCTTCCGGCAAGTGACCCGCCATGGATTCCGCCAATTGCCTCACCGCCAGATCGCTCAGAGGTCCAATCTGCAACTGGACCGGAAAGCTCAGTTCGTTCGAAAGGCGATTCGCGAGACCTTCGTCGGGCCGCGTCACCGCAAATAAGAACAACGATCGCGCGTGATGGTCACAAATAGATTGCAGAATGCGGAATGACTGATCATCCATCCATTGGCAATCATCCAACGTGATCATCACGGGGTTCTCTTCGGACCCCAACCCGGTGAACAGCGTGCGGAAGGCCGACACCACCCGTCCCTGACCAAATTCGTCTGGACCGGAGAGTCGTGTGCTGCTCCAACCGAACGCCTTGGCGAGAGTCGGCATCGCCGTGGTGACTTCCTGGCGATAGGGCTCCATCCGATCCTTGGTCTCACGGAGCACGTCCGGAACGTTGCAAAGGTGTTTGACCAGTTGGTCAACCGCTTGCATCCAAATGGCCGAGGGTTGTTGATTCGCATCAGGAAGAGCTCGACCGCGCAACACCAAGAATCGTTTTCGCGATGCGAGCCGAGAGACCTCGTTCAGCAGCCGAGTCTTTCCCATCCCGGATTCGCTACGAAGCAACACACGCTCGGAATCGCCCTCGGCAACTTTGTCCAAAGAAGCCTCGAGCGCTCGCACATGCTCTTCACGACCGACAAACGCCGGATCGATCAATACCGTTCGGTGATCCGCAGCTCCAAGGACGAAGTCATCAAACCCGGCTCCGTTTTGTAAGTGAGCGATGATTTGATTGACGTCATGCAGGACGGCCGCCGCAGTTTGATAGCGATCTCGCGGCTCCTTTCGAATCAACCGTTCAACCAGGGCGATGACTGGTTTGGGTGTTTCGTTCGGGTAATTGCCGGTGTCGGGATCCGCCGTCATGTGACGGTAAAGAATCTCACTCACGTCACCCGAGAACGCAGCGGCTCCCGTGAGCGCCGCATAGAGAATGTGCCCGACCGAATACAGATCCGACGTTTCGCTAATGTCGTGATCGATGATGCCGGAGAGTTCAGGCGACGTATACGTTGCACACTCACGAGCGAGCAGGTCGTCTTTGCCAAAAAGTTCCGGGCACCAAAGAGGAACATAACCGCATAGAACCGAACGGCCGTCCTCGCGGATGATAATGTTGGACGGACGTATATCTCGGTGGATGCAACCAATCTGATGGATCTGCTCGAGTGCTTCGAGCAGGTCCCTGGCCACCAACATCGTCTCCAATGCCGTGAGCGGTCGAGCACGAAATTTACGCGCAAGACTGGTGCCTTCGACATACGGATACACAACTCGCAGATGTGTTTCGCCGACCATGAAATCGATTGGTCGCGAATAGGTTTCGCAATGGATCGCCGATGTCAGTCGCGATTCGGTTTTGAATCGATGAAAGCCGCGTTCCTGAAAATAAATCTTCGGGACTTCACGGAGGACGACTTTCCCCCCTGTCGTTGAATCGACTGCGAGAAAACACGCAACCACCGAAGCATTCGAAAGCTTCTTTTGAACGCTGTAACGTTCATCGGTGTTCAAGTGTGCGGTGTTTGTTTGGGAACTCACGTTCGCCTCGATCTGATACATGAATGCGAAATTGCGTTCAAGCGATCATGACATCGGGGCATCGGTCACTGTCGCGCGTTGGGCAACAGTCATAGCAAGGCACTTAATGTGCAGACTTTACCCGAGCAACAGTACCGCGCAGTTTCGCGTCAGCCGTACATGATTCACGAAATGTCCGGAATAATTTTTGTTGACATCTGAAAAACACGTTTTACTGTCCGTAGCATTGGTATAACCATCGCGTCGAGTTGACTTCGCAATCAATTCGATGTCTAGAACGTTTGGTGTAGTTCCCGATTCCTTTGCCGGAGTCCAGTGGCCTTAGGTGGACACGCGTTCTAAGAATCATTGCGACTTATCTGGAGTGAAGATGCTTACATCAGTGGGCGGGAAGCCAGCCGTGAGCTGGCAGGTTGATTACGAACAACGAGTCAACCCGGAACTGATGACCAAGCTTCTGCACCAAGCCATTCCAGTCTTAGAAGCCGTGCAGTGGAAAGTGACCTCTGTAACGGAAGGAGGATGTGAATCGATTCTTCCGTTGACCAAAGCGTCCACCAATCAACACGGAACGCATCAAGCCGCACTGATCTCTCTCTCTGCGGACTACACGGGTGGTCTTGCGCTTACCACTCTGCTGCGTGGCGTACCGCTCGCTGGGATTCATCCGCGTTGCACCGACGAAGAGTCTGCCTCGCTCTGGCTGGCAGCAATGGACGTGAAGTATCGCAACCCAAGCACCGGTCATTTGATTGGCACCTGCAACATCGCACCAAGCGTCGCGAAAACGGTTCAACAACGGTACTTCGCGGGGAAACGCGTGCTCGTGACGCTTCCGGTTACCTTCACGTCCAATGGCGAATTGGTTGCGGAAGCGGAAATGCGTTACTTCGCGCAACCATCCATTCAGTTGAAGCCAACCAAAGCGAACCCGAGGATCTCACCGATCTTCAAACAAAAGCTGAAGGCGTCGGCCCGAATGATTGCGGGACTACGCGCAAGTTCCGAAACCAAAAACATTCGCGTTGATCGCGGTCATGAACGACAGGCTGCAGGCCCACACGGCGAGTTGCTCGCCAATCGGTTGAATGGAGTCTTGCCTCAACTCAAGGACATGGTGATCGCCAGAACACGGCACATTGATGAAACGCTCCGCGCGGTTCCCGATTTGAAGCAGGTCGTGATTTTGGGTGTCGGCTTGGACATGCGTCCGTTCCGCATGAACAAAGAACTCGGCCAACCGACGTTCTTTGAATTGGATCTCCCGGAGATGCTGGAAGAACGTGAGCGAGTCATCTCGGAGATGCCATCGGAAGACGGTGTGACGCGTCATGTGATGGCTGCGGACTTCAAAGTCGATCGCATCTCGGATCTTCTGACGCGACATCCTGAATTCGATCCGACACTAACCACCGCCGTGGTTTACGAAGGATGTTCGATGTATTTCACAGAAGAAGAGAATCGTGGAATCCTGAAAGACATCGCTTCGCTGCTTCAGAACGCTGACAGCCTGGTGTGGTGCGACTTGGTTCGCGAGAGCGTTGTGGAAGGCACGACGCCGTCGCCTGAGATCAAAAAGTTCACCGATGGAATGGAAGAGCTGGGCGAGCGTTTCATCTTCGGCTGCAATTCGCCGGTCGACTACTTCGACTCGTGCGATCTTCCCAAGACGCGTTCCACAACCGTGGGCGAGTTCCTTGGTCTGCACGACCCGGTCCTCGAGACCTATCAGTTCGTTGTCGGATCGAAGGTTTAACTCCATCCTGCCTTTCAGTGCCGTCTTTCACTCAACGATTGCAGCCGTTTCCTATCCAGGCAAAACATTTTAGAAGCCTGTGAAACTCACTGCAGGTAATTCGCCAACCCCATCCGAGGTGCGTTGATTGAGCAGCATGTGAAACTGTAGGGACCGAGAGTCATTTGAAGGACTCATTGGACGGCCTGCGCCGATTGGATCGATGTTGCTGGCTAGTTGAAACGGCCCGCTTGTATGGATCCATGTTTGGGGCATTTGGATGTTCAATCGTATTGTCCGCGTCGCACTTCTGATGGGTGCGTGCTTGAGTGCTGGTTCAGCATTCGCTCAAGGAACGATCATTTCGGCCGCGGGGCCGGTCAACCGCAGTATGGGAGGAGCGTCAACAGCCGCTCCCATCAGCGCGCTCAGTGCAATGTACTGGAACCCGGCATCCATCAGTGGGATGGAACGCAGTGAATTGGAGGTTGGCGTGGACCTGTTGTTCACGGATCACAACGTGAGTTCCTCTGTTGGCGGCACCTCAGGTTCGACCGACGCGGATCCGGGGACCTTTCCCGTTCCCAACTTTGCTTGGACTCACCGACTGGCGGATCCTCGATTCACGTTCGGATTGAGTGTGAACTCAGTCGCGGGATTCAAAACCAACTTGTCATCCGGGACAACGAATCCCGTATTGGCACCTCAACCAACTGGACTGGGGCAAATCAGTTCCGAAGCTGCGTTTCTGCAGATTGCTCCCGTGCTTTCCATGGCGATGACCGAACGTCTGTCGGTCGCTGCGGGCCCCATTTTGACCACCGGCCAGGTTGGAATCGAGCCTTTTGTTTTTGATTCCGCCAACGGAGACAACACGTACTCGGGTGGACGTGCCACGCGATATCACTGGGGCGGTGGCTTTCAATTGGGAACGTATTACCTGCTGAACAACGATTGGCAGTTGGGAGCGTCCTACAAAAGCAAGGCTTGGATGGAAACGTTCGAGTTCATGGGCGAGGATGAAAACGGATTGCCTCGTACACTGACGTGCGAACTGGATCTTCCCAGCATTCTGTCTGTTGGGACGGGCTACACGGGAATTGATCAGTGGTTGTTCGCAGCCGACTTCCGTTTCATCGACTACGCCAACGCCGATGGCTTTGGTGACTCGGCGACTTACGACGGCACGGGCAAACTGAACGGATTGGATTGGAGCAGCGTTTTCGCGATGGCTTTTGGAGCTCAACGAGCCATTGGCGAGCGGATCTACCTGCGGGGCGGTTACACCTACAACCAAAATCCGATTCGCAATAGCGAAGCGTTCTTCAACCTTGCTTCGCCTTTGCTCTACGAGCACATGTTGAGCGTGGGCGGATCCTACAAGCTGAATGATTGCGTGGCGGTCAACGTTGGCTACTCACACTACTTTGAGAACAGCCGAACCGGAGCCGTGATCTTGCCCGCCGGTGCAGTGCCTGGTTCATCGGTGACCAACCGACTCTCGGCTGACTTCCTAAGCTTTGGCATCGTCATGCGACACTGAGCAACTTGCAGGTCGACACGCAATCGCAGGCAGACAAGATCGACTCAAGCACTTCGCAAACGCGCAGTCACTGCGTGTTTGCGTTTTTTCATGCGTGATGTGAGCAATGATTCCTACTTCATTGGTATGTTGTATTCAGCAGACGAAGATCAGGAAGAGTGCGAAAGAATGACCTGGGTCGCCTACACCAGCACGCACGGGCGAATCCCAAACAACATCTGGGTGAGTTCAACCCGAGGACACTGCACTCATTTGTCACACATAGGCTGATTCCGTCGCCGAACGTGCGCCAAAACGCCACAAAACGTGCTCGAATTGAACACCTCCGTGGGGATGCCCCTCAAATCAGTAAAACCGAGGTGCATTTTGGTGGTACCTGAACGATACTGTTATGGGGCAAAGAGCAAAGCTCGGTCAGCATCCACTCGCTTACTTTGGGGCAAAGGTAAGCTCGGATGCTGGCCGGGCTTGCTATCTTTTACGTCAGACCGCAACACGAGTTTTGAGGCTGGCGTCGTTCGGAAGAACACACTCGCCGTTGCATCGAACGGTTTCCGATTTGAGGTTCACTCAGGAAGCCGTCATCACCTCGGCAGTGATTGAAATGCGAACCAATTCTGCAACGCTGTGAGCCTCCAGCTTCTTCATCAGATTGGATCGATGACGCTCAACGGTCTTCTCGCTGATGTCCAGTCGATTGGCAATGACCTTGTTCATTTGCCCATCAACAATCTGTGCCAGCACTTGTCTTTCTCGACTGGTCAAGCTTTTCAGTTTCGCTCTCGCTTGCGAGGCGTGCTTGGCCAAGATCTCAACTTGTTTGCGATGAGTGATATCGAGTGCTTTGACTTGCACACCGACAAATTGTCCATCGTCGTTGAGCAACGGCGCCGAGCTCAACAGTAACCAGGCCCAGTACTCATCCACATGCTGAAGCTGAATCTCGTAAGCTTCCGCGTGAGTCCTGTTGAGGAAACGTTCTTCGATCGCCCGTTGGCTTTCAGCTTCAGCGAACTTTTGGATGGGTTGGCCGACCAGGTCCTCCGGATTGCAACCGAGCATCGACGCGAATTTTTCGTCCGCCTGAATGAACAATCCATCCAGGTTGAGCACTGCGGAGCCTTCTGCGGTATGCGAAACCAGTTCTCGCAAATTCACTTCGCTCTGTTCGAGCGCCTTCACCAACTCGACTTGTCGTGTGACATCCTGGGTCGTGCCGCGTCGAACGAGCCTTCCGTCGATCTCGGTCATCCAGACGGTCGCCGCGAAATGCCGCTGCGGACCGACGGCCGGATTGCTGGAGAATTCGAAACGTCTTACGTCGCCGGGTAAAAATGGCGGTTGATTGACTCGGATGATCGTTTCACGATCTTTGGGCGCAACCATCAACATGAAATCTTCGAAGCTCACAGGCCCTCGATCGGGATCCATTCGGTGAAGAGCGTAAAGCTGTTTCGACCACCACGCATATTCATCCCCCTCCTTCCATTCCCAGCTACCAACGCGGCTGGTCTCCTGAGCGGAATCGAATCGGTCGTTTGCCAACCGCAGCTCTTCTTCGGCTTTCATCGCCTGGGTTAGATCGATGACCGTCGCGTTGCATTCGTCCTTTGGACCGTCCTCATCAGCCTCCGCCACCAAGCTGAAACGCAGCCAACGACGCGATCCATCCTTTACCGAGACTGAGAAGACTTCTTCCGCCCGTTCACCTGCTCGAATGCCAACGCTTTCAATCAGACGAATGAAGTCTGCTTGGCTGTCTTCGTTCAAGCAATCCGTCAGCAGAGTGCCCACCACACCGGTAAGCTCGCGTCCCAAGAAATTTGCGAACGAACGATTCAGATTCAAAATCTTTGACGAACTCGTCTCAATGCGAACGAAGCCAATACCGTATTCGTCCAGCATCGATCCAAACGCATGCAAGTTCGGTCGTGCTGGATCGATCCGCTGACCGATTTTGCGTTGACCGGTGCCCCTGTGCTCAGTGCTCATGATGTTTACTAATTCTCACTGACAAGATCTCTCCCGTCGGTGATACGTGTGCCCCTGTTCCTGTCGAGCTTAAGTTGAAGTGACGGGATCCTCTCAACCATTGTGACAGAGTCGCCGACTTCAGTGCGATGTCTTGCTTCAAGAACAGTCTTGTTTTCTGTGAAGTGAATCATCTTGAAACCTTCAATGACCAGCCAACTGCGTGTCTCCGCAATCGTTTCAGAATTGTAGTGTAGCGCAATTGAACTCGCGAGGGATGGCGGTGGCGTCACTTTGCATTCTTCGCGACGCAACCGATTTCAATATCAAAAAGACGCCTTTGTTGTATACCGGCGTTCATCAACACGACTGATATGCGCGGCGACATTCAAACGTTTCAACGAAGATTGAGATCATTGAAGCTGCATTCGTGGCATCAACCGATCGCTGCACCGGAGCTAGCTGACAAAAGAAATCGAAACCGCTGCTTGCAACCAGATGGTGAACGAAAATCCACAAAAAACGATTCGGTCGCGTTTTGGATTATAGACTTTGCAGGTATCGAATCAGTGCTTCTTGCTCGTCCAGCGTGAGGTCGCGGGGAAGTTGGTGCTTGTACTGCGTGACAACAGCGTTGAGGTCCGCGGCTCGCAAATCATGAAAGAGCGAATGCAGGTGACCGACACCACGAAGCGACGGCGGGTTGAACTGCGTCGTTCCTCGTTCATCAGTCAGTCCCACTTCGTAGGTGTCTTCGGAAGTCAGAACGGATCCGGAGTGGCACGCAACACAATCCAGTGACTGAAAGAGTTCGCGTCCCGCGTCGACGATCTTCGCATCCGCATCGTCCGTCGCGGGGCGAAAGATTGGTGCCGGCGGCAGCGACTTCAAAAACGCAACCAGATCCCCAATTTCGCCACCGTTCAGCTTGCGACCTTGCATCGTCAGCCGCAGCGTTTGCCGAACTTGCGACTCGATTTCTGACTTGTCGCCGATCCACGCCCAAGGCCCCGTTTGCCCAACTCCATGTAACGACAAAATGCGTTTCGGTGCCCCCTCACCACCGTCGCTGAGCGTATCGGCTAGGGAACCGCTGGTGTGCCCATCCGTATGACAACTGTGGCAACTGTACCAACCACCTCGAGACAAGCTGGCATCGAAGAAGAGCGTTTCACCGCGTTCCGAAGGAGTCAGTTTCGGCGGCAGTCCAAGCGACATCTGTTGCACCGTGGCGACCAGTTGCTTCGCCCCTTTATCCGCGTCGGGACCGATCTGGTACGTCTTGGTTTGATAGGTCAGCCCATTTCGCGAAACATCGCTCGCGTAGGCTTCGCGATCGTCGTACTCGCTCTCGGCGTACTCGCTCTTCACGTCGTATGCTGCTTCGACGTCGTACTCGGTCTCAGTCTTGTCTTGGTCGTAATCGTCCGACCCTTCGGACGCTTCACCTTCCTCCCCTGAACGACTCTCGTCGAATGACTCATCGACGCCAGCGTACTCGTATTCCGCTTCGCCCTTCTCGGAATAGCTTGTTTGGTCAGCGGAGTCCTCGTAGTCGGCCGGCGTCTCATCCGCACCGCCGAATTCCGAATCATCCGTCCCGATGACATCAACCTTCGTGTTCTCTTTCCAATCAAAGTCGACTCGCGAAAGTGAATCAGAATGTTGATTAGTGATCAGGAAACGATCGTCGGACCACGCCAACACGTGCGTCGGCCGCTTTCCGGTCTGCAGCCGAGTCACACCGATCCCACCGGGTTCCACCACACCGATTTGTCCGAGGCCACCGATGGCCACAATCAATCGCCCATCGGACCGCGATGCCAACCCATTGGGATCGCCCGCGCCGCGAGTGTTGTTGCCGAGAGCCAAAAACCGGCTGCCTTGGCTGAGCGAGGCTTCAGGATCCAGAATCGTCGCGACCGGGATCTCGCGCATGGCATCGGACACCATGGATCCCCAAATGATTTCGCTGCTTCGTGGAGGAGCAATCTCGTTGATCAACTCGTGCGTGACGTACAGCTTGTCGCCGTCTTGATTTCGTGTGAGCCCGCGAATGTTGTTTCCGGGAATTTCGCGAATTGAAAGGAGCGTTCTGGTGTCAGTCGCGATCAAGGCGAGTCGCGGCCCGAACGCGTCGGCAACCAACAACCGTTTTTGATCCGCAAAGAGAAGCTGTGCCTTGGGTGAGAACGGCAGATCCAGCGACTCACGAATCTTCGCTGAGTCCCCGACGGCTGCTGGCAACTCCACCCAAGTCAACGTTCGGGCCCAAGAAGACGCGACGACGCACGAATGATTGTCCGGCGAAAGAACCAGCGACGTCGGCCCGGTTGGCATTTCCAATTGCCAAACCATGGTCGCCGCCTCATCCGTAACCCGCACACAAACCAGCCGATGAGCCTTGTCATCCGTCAGCAACAAATGCGGCTCACCCTCGACCTCAACGCGAGCGAGATCGGTCAGATTGCCACCGACCTCGACTTCACGTCGGACGGCCATGTCGTCGACCGAAACAAAGCTGACCGTTCCGCTCCGCTGATTCGCGACCACAACGGTGTCGTCGTCCCAGCGTGCAGACGCAATCGGTCGCCGCAACATTCGTGACGCAATGGGCACCTCGGCCAACCGCTTCGCGGAAACAGTCGGGGCAATTTCGTCGCGAGGCAGATTCGCGTTCGTGGCCACCGAAGTTTCGTTGGACCAACTGAACGTGTCGGCTGACACTACGGCCGAAAACGCGGCAGCCAGTAGCACGATTGGCAACACGCGGATTCGGTTGCGGGGCGGGAGAGACTCTTTCATCGCTTCATTATGCACACGCCGTTGCCGCCTGTCACGCTCACGTCCAACATCACGCTCACTGGTGGACCAAAACTGAAATCAACTTGGGGAGTTTCTCACGTGCTTCATCCGTTCGGTACGCTTCAGCCTTCTTCTCAGCGTTCCCCGGGTGCATCATCTGAGAAAAAGAACTCGACGACCGTTTGCTGACCGCGGCGAATGTGTTGGCTCATCAACTGACGAGCCTGATCCGCATTGCGTTTCCGAATGGCTTCGATGAGTTTTCGTTTGGACGACAGAGTCCGCTTGGCGAGTTCCGCCGTCAGGAGCTTCGGAGAATCGCGTTGACACTCGAAGACAGCCGCGATCGCTCGATTCTCATCGACCACTTTGGCCAGCAGACGATTCTGCGAGGTTTCGATGAGCAAATGATGGAACGCTTCCTCATCGTCCATCCATTGATTGAGCTGGCGTTTGTTGCTGTGACCACGTTTGGACTTCTGAATCGCATCGGTCGTGTCCGCGACCCGTTTCAAAATTTCATCGAAGCGATCCAATTGGTCGGAGGTCGCGTTGCGAGCGGCTTCGCCCGCGGCACAGCTTTCCAGCGCATCGCGAAGCACGTACAGATCATCCAAATCCTCCCGATTGATCTTGCGGACAAAAGCACCTGACCCAGGAATTTGTTCCACCAATCCTTCGCTGGCCAAACGATTGATCGCTTCACGCACGGGGATGACACTGACGCCGATGTCGGCGGCCAGCGTGCGATTGACCAAACGCATTCCGGGTGCGAGTTCACCACGAGACAACCGGGTGCGGAGGTGGCGATAGGCTCGATCGGCGAGATTGCCAGTCATGATGTTCTGCGAAGTCAGCGGGACGGAACAAGTGGTGTTATAACATCGCACGACATGTTATAACACCACTCCTTCCTCGGCTTGCTCTTTTCAGCCGTCAACACGCCCCACCTCGGAATTCGTCATGCCTGCTGCCATCAGACGTCGTTTGCCCGCGATTTTCTCCCGTCAGATCTTTGCGTTCGCCATCCTTGCCGGAACACAGCTTGGGCTTGCAACGCGGTGTCACCTATCGGCGGCGGAGTCGACCGGGACGGCGCACGACCGTCACTTGGTCGATGTGTTTGTGCCCGGCGAAGACGGTTATCCCGCGATCCGCATCCCTTCGCTGGTGACCACCAAAGCAGGAACGTTGCTCGCGTTTGCAGAGGGCCGCCAAGGTGGTGACCATTCGGAGAACGATTTGATTGCCAAGCGTTCCGTCGATGGAGGCAAGACTTGGGGAGACCTTTTGCTGATTCGCGAACAGGGCGCCTTGTCGCTCAACAACCCTCAAGCGGTCGTTTTGGAATCCGGTCGCATCTTGGTGATGTATCAACAAAACCGATTGGGCGAACACCGGGCGAATGATGGATACGGCCCAGACTCGTACTTCACGTTCATCCAAACCAGCGACGATGACGGGCTGACTTGGTCCGAGCCATTGGATGTATCGCGTCAGGTGAAACGAGAACACGGCGTGACGAGCGTTGCGGCGGGTCCCGGCATTGGAATTGTCTTGCAACGCGGCCCCCATCCGGGACGAATTGTCATGCCGTTCAACCAAGGCCCTTACGGCGATTGGCGTGTTTACGCCGCTTACAGCGACGACGACGGTGCAAGTTGGAAGATGGGAGACGTGGCCCCCGGCGATGGCAAAGGTCACGGCAATGAGGTGCAAATGGTCGAGTTGTCGGATGGACGGTTGATGTTGAACGCTCGGACGCAAGGTGCCGGCACAACCAAATTTCGCAAGGTTGCAACCAGCTCCGATGCGGGCGAAAGCTGGACGCAACTGCAGTCGGATGAACAGTTGATCGAGCCGACTTGCCAAGCCGCGTTACTGCGGTATTCATGGCCCGAAGATGGAACGAGTCGAATTCTCTTCTCCAACCCTGCAACGCAGACCAAGCGTGCCAACGGAGTGCTACGAGTCTCCTACGATGAAGGAAAGACCTGGCCTGCTCAGACGGTCATTTATCCCGATGGTTTTGCGTATTCCTGTTTGACTCGCATGTCGGATGGGCGAGTTGGAGTGCTGTTCGAGCGTGATGGATACCGCGCGATCAGCTTTGTTGCGATCTCGATGGATGAACTAGAGAAGGGTTCGCAGAAAAACGGTGCGGACTCGGATGCTGCGGGAGAGCAACCTTGAAGCCCACGAACTCGTCGCCAGCGTTGTCCGGTTTGATCGCCGCGACTTACACGCCCATGCATCCCAACGGTGATTTGAACTTGGAGGTCGTGCCTTCTTTGGTGGACCACTTGATGCGATCCGGGATTTCGGGGCTGTACGTTTGCGGGAGCACGGGCGAAGGCATGTCGTTGACCACCGGCGAACGACAACAACTCGCGGGGGCGTTCGTCGACGCAGCGAATGATCGCGTTCCCGTCATTGTGCAGGTGGGGCACAACAGCTTGCGAGACGCCCGTGAGCTCGCGGCACACGCTGAATCGATTGGCGCCCATGCAATCTCGGCAACCTGTCCGTCCTACTACAAGATCGCGGACTCTGATTCTTTAGTCGATTGCATGTGCGAGGTGGCAACGGCTGCACCGGAGACGCCTTTTTACTACTACCACATTCCCGCGCTGACGGGATCAAGCGTCGTGATGCCGGAGTTTCTGCGTTTGGCGACGGAGCGCATGCCAACACTGAGAGGATTGAAGTACACCGACACTAAATTGCACGAATTCATGGCATGCAAAAACGCCACCTCGGATGACCTGGATGTGGTCTGGGGTTGCGACGAGATGTTGCTGGGTGCGTTGGCGACCGGAGCGAACGCTGCCATCGGCAGCACGTACAACATCGCCGCCAACATCTACCAACGAGTCATCAAATCGTTTGCCGCATCCGACTTTGATCATGCCCGGAAATGGCAACTTCGCGCGGTCGAGGTGATCCGTGTGATGGGACAATTTCCGTTTCATCCGGCGACCAAAGCGGTGTTGGAAATGCAAGGCGTCCTAGTTGGACCATGCCGTTTGCCGCTGGGTCGCTTGTCGGAAACTCAGTTAAAATCTTTGCATACCAAGCTGACTGAGATTGGATTCTTCGATTGGAACCGCGGCGAGGACACAACGGGAGCGTCGAGATGACGCGGTGGCCTGAGCGACGTTTGCTTTGCCTCGCGGTCGCATGCTGGCTGGCCAGCATGTTTGGACCGGCGTCCATTGGAGCAGATGACGCGATCAAGCGTGCTTCCGACGTGCAGATGACTTGGGAGCCCATGCCGCCACTTCCAAATCCACTCGGTGTCGCGGGCCCATTCGTCGGAGTTGACTCGGATCATTTGATCATCGCCGGAGGTGCCAACTTCCCAACGCCGGTTTGGGAAAATCAAAAGCGGTGGCATGATCGCATTCATGTTTTAAAACGTGACGGCGAGCAATTTGATTGGCTGGACGCGGGAACTTTGCCTCGGTCATTGGCTTACGGTGCTGCGGTTTCCATTCCTTCCGACGGACAACGAACAGGTGGCGTTTTATGTCTGGGAGGCAGCGATGGTCGCAGTGTTTCCGACCAAGTGTTCTTGATGCACTGGAATCCGGAACGGCAGATCGTCGAGTTCACCGATTTCCCGCCTTTGCCGACGCCCTGCGTTCACATGACGGCGAACTTGCTGGGCGACTCCGTGTACATCTTCGGTGGCCAGTCGAATTTGGAATTGTCATCGGCCACCAATCGATTTTGGAAGTTAGATTTGAGTCTCGCAGCAGATCCCGCGAGTCTTCAGTGGGAAGCACTGCCGGACTGCCCTGGATCGGCTCGCGCGTTTCATGTCGCTGCCTCTCAGCACAATGGTTTCGAACCTTGTTTGTATGTCATCAGTGGCAGAAGCGAAGCCAACGCGAAAACCAAGTTTCTTCGCGACACATGGGAGTACTGCCCTAGCGAAGCCAAGTGGCGACAACGAGCGGATGCGCCGGCCTGCGTGATGGCGGGATCGGTGATTGGCTACGGGCAAAGCCATTGTTTGGTACTGGGGGGCGACGATGGTTCGCTGTTCGGGCGAGCAGATGAGTTGCACGACAACCATCCGGGCTTTCCCAAACGCAATTTCGCCTATCACACGATCACAGATCGTTGGGTGGAACTGCCCGCACCACCGCTGAATCAAGTCACCACGCAAGTCGTTCGTTGGCAGGACGAGCTTTGGTTGCCGAGCGGCGAGATCCGTCCGCGAGTTCGGACACCGGCGATCTATCGTATTCATCTGAGCGAGCCCCACGCAGCGTTTGGCGGTTGGAATACTGGTGTGCTGGTGGGTTACCTCGTCGCGGTGCTCGGAATCGGTGTCTATTTTTCGCGAAAGAACAAGAACACCAACGACTATTTTCGCGGCGGTAGCCAGATTCCTTGGTGGGCAGCAGGCTGCAGCATTTTCGCGACGATGTTGAGTTCCGTCACCTTCACTGGAATCCCATCTAAGGCGTATGCTCAAGACTGGACATACGCCATCGGCAATTTCACCATTCCGCTGGTGGCTGTTGTGGCCGTCTTTGTGGCGATACCATTCTTTCGACGCATCGATGCGACCAGTGCTTACGAATACCTGGAAAAACGATTCAGCCGACCGGTTCGCTGGTTCGGAAGCTTGAGCTTCTCACTGTTTCATTTGTTTCGGATGGCCGTCGTGATGTCGCTGACCGGCCTTGCCTTGGCGGTGGCGACGCCGATGACGCCGACGCAGTCCGTGTTGCTGATGGGCGTTCTCAGCATCGCGTACTGCACCATCGGCGGAATCGAAGCGGTGATATGGACGGACACGTTGCAAACGGTGATCTTGCTTGGCGGAGCCTTGGTTGCACTGACGTTGATGTTGATCGAAACGGATGGTGGCATCACGGGAAGTTACCAACATGCTTTGAACGCAGACAAGCTTCGTTGGGCCAACTGGCATCTGCGTCCTGATGACGCTCAGATTGCATTCTGGGTCATCGTGGTGGGTGCGATTGGCCAGAATCTATCGTCCTACACCGCGGACCAAGCCGTGGTTCAGCGTTACATGACGACGCCAACGCGAGAACTCGCCGCGCGATCCATTTGGACGAACGCGATCTTGGTCATTCCCGCCACCCTGTTGTTCTTTGGCATCGGGACAGCTCTTCATGGCTATTACCACTCGCACCCCGAAAGGATTTCTCCTTCGATCACCACCGATCAAATTTTTCCACTGTTCATTGCGAAAGAGATGCCGGTTGGATTGGCGGGTTTGATCGTCGCAGGCGTTTTCGCGGCGGCTCAGTCCACTGTCTCGACCAGCATGAATTCCACCGCGACGGCTCTGGTTACGGACTTCGTTCGTCCGCTGCACTGGTGTCAATCTGAACGTGGGCTGCTACGCGCCGCGAAGGTTTTGACGATGGTCATCGGAATGGCAGGAACTTCGCTGGCCTTGTTCTTCGTCGATCCAGACATCCGCTCCCTGTTTGATACGTTTTTGGTGGTGCTGGGGTTGTTCATGGGTGTGCTAGGAGGCCTGTTCGTGCTGGGTGGCGTGACCGAGCGAGCGAATTCCATCGGTGCAATGACTGGCGCCGTTTGCGGAGCCGTGATCATGTACACGCTTTGGGCAACGGGGATCGTGCACGGCTTTCTTTACACGACGTGTGGAATCGTCAGTTGCGTTGCGATCGGGTATTTGGTGAGTGTCTGGACAGGGCGGCCTGATTGCGACCTGGATGGGTTGACGATTCACACAATCACAGCGAAGCCCAAGCACCAGAGCAGCTAATCACCCACGCAATGCATAGTGCAACCTACAGCGAAGGTTGCTTTCAACTGTCGCTTAATTGCTTGACGCGAGGGTCTTGGCCCCCTCAAACTAACGGGCATCCGTTGTCAACTGATTGGCACCTTGCTTGTTGCTCTAGGTGCTCTTCTCATCTTCTCAGTCCGTAGTACGGTGGACCCGATGAACCGAATGCGTGTCGCCTCAATTGTGATCCTGTCGCTGGTTGCTTCACGGACCGCTGGACAGGATTCCGTCGTCCCCATCGTCGGTGGGCAGTTGCCGCAAACGTTGCCGGTGAAGGTCGTGGATTCGAATGGCAATCCAATCAAGGGTGTGGAGGTTTCGCCGTGGGCATTGCGTTCGTCTCAGGGGCACGGCCGTTGGGCGAACAACGGGAATGATCCGTCTGAATTGAATCCGGCTGCCGTAACCACGAACAGCGATGGCATTGCAAAAGTCATCTATCCGTTCTTCCGTGATGTCCAGGAGCAAACACGCACAACTTCGGTTTCGCTGTTCTTAAAACATCCTGAATACTCCATTGAGGACTCGGTGCACCTGGACGTCCCGATCGCCAGCGATACACCCGAAATCATCCAGATGAAACTGTCGGCAAGCATTCGCTTTTTGCCGACCATTGACGGAAATCCCGTTCGACCGAGTGAGATTCAGGTGATGCGGTCCGACATCTCCTCGTTCACAGATGGTTACGCGCGACATATCGAAGACGAGCACGTCATCGTGCGACGTTTGGCACCCGAACAGTGCGATTTCATGCTGGTACGTTTGGTCGACGAACAACCGACGCACTTCAGCGAGATTTTCACGGTGGATTTGCAATCAGGTGCAAATGATCCACAAGTCGTGGAGCTTGCTCCATCAACCAGCCTTAGCGGCCGGATCTCGGATCAAGTGCCTCGTCCCATTCGTGAGGGACGCGTCTTGGCGATGACCGTTCCACCTCAATCGAATCGCAATCGTCTGACGTGGTCCACTTGGGGCCCCATTCGCACTGATGGCACCTTTGAAATCCCTCACTGGCCAAAGGGAGAAACCATGCAGTTGATTGGATTGACGAACGGCCACCGTATTCGATCGCTGATGGTGGACGCTCAGGGGCGGAAGCTACCAAACCAAGCAGCACCAGCCGAAGGTTCGCCCGTCGTGATCGATCCCCCATTCACGCACCCCATCGAACTGGACACAGAACAACTGCATCGTTGCGAAATTCGGTTGGTCGATCTGGATGGTCGTCCGGTCGCGGGAGCCAAGGTCGCCGCGTATCCCAACGTCTACTGGAAAAACTGGGGATCTCAGCTCTACGGGTTGCCTCTGATGCAGTCCACCGAGTTCTTCGGCAACGCAAAGTTGATGGAAGAGATCAACGAACAGTTAGAGAATCCTGCCTTCCCCAATCGTTTCATGGGGCCGGTGAATGAGGAAGGTGAAGTGGAACTGCGACTTCCTTCGGGAGAATGGGATCTGTACGTCGAATCCAAGACTCACGCGTTGCCAGTGATCTTAGGAAGACGCAACCACAAAATCAGCGTCGGGAAATCTCAGCCGAACTCCACTTCCATTCGATTGATTCCAATCGGCACGGACTTGCTGGGTGACTATGACAAGTTGGCGGGTGTGGTCTTTGGCTGCTCTACCCGCGAAGGCCAGCGAATCTGTGCACTGCCAGGAGTTCGCGAAAAAATGATTCAGTTCGTTGAGCGAATTCAGAATGCAAAGGATCCAAATGATCCAAGCATCCTGGCGGAGGCGTTCGCGTTTGTCGCCGAAGCTTTCGAGAATGCCAATGATCCCGCGGAAGCAGCCAAATGGCGAGAGAAATCAGCAGCGATGAAAATCAAAGCCGCGGCGAAGTGAATGCGTCCGCTGCGATGGTTCATACCGCACTGCGAAAACGATTGCGGTATTCCCGAGGTGTCATTTTGCGGTGTTGTTGAAAACGCCGATTGAAGTTCGACAGATTCTGGTAGCCGCTTTGGTGGCTGATCGACAAGATCGAGTCGTCCGTGTCGGTCAACAATCGACAAGCGAAGCCAATTCTCAATTCATTGATGTAAGCGGACACCGTGCGACCGGTCGATTGTTTGAAGAATCGGCTGAAGGCGGAAGCATTCATCTCTGCCAACGAAGCGAGCTCCGCGTGCGATAGCTCCGGGTCAGTCAAATGATGCGTGATGTGATCGCAAATGACTTGGATGCGTGTCTCGACTTCTTCGTTGTTGGTCGCTCGATAAAGTTCGGATGCAAGCGGTTCCACCGACTCGCATTGAGCAAGCGAATGGAGAATCGAAAGAAAGGTCACGAGTCGAATCGCGCCTCGTTGTTCCTCGAGTTCGGTCATCTGGCTTCCAACACGCGATGCGACTTCCGCGGGAAACCACAATCCTCGGCTGGAACGTTGCAACAACGCCAAGATCTCAAACATTTCGTTGAGCCGAAAAAAGTCGGGCCCGAGGAACTCCGGGTGGAACTGCAACACCATGGCCGAGTGCAGGTCATAGAGCTCCCCTCGGTACTCATCCGACGCCCAAGTGTGCGGCAATTCCGATCCCAACAACACCAAGTCGTGATCGGTGTAGCTTCCAATGTGATCGCCCACCATGCGTGACCCGGCGCCCGAAGGAATGTAGGTCAACTCAATCTCGGGATGACGGTGCCACTTGACCGGCGACTGCAACGAAGCCCGGTTGAAACAACGAAAGGAGTGGCCTTCGACGGGCACCAGTTTTTCGTAGGAGGCTTTCATGATTGGCGGTGAATGAAATTCGGAGGTGCCGGAAACCTACTGCGCACAAAAAGTATCATTTCCATGAAATATGCGCGAGGTTCGTGTTTGGAAAGCGAGCACGCGCAAACAGAGTACCACAAGAGGGCAACATTTGTGGAGAATTCCCCGCGGGAAGCTCGCAGAATGCTTCGCACACATCGACACCCCGGTGATTCGTTCGCCGTCGTCGCTTCCTCGCAAACGGGTCATTGTTGCTATGCCGAATCCTTCGACTGTGCCGGATCGAAAGGTTGCCCTCGCATTCATGGCGCACCCGGACGACGCGGAGATTTCCTGCGGCGGCACATTGGTTCGGTTGAAGGAAGCGGGCTGGGAAGTTCATATCGCAACCGCCACCTCCGGCGATTGCGGTTCGATGGAATTGAAGGCTGATGAGATTGCGGCCATTCGAGTTCAAGAAGGCACCGACGCAGCAACATTGATCGGCGCGACCTATCACACGTTGGGTGAACCCGATGGGCGAGTCGTTTACGACCGGGTGTCGCTGCAAAAAACAATCGATCTGTTTCGCCAGATCGCTCCCACGTTGGTGATCACGATGCCCATGTCGGACTACCACGCGGACCACGAGGTGTCAGGTCAATTGGGCCGAGCAGCCAGCTTTGTTTACGCGGCTCCCAACGCCTCCTCCCTGCCAGTCAAACCTGGTTCGCAAGTTCCGTACTTGTACTACACCGACGGGCATGACGGTCAGGACCGAATGGGCGCAGCGATTCGGCCGACAACCTACGTCGACATCAGCAACGAACTCGAAACCAAGACACAAATGTTGGCTTGTCACAAAAGCCAATTGGAATGGTTGCGATCCCACAACGGCATTGATGAATACTTGACGGCCATGCGTGACCACAGCATCGCACGCGGCGAAGACATCCACACAAAGGCGGCGGAAGCGTTTGTTCAACACCGGGGACACGGACACCCCAGTAGCGACTTGCTTTCGATTCTATTTCCGGTTGAAACGTCCACTCACTCGACGACCTCTGCATTGCAAGTGACACAATGATGAGAAGTACATTGGAAAACCCCGCCTCGGAAGATGCCCTCGCCGCCAACCCCTCGAATGCAATTGGAACTGGTCATTCCAATTCGGGCTTGTCGGTCCTGAAATTCAAAGAGAAGAGCGACGCGTGCAAGCGAGTCGCTCGAGAGATTGGATCGCTGATCCGACACCGTGCAGCCGAAAATCGCAATTGTGTTCTTGGATTGGCCACGGGCTCCACGCCCATTCGCGTGTATCGCGAATTGGTTCGAATGCACCGGGAAGAAGGCTTGTCGTTCCACAACGTGGTAACGTTCAACCTCGACGAATACTTTCCGATGCAGCCCACCGCACCGCAAAGTTATGTGCGGTTCATGAACGAGCATCTGTTCGACCACATCGACATCGTTCGCAGCAACGTGCACATTCCCAATGGAACCATCGAATTGGAATCGGTGCCGGGTTATTGCCGCGACTACGACGAACTGATCGCATCGTGCGGCGGAATCGATTTGCAGTTGCTGGGAATCGGCCGCACGGGACACATCGGTTTCAACGAACCGGGAGCCACTCGCGACACCCGAACTCGTTTGGTGAAGCTAGACACCCTGACTCGCATCGACGCGGTCAGCGACTTCGGCGGCATCGAGTATGTGCCGTTGTTGGCGATCACGATGGGCGTCGACACGATCTTGCAGGCCAAACGCATTCGCCTGCTGGCGCTCGGTGAACACAAAGCTGATATCGTTCAGCGAGCGATCGAATCTCGCATGAATGCAACGGTTCCCGCAACGTTTTTGCAGGCCCATCGGGACGTGCAATATCTGTTAGACGAAGACGCGGCGGAATGCCTCACCGCCGCCGGAAACAATTTGAACGGAGAAAACTTGCAGTGACAGCCAGCGACCAATCAACCACTGATCGCGTTCGAATTCTATGCGTCGGAGCGGGCAACATGGGGCGTTCGCACGCCTTGGCTTACCAGGCCATTCCCGGTTTCGAGATCGTTGGCATCTGTACTCGGTCGGAAGCTTCCGGTGCGAAGCTGAACGAAGAGCTGAATGCGAACTACCCAACGTTCCAAGACTTCGATCATGCTTTGAAAGAGACTCAACCCGACGCGGTGTGTGTGTCGACTTGGCCGGATACGCATGCCCAATTTGTCACGGCGGCATTGGATGCCGGTTGCCATGTGTTCGTGGAAAAACCCTTGGCCGATTCTGTTGAAGCCGCCGAAGAAATCGTGGCCAAAGCGATCGCAACGCAGCGCAAAGTTGTCGTGGGTTACATCCTGCGGCATCACCCGAGTTGGAATCGCTTCATCGAAGTTGCTCAAACGTTGGGCAAACCTCTCGTGATGCGTATGAACCTGAACCAATCGTCTTCCGGAGACGCCTGGGAAACTCATAAACGATTGATGTCCACGGTCTCACCAGTCGTTGATTGCGGCGTCCACTACGTCGATGTGATGTGCCAAATGACTCGTTCGCGTCCGATCCGAGTGTCCGGCATCGGCGCTCGATTGACGGATGAATTGCCGGACGGCATGGTCAACTATGGCCAACTGCAAGTGACGTTCGAAGACGGCAGCGTTGGTTGGTACGAAGCCGGCTGGGGCCCGATGATGAGCGAAACGGCTTTCTTCGTCAAAGACGTCGTCGGCCCCAAGGGAGCCGTTTCAATTGTTGCCGAGTCGGCCTCGTCGGCGGGGCAAAGCGACAATGTCGACGCTCACACCAAAACCGAATCCATTCGCGTTCATCATGCGGAACTCGCTACCGATGGCAAATTCGCGAAGGTAGACGAGTGGATTCACTTGGACGACGAGCCTGATCACGACGGTCTCTGTCACCGCGAACAGCAGTTCTTTCTAGATGCGATCCGAGACGACAACGATCTCACAGATCACCTCAGTGACGCGATCAACTCCATGAAGATCGTCGCTGCGGCGGACGAATCTTTCCGCACTGGAAAAACAATCGAACTGAATGCGGCGGAGCCCGTCGGAACTTGATCACGGACGGGGTCACGGAATTCAACTTGTTTCGCCTCCTGATGAAACGTGGCCCCGTCCAATTTTTTCGCAACACTTGAATCACTCGCAAACGGACGCTTCCGCACGCAACGCAAGTGATTGTCCCTTGGGACACAACCTCCTTTCCCACCCACCTTCCCGCCTCCTTCTGTTTGATCATTTCACGTTTGTGATTTGGTAATCGTTCTGACCTCAGAACTTTCGCCACTCATTTCATCGTTCTTGAGAGACTCGCCATGACTGCTTCGTCGAACACCAATCCACAAACTCCCACCGCATCGCGTCGTGACGTCCTGCGTCGCGGAGCAACCGTGACCGCAGCAACCGCCGCCGCCATGGCCGCTCATCCCATGGTGCACGGCAATGCTGCATCGCAAGACCCTAATCGCAAAATCAAGATCGGCATCGTTGGCGCGGGTGGCCGCGGAACGGGCGCCGTCAATGACTCCTTCACGATCAACGAGAACATCGAACTGGTGACCGTTGCCGATCTCGATCAAGGCAACGCCGAACGCCTACGCACCGGCATGCAACGTCGACACGGCGACAAGATCAACATCGCCGATGATCGCATTCACGTGGGCTTGGACGCGTACAAAAAAGTCCTCGAAGATCCCGAAGTCGAATTGGTCTTCCTGACCACATCGCCCGGCTTCCGTCCGGCTCACATCGCCGAAGCCGTTGCCGCCGGCAAACACGTGTTCGCAGAGAAGCCGACCTGCGTCGATCCGGCCGGATACCGTGTGTGTGTGGAAGCTCACAAGCAAGCCGAAAAGAACGGCACGGCGATTGTCACCGGAACTCAGTACCGTCGACAAACCAACTATGTCGAGGCCATCAAACGTATCCATGATGGCGAGATCGGCGACGTGATTGGTATGACTTCGCGGTATTGCAGCAACGGCATTTGGTACAAGAACCGTGGTGAAGGCGTGAGCGACACTCAGTACCAACTGAACAATTGGATGCACTTCATCTGGTTGTCCGGTGACCAAATCGCCGAACAAGCGGTTCACAACATTGATTTGATGAACTGGGTCATGCAAGGTCCGCCCGTCAAAGCTTACGGCTCCGGTGGTCGCTTCACTCGCCCCGATGACAGCGAAATGTGGGACAGCATGTCGATTGACTATCTGTATTCGGACGAACGTCCCGTGTCCTTCATGTGTCGCCAGATCCCCGGAACCAAGGCAGAAAACGGCAGCACCGTCCGCGGAACGAAAGGCTTCGCGATCATTGGTGCCGGCAGCAGCGGTTCGCGATTCCTGGACCGAGATGGGAACGAAACGTTGAAGTTGGAAGGCAGCATCGCGGATGCTTACCGTCAAGAACACAAGGACTTGATCGATTCCATCCGTGCCGGCGAGCCGATTGTCGAGCTGATCGAAACCGCCAACAGTTCGTTGACCGCCGTGATGGGACGACTGGCTGCCTACACCGGCAAAGAAGTCACATGGGACTTCGTCACCAAAGAGTCGCAGCTCGACCTGTTCCCCAAAGACTTGCAGTGGGACGGCAGCCGCCCGGAACCCAGCTTCGCGATACCAGGCAAAACCAAGTTGATCTGATCAACGCGGAGGATCAGTTACAACCACTCGCAGTCGCGAACAATCGAGCGGTCAACAGAACGCTCGATTGACTGGGCTGCGAACGTTCCTGATGTTCACCGCGATTGAAACGTTCTCTCATAGCGTGGCATTTGATTCTCAAGCCTCGTTGTTCGGCCGGCTTCGGTGTCGTGCCATTGGGGATCGAGGTGCGTCTTGGACCACGAAGCACCCGCGTTCACGCTCGACTCGACGAAGTCAGCATGTTCCCTTGCTATGTCCGCGGTCTCGGCCGGATCGTTCTTTGCGTCGTAAACCTGCCATTTGCCAAACTGTTTGCGATACGCTTTCAGATCACCCCGGCGGATCGCGACCTCGTTGCCGCCCCCGTGGTGACGTAGCCAGAACAACGTTTCATTCGCGTGGGGAGCCACACCGGATTGAAGGCTGGCCCAAATGTCCTTGCCGTCAAGCTGCTTCTCCGCAGGCACTTCCGCTCCCGCCAGCGAAGCGAACGTGGGGTAGAAATCCAGAGCAGTAACCGGGTGTGGAAAAACCGCCCCAGCAGCCAACTTTCCAGGCCAAACCATCAACATTGGCACACGGATTCCGCCTTCGCGAGTGCTGCCTTTGTCGTCGGTCAGCGGTGCATTGTTGCCCGCTTGTGAGACCTTTCCTCCATTGTCGCTCAAAAACACGATCAAAGTTTCTTCCGCAATGGAATCTGAATCGTCACCATCCGCGTTCGGGTCGTGCAGGGTGTCCACGATCTGCCCCACTCCGCGATCGACCGCAACCATCATCGCAACATAGTTTTGGCGTTTGGTGTAGTCACGAAAGTCGACTCCGTTGGCGGGTTGTGTCGGAACATGTTCAGGAAACAACGATTGAAGGTCGGCTGTCTTGGCTTGCAGAGGAGCATGAGGTGCGTTGTAAGCAAGGTATAGAAAAAATGGCTGACGATCGCCCGATTCGAGGCTGCCCGATTCAAGACTGGCCGATTCGCGGATGAACCGCACCGCATCACCGGACAGCATGTCCGTCAGGTACTCACCTTCCGGGGAAAGCGTCTTCTCGCCATTGCGTTCCAAGAAATACTGGTAGTCGTTGACCTTGGGCTCCACTTTGTCGGTCACCGACGGGAAGTACTGATGCCCGCCGCCCAGAAAGCCGTAGAACTCATCGAACCCTCTCCGATTCGGGTGGAAGGGACGGTCGTGTCCCAAATGCCACTTGCCAATGCAGGCTGTTCGATAGCCAGAGTTTTGCAGCACGGTGCTGATCAGAGTCTCAGAAACCGGAATGCCTTTCTGGTTGTAATCGCGAAGATTCAGGGCTTGGTTGGGCAAGTTTTTCTGACCGCCAAAGCAATGTGGCATTCGTCCGGATAGAAGCGCCATCCGGCTCGGTCCACAAAAAGGATGTGACACGTAAGCCTGACGGAAGATCATGCCGCGCCGAGCCAACTCATCCAACTCGGGCGTGACCGCATCGGTCGAAACGCCAAATTCCTTCGCATTGAAGCCAACGTCCGCGTATCCCAAATCGTCACAGAGAATGAACACGATGTTGGGACGCAGCGTGGATGTCTCGTCCGCCACCAATCCACCGTTGTCCAAGATGGTCACTAACAAGCAAAACGCCGTCGTCAATGGAGTCAGCTTCATCATAAAATTTCAGATTTGCGAATGGTTTCGGAGGAGGACGGCGACGCCAAATTGGAAACAATCACGTGACCCGAAAGACGTCGACTCGATGGTGCTCAACGAATCATTCCAAGAATCTCGGCTTTTCCAATCGCTTATACGCAAAGGGCACATTCTTGAGTCTGATTCGCATCGACTCGCGATTGCACCTTTCCGGCTTCGTGGAAGCCTCGAAGCTTGCCCAATGTCGGCTTCCGTTCTGATAGACTTGGAGAAGCTGAAATCTGAGCATTCGAGTTCGCTATCTCAGGATGGTGAATCACTCAGCCTTCAGCTCCCGCCTTAAATCCTGCCTATCACATTTGTTTGCTGACGTCTTCGTTTCAGTTCCAACACCAGGACATCTGCGCCACCCGCTCGGTGGGCAGAACCAGCAACACACGTGATGACACCACTTCCGGAGACGTTTGATGAAGACGCTGCCGACGGTTTCAGTTCAGTTCTTCTGGATGGCTCTGTTCGCGGTCTCCACTCTCGTGGCCCCGCCGATTTTCGCGGACGATGAAGCCACGACGCAGCGATCAGTCGGCCAAACGATCGAGTCCAAACCATCGCGTCCGTTGAAGTTGGCGACCTTCGACATCGATGCAACGCCGCCCATCGGATCGATGATGGCGTACGATCGAGTCCGACGTCATGACGAGATGACGCTGCGTGCCCGAGGGTTGGTGCTGATCGGCGCGGGTGATCCCATTGTGCTGTGCGCCGTGGACTGGATCGGGATTGGAAACGAAGGCTACGACCAATTTCGCCAGCGAATTGCCAATGCGGCGGGAACCACAGCTTCTCGCGTCGCATTGCACACGTTGCATCAACACGACGCTCCGAGGTGTGACTTTTCGGCAGAGCGATTCCTACACGACGTTGGCAAATCGGACCTCGGACCCTACGACAGTTCGTTTGCTCGAGAGGTTCTCTCGCGACTTTCCAACGCAGTTGAAGAGAGCCTTCAGCACGCGATTGAAATCACCCACGCGGGTTGGGGAACCGCGACGGTGAAGGACATCGCATCCAATCGCCGCCTGCAAGACGAGTCGGGTCAAGTCGTTGCGACCAGATACACCGCTTGCCGTGACCCGAAGTTGCGAGAAGCACCAGAAGGTGTGATCGACCCGGAACTAACCTCGCTGACGTTCTTTCAAGACGATCGAGCGATCGCGGTTCTCACTCATTACGCCTGCCATCCGCAGAGCTACTACCGAACGGGTATCCCCAGTCCAGACTTTCCGGGACTGGCCCGGTTCATCCGAGGACAGGATCGTCCCGGTGTGCTGCACGTACACTTCAACGGTGCAGGTGGCAACATCGGTGCGGGAAAGTACAACGACGGCTCCCCCGAAAATCGCATGATCCTGGCACAACGATTGGCGGACGCAATGCGTGTCGCGGCGGAGTCAACCCAGCGTTTTGCAATCAACATGGACAATGTGCAGTGGAATACGACACCTGCGAAGCTTCCCGCTGCTGAACACCTGGACGAAGCTGCTCTGCGAGAGAAGCTCAATAGCTGGAACACAACCGACTACTGGGGCAGTCCAGATGACTTGGCTTGGTTGCTCCGTTGCCGCGACGGTCATGCAATTGAACTGAGTTGTCTGTCCGTCGGGGACGTGCGGTTGCTGCATCTACCCGGGGAACTGTTTGTTGAATACCAACTCGCCGCCAAAGCGATGCGTCCGGATTTAAAAGTGACGCTGGCGGCTTATGGCGATTACGGGCCGGGCTACATCGGAACCCAAGAAGCTTATGGTCAGGGGGGATACGAAACGAGTGCCCGCGCGTCCAAGGTGGCTCCTGAAGTGGAGGCCGTCTTGATGAACGGCATGAGGAGTCTGCTCGACGTCAAGATCGAGGCAACTGGCGAATCAATGGGTGATGAAACCGGCAGTGACATCAGCGAGGCAACCCAACTGGAGGTGACGCGGTGAAAACAGCATGCATGTCAGCGACAGCTCTGGTTTTGGTGCTGGTGGCCTTTACAAACCAGTGTTGCAATGGACAGGAGGACTTCGCGGACGAGTTGCCTCGAATCCCACCCACGCCGGCGGAGCAAACCCTTTCGAGATTTGAGATTGCGGATGGGTACAAGATGGAACTGGTGGCGAGCGAGCCGTTGGTGACCAGCCCCGTGGCCATCGAATGGGCGGCGGATGGAAGCCTGTTTGTTTGCGAAATGAGAGGCTACAGCGAAGATCGCGAACGAGGCATTTCACGCATCACGCATTTGTGGGATGACGACCAAGACGGAACCTATGACCGCAGCATTGTCTTCGCGGACGGACTGATGTGGCCAACCGGTTTGTTTCCTTGGAAAGACGGGTTGTTCGTAGGCGATGCCCCACACCTGTACTTTTTCCGCGATGCGGACGGCGACGGTGTGGCGGACGAAAAACGAATCGTCCTCACGGGATTTGGAACGTCCAATGTTCAGGGACTGTTGAATTCGTTTCGGTGGGGACTCGATGGGCGAATTCACATCGCGACCAGCAGCACTGGCGGACAGGTTCGAGATCCGGACAAACCTGCCGAGTCAGCCGTGAACGTTCGCGGTCGCGACATCGCTTTGGATCCAAGATCAGAGACCTTTGAATTGACCAGTGGCGCAGCTCAGCATGGCATGTGTTTTGACGATTGGGGGCGAAAGTACGTTTCGTCCAATAGCGATCATTTGCAACAGGTCATGTATGAAGAGGAAGACATCGCTCGCAATCCATGGATGCAGCCGGCCCCGGCCAGAATCTCCATCGCCGAAGACGGGCCGCAAGCACCGGTCTATCGAACCAGTCCCGTCGAGCCTTGGCGAATTGTGCGAACTCGTTTGAGAGTCAGCGGGCAAGTCGGCGGACCGATCGAAGGCGGCGGGCGAGCGGCGGGTTACTTCACCGGAGCCACCGGTGTGACCATCCTTCGTGGTGACGCTTGGTCGGATAAAGATCGCGGATTGTCAATCATTGGCGACGTGGGAAGCAACTTGATTCACCGCAAACGTTTGGATGCCGACGGCATCGCCCGCATCGGACGGCGAATCGACGACCAAACCGAATGGGCGACCTCCGACGACATCTGGTTCCGACCGGCACAGTTCGCAAACGCACCGGACGGAAGCTTGCACGTGATCGACGTTTGCCGGGAAGTCATCGAGCACCCCAAGAGCCTGCCGCCCGACCTTAAGAAGCATCTGGATCTGACATCGGGTCGCGACCGTGGGCGTCTGTATCGTTTGGCGCCAACGAATCATCGCGATCGACCAACACCCAACCTTTCACAAATGACGGACGTTGAACTCGTGAGCCTGCTGTCACATCCCAACGCTTGGCATCGTGAGACAGCAAGCCGATTGCTGGTGGAAAGAGATACAACTGAGGCCTCCGCGTTGCAGGAACTCGGTCGACAATCCGACTCGGCACTGGGACGTCTGCATGCCATCTCGGTACTCTTCGCGTTGGATGCCCTGCGTCCGGAAATCATCTTGGAGCGTTTCCAAGATCAACATCCCGCCGTGCGGCGATTCGCGATTCGGATGGCGAAACATTTCCCACGCAATTCCCAGTTGGGCTTGGCACTCCAGCGGATGACCGCCGATCCATCGATCGAGGTGCGTTACCAGTTGGCGTTCACGTTGGGTTGGATGGAGAGCCAAGACACCACGGACTCGCTGATCGAGATCCTTTTACAAAACCCAACGGACCGCTGGATTCAAACCGCAGTGCAGAGCTCGATCGCCGACGATGGCGGAAAGGTCCTTGCAAAGCTCCTGTCAAAACAGAATCGCACCGTACCGAGCGAGTTTCTGCAGCGTATCGTCGAGCAAGTCCTGCAGCGGAATGAGCCCAGCGAAGTCGCCAAAATGGTTCAAACGCTCGAAGCCCTCGACGGCGACGATGCCGGTTTCGCGATGTCTGCGTTGGGACGTGTTCTTCAGTCGCGAAACGACAAGCAGCATTCGGTATATCAACTGGACCAGTCCAATCAGTTGGCGAATTTGGACAAACAGATAAGACGACTGGCTCATGATGCGGTGGCGATCGCCTTGGATGAAGACGCATCGCTCAACACTCGTATTGCAGCCATCGAATCGTTGCAATTCGCGGATCGAGAAAGCGTGCAACCGATTGCGGAGTTGATCTCAGCGGAACACCCCGTCGGACTCCAGCGTTCTGCGATGAGGACGCTGGGCGCGTTCGCCGATGCGGAAATCGGCCAAACGCTGGTCGAGCAATGGAGTACGCTCAGTCCCCAGCTGCGTGAGACTGCGGCGGAGATCATGTTCGCCCGGCCAAGTCGCACCCTGTTGTTGCTGTCAGCCATCGATGATGAACGAATCGCTCTCAGCGAGGTGTCTCGAACACGTTTGCAAGTGGCGGCGACGTCACAGAACGATTCGATCCGTGAACTGGCGTCTCGGTTGTTGAAACGTTCCGGCAATCAGAACCGTGGGGCGGTGTTGAAGGCGTACCAAAAAAGCCTGAGCATGGATGGTCGTGTTGACCGAGGTCGAGGATTGTTTCGAAAACATTGTGCCAATTGTCATCGCGTGGAGGGCGTCGGCCACGAATTGGGGCCCAACCTCGCAACCGTTCGTTCGAGAGGCCCGGCTTTCATACTGACAAATGTCCTGGATCCCAACCGCGAGGTGAATCCGGAATTTCTAAACTATGCGGCCATCGATTTGGACGGTCGGACTTATTCGGGAGTGATTGCGAACGAAACAGCGGCCTCGATCACCTTACAACGTGCGGAATCCGCCAAAGACAGTTTGTTGCGAACGAATCTGGAACAACTCAAGAGCACCGGTCAATCCATCATGCCCGAGGGTTTGGAACAGCAACTCTCCCCGCAAGCAATGGCGGATCTGATTGCGTATTTGATGCAGGTCGAGTAGCGAGCAAAATTGCGGTATCCTTCCCACGGAGTTCACCGCACTAAACACCCTTCCCGCATCGACAAATTCTCCATGTCATACGCTCACGGCAAAGTCAACTACTTCGAGTTCCCCGCCCATGATCTGGGGCGCACGAAAGTGTTCTTTGAATCGGCCTTTGGTTGGAAGTTCACGGACTATGGGCCCGACTACACCGCCATTGATCCCGACTGCGGTCTGGATGGTGGGATCTATCGCGCCGAAAAAGCATCGACGACCGAAAGTGGTGCGGCTTTGATCATCTTCTACAGCGAAGACTTGGAAGCCACCCAAGCGAAGATTGAGGCTTGCGGCGGAGTCGTACACCAGGAGATCTTTTCGTTTCCCGGTGGACGGCGTTTTCAATTCAAAGAACCCAGCGGTAGTGAATTCGCCGTTTGGTCGGACAAAGGTTTGTCGTGATCCCAACGCATTCGCGTTGTGACACGCGGTAGGTCAGGTTCCACCTGACGACAAAAATTGCGGGTTTCGCCGACGATAAAACGTCCGGTGGAACCGGACCTACTGTAACTTCCGGGGGAATGGCATCGCACACCACCGGTCGGCTTGCGCCGATCCGCTTGGATTGTGATCGCACCAGTGCAGTAGGTCAGGTCTTACCTGACGATGAGGACATTCAGGTTCCACCGACGATGAAACAGGACCTACAGGAACAGCTCAAACGTCCGGTGGAACCGGACCTACGGGAACTTCCGGGGGAATGGCATCGCACACCACCGGTCGGCTTGCGCCGATCCGCTTGGGTTGTGATCGCACCAGTGCAGTAGGTCAGGTCTTACCTGACGATGAGGACATTCAGGTTCCACCGACGATGAAACCGGATGTACAGGAACAGCTCAAACGTCCGGTGGAACCGGACCTACGGGAACTTCCGGTGGAATGGCATCGCTCACCACCGGTCGGCTTGGGCCGATCCGCTTGGGTTGTGATCGCACCAGTGCGGTAGGTCAGGTCTTACCTGACGATGAGGACATTCAGGTTCCACCGACGATGAAACGTCCGGTGGAACCGGACCTACGGGAACAGCATGTTGGACGAACGGTGATCAGGAGGACTTGCCGGTCGCGGGGTGTTGGTAGGGGGCGCGGTAGGTGCGGGCCAATTTCTTCGTGGCCTCTTCGTCGCCGACGATCGTGTGCGTGTCGGGATCAAACTCCAGCGTTCGTCCCAATTCCATCGCGACGTTCGCCATGAAGCAAGACGCACTGCTGATGTGGCCTTGTTCGATGTCCGCCACCGAACGTGAACGTTGATCGATGGCTTGAAGGAAGTCACGCATGTGCCCTCGAATCGCGGAGGCAACATGCAGCTCCAAGGCCCAGTCTTTCTTGTCAGACGCATCGGTTGGGTATTCATCCAGCTCAATCACGGCTTCGCCGGACAGCTTTGGTCCGCCTCCGCGAGGTTCAAATTCGTATTTGTTGACGCTCAGTTTCAGCGTTCCTTTGTCGCCATAGATTTTGGCTGCCCAGGGATACTCGGGATCGGGAGCGTTGCCCCAACTTCGGTGCGTCCAAACCACATCCAACCCATCAAAATCAAAGGTGGCTGTTTGCGTGTCGGTGATGTTGGCCAGCGAGTCTTTCTGGACCATGATGCCGCCCGCGCTGCTGATCCGTTTCGGCCAACCGAGATCCAATTGCCAACGCACCAAGTCCAACATGTGAACGCACATGTCGCCGACGATCCCATTGCCGTACTCCATGAACGCCCGCCATTTTCGTGGATGAGTGAGCTCGGTGTAGGGACGCATCGGTGCGGGGCCGGTCCAGGTTTCGTAGTCCAAGTGTTCCGGCGGTGCGATCGCAGGCGGATTTGAGTTGGCTCGCATGTGGTAGTAGCAGCAGACTTCTGCAAACGCCACCTTGCCCAGCAAACCAGCGTCAACAACCTTTTGCTTGGCTTCGATCAAGTGTGGTGTGCTGCGGCGTTGCGTTCCCACTTGGACCACCCGACCGGTTCGACGCGCCGCATCAAGCATTGCTTTGCTTTCCAACGTGTCGACGCCCGTCGGTTTTTGCACGTAAACATCAGCACCGGCTTCCACCGCGGCAATCATCGGCAACGCGTGCCAGTGGTCCGGCGTGTCAATCAGAACGATGTCCACGTTCTTCTTCGCCAGGAGATCCTTGTAGTCGCCAAAGGTTTCGGGGCGTTTGCCGGATGCTTGTCGGTCGGCGATCAAGTCCGCGCACTCGTCCAACAGTTTTTGGTCAACATCGCACAGCGAGACGACTTCCACCGGCTCAACATTCAGAAGTTGCAACAAGTCACATTTGCCATACCAGCCACACCCGATCAATGCGACTCGGCGAGGACGTTTCTTTTCATCCGCAGACGCGGGATTGGACTGAGCGGCAGCGAGGGTGGCGGCCGCAGCTCCGGCGGCGAGGAACGAACGACGTTGCATGGCGATTCACTTCGATGGGGATGAGGTGCGGTGTGGGGATGCGATGGAAGAGCCCAAACAGCCGATTCAGCATGCGATTCAGGGCGTCTATCACGCGTGATATTCTAACACCGGAGATACCCATCGGTGTGATCGATGATTTCGAGCGACACGCGTATACTTTGGCAATGAACGCCCCAAAACCATCTCCCGCCAATTCGCGTGATGCCGACGAATCAAACGCTCCCTCGGCGGAAACCATCGCGACGGCTTTTCACGAAGCCGGCCACGCGGTGATGGCATTGGCGGTGGGCCGGCAGATTCAAAAAGTCACCATCGCCCCCGGCAAACTTCAATTTGGCGGTTCACGATTGGGAACTTGCGAAATCAAAAAAGGCAAATCCAAGGGCAGCAAAGACCACCTGGAAGACGACGTGTTGGTGTTGTTGGCCGGGATGGTTTCCGAATCGCGTTTCACAGGAGTCTACTGCCAACAGGGAGCTTCCCAGGATCTGCGGGAAGTCTCGGCGAGACTCTGCACCCGGGCGGCGTCGCAGCGACAACATGAAACGTTGCTCAAACGAATGCTGGCCAAGACCGAACACATTCTGAATGACGACGCGAATGTGGAAGCCATCCAAGCCGTCGCGAAAGAACTACTCAACAACACCACCATCAGCGGACGTGCTGTGAAACACCATTTTGAGATGGCACAGAAACGTCACGCTTGAGTATGACAGCCGATCGTTTCGGTGTCCTGATTGTTTCCTCCTGCTGATCCGTCTTATCTGTCCATGCAATCCATCGCTCGCGAACTAAATCTTCCTGAAAAACAAGTGGCCGCCGTGATTGAGTTGCTGGAAGCCGGCAACACGATCCCCTTCATCGCTCGCTATCGAAAAGAAGTCACGGGTGGGCTGGATGAGATCGCTTTGCGAGCCATCGAAGATGCGTTGGAAAAGCACAATGCCTTGGTCGCGAGAAAGGCAACGGTTCTGAAAACGATCGAGGAACAAGGAGCATTGACCGCGGAGCTTCGAAAGCAAATTGAAGCATGCACGGACATGCGATCGTTGGAGGCTTTGTACCTGCCCTACAAACCCAAACGCCGAACGCGAGCGACCATCGCTCGTGAAAAAGGCTTGCAACCGCTGGCTGATCTTTTGCTGAAGCAAACCAAGCTGCCGAAGTCCAAATCGCAGGTGCTGGCGGATTTCGTCAGCGACGAAAAAGACGTCCCCGATGCGGATGCGGCGCTGGCGGGTGCTCTGGACATCATCGCGGAGCAATGGAGCGAGGACGCAGCGGTCCGCGAATGGATGGTCGAAAAGGGCACGAAGTTCGGGCAGATCACGTCCACCGTGAAACGTGGGAAGAAGGACGAAGCAGAGAAGTATGAAAGCTATTTGGACCGTTCCGAGTCCGCGTCTCGAATTCCAGGTCACCGTCTGCTGGCGATGTTGCGAGGTGAGGCTGAAGGAGTCCTACGGATTGGTTTGCAGATGGAAGATGACCGGGCGATTGGGTATCTGAAGTCGACATTTCTGCGCAATCGGTCGTTCGAGTTCGCTCGCGAATTGTCCGCGGCGGCGGAGGATTGCTTTGAACGTTTGTTGCAACCGGCGACTCAGTCAACCGTGTTGCAAATGTTGAAGGAGAAGGCCGATGCTGAGGCGATCGAAGTGTTCGGAAAAAACCTGCACGAATTGTTGATGTCGCCACCCGCGGGTCCGCGAGTCACCATTGGCATCGACCCTGGTTTTCGAACCGGTTGCAAAGTGGTCATCGTGGACGGCACCGGAAAATTTCTGACCAACACCACCATCTATCCCACGCCACCGAAGGAAGACACCGCGGGCGCCGAAAAACAGTTGTTGTCATTGATCCAAAAACACAACGTGGAATTGATCGCAATTGGCAACGGCACGGCATCCCGAGAGACGGATGCATTCGTCGGCAAACTGATCCGCGAACACGCATTGAACGTGACCAAGGTGATGGTCAGCGAATCGGGCGCGTCGATCTATTCCGCCAGCGAATTGGCGGGCAAAGAGTTCCCCGATTTGGATGTCACGGTCCGAGGGGCGATCAGCATCGCGCGGCGTTTGCAAGATCCGCTGGCCGAGTTGGTGAAAACCGATCCCAAGTCCATCGGGGTCGGACAATACCAACACGATGTGAACCAGACTCAATTGCGGAAGTGCTTGGACCGCACGGTGGAAAGCTGTGTGAACCATGTCGGCGTGGATCTGAACATGGCGAGTGTCCCACTGTTGTCTCGTGTCGCCGGCATCGGACCGAAGTTGGCGGAGAACATCGTGCAGTACCGTGACTCCAACGGTCGATTTTCAAATCGCAAACAGTTGACCAAGGTTCCGAAGCTGGGCAAAAAGGCGTTCGAACAGGCGGCTGGGTTCCTTCGCATCCGCGGAGGTGATGAGCCGCTGGACAACTCCGCTGTTCACCCGGAAAGCTACACGTTGGTCAGCCGCATGGCCAAAGAGCTGCACGCCGATGTGAACAGTTTGGTTGGCAACGCAACATTGAGTCAAAAGCTGAGTCCGGAGGCGTTCGTTGATGACCGTTTTGGGATTCCGACCATCCGAGACATCATTGCGGAGTTGGGCAAACCGGGACGCGACCCGCGCAGTGAATTCAAAGTCGCGAAATTTGATGACTCCGTTCAGTCGATGGAAGATCTTCGAGAAGGAATGGTGCTGGAGGGAGTGATCACCAATGTGACCCATTTCGGGGCGTTCATTGATTTAGGCGTGCACCAAGATGGATTGATTCACGTGTCGCAACTGGCGAACCAATTTGTCAACGATCCGGCCGATGTGGTTTCCGTCGGCGATGTGGTGAAAGTCAAAGTGCTCGAAGTCGATCTGGATCGCAAGCGGATTGCTGTATCGAAGAAGGCGATCGGATAAGCGACGTTTGGGTCGGTTTGGTGAGTTGAGAGTCACCAAGCTGAAACACGTCGCGCTCGTGTGTCATTCAGCAGGCATGAACATCAAACAGCCGTTTTGGCGTTAGCCACGGTTTCCGAGCGCCAACCGCGGCTAACGCCGATCGGCTACTTGGTGGCTCGAGGGATTTGGGGTGGCTAACGAATTGAGAATCAACAATTCAAATCACATCGCGTTCGTGTCACGTTCGGCATGCGAGAACACCCCGTAGCCGTTTTGGCGTTAGCCACGGTTCTCGAGCGCCAACCGCGGCTAACGCCGATCGGCTAGGTAGCGGCTCGAGGGAGTTGGGGTGGCTAACGAATTGAGAATCAACAATTCGAATCACATCGCGCTCGTGTCACGTTCGGCAGGCGAGAACACCCCGTAGCCGTTTTGGCGTTAGCCACGGTTCTCGAGCACCAACCGCGGCTAACGCCGATCGGCTAGGTAGCGGCTCGAGGGAGTTGGGGTGGCTAACGAATTGAGAATCAACAATTCGAATCACATCGCGTTCGTGTCGCGTTCGGCAGGCGAGAACACCCCGTAGCCGTTTTGGCGTTAGCCACGGTTCTCGAGTGCCAACCGCGGCTAACGCCGATCGGCTAGGAAGTGGATCGAGGGAGTTGAGCTTGTTCGTGACTTCAGAATCACCGCTCATGCGGATTGGCAAATGGTCTCGTTGTAAAACGCGAGTTGCTCGTACAGCATGCAAACAGACGGAGCAATTTCGGACGCTCGGTCGCCGATGGCTCGCAACGGGTTCCCAAAAATTGCTTCGACTTCCATGGGGCGTTTGGCGAGGAAATCCAACCGCATGCTGCTGTCGTAGGGCACCATCGTTTCGGTGTGTTCCATCGTCGCACGGATCGCTTTGGAATCAATTTCCACACCGCAAGCGGCGGCCCCCGCGTGGACCTCGGTGATCAAACGATTCGCCAAGGCTCGCCCCGGTTCCGAACCGATGATCTGATCCGTGGACGCATCCAACACGACCGACAATCCGTTGAAGGGAATGTTCCACATCAATTTTCGCCAGCGTGTCTTCGCCAGATCATCGCTCCAATTGGCATCGATGCCGGCGTTTTGCATGTCGGCTTCGATTCGCTTGCCCATCGTCTCCGCAACAATTGCATCGACGCCGGTCTCTTGGTAGGCACCAAACGCGATGCGGCCGTAATCGAGATGATGAATGTGGCCGGGGCCGACTTTGTTGCTGCACAAGAAACAACAGCCACCCAGGACGCGGCCAGCTGGAACGGTCCGGCGGACGTCGGCCTCGACATCCAATCCGTTTTGCAGTGTCAACACGACACCATCATCCGCGACCAACTTCGGTAGCCAATCGTCCAGCAACGCATTGCGAGTCGACTTCAACGCGATGATGACCACATCGCAAACCGGCATCGAATCAACCGACGCGTGCACGTGGGGTGATTCCAAAATGAAATCCCCCTGCACACTGTCGATTCTCATTCCATTGGCGACGACATGGTCGTAGTCCGAATGCAAAAGGAAGTGGACTTCGCATCCGGAACGCGTTAACATTGCACCGTACAAACCGCCAACAGCACCACTTCCCAAAATTGCGTAACGAAGTGGTGCGGCGTCAGCGTTCATTTGGCTTTCTTTCTCTTGGATGTTTTGCGAGCAGGCTCATTCGGCAACGGTGTCAGTCCCAATGCCGGAATGGCATCATTGCCCGCCAAACGAACGATCATGTCAACCGGGTGAGTTCCCGCTTCCAGATAGGCCTCCACGGTCACATCGGTTTTCGATTGTCCGGTGGTGTCGATCAACGCCGCGTCGTGCAATCTCAGAACCGCGTCCGACGATGCCGTCAAATGCAATGCGTAGCGACCGGTCTCTTCCACCGAGACCACGGTTTGCACACGCACATTGCCTTGCCGAGCGGATCGCAAAGCCTGTTCAACATCAATTTCATCCACGTCGACGTTGACTGATTGGCTGTCGTCCAAACGCGAGACAACCCGCGTTTTGGTTGGACTGTAAGTCACCCGCATCGACGCGTCGGCGTTCAGCGAATCATCGGAAGGAATGGGCTCTTTGTCGTACGGACGTTGGGCGGATCCATTGACCGATCGCAATTGCAGCACTCGATCGTGCATCCGCTGTTGCAACTGAACGAATTTCGGCGACGTGCCAGCCAGGTTGTTCGCTTCACCAGGATCGTTTTCCAAGTCGTAAATCTCAAACGCATCCGCGTGCGACTGAATGTTGTGCCGAACGCCTTTGTAACCGTCCATGAAGATCGCTTGCATTTGCCCTCGACGGGCTCCTCGACGAGCTGGTTCGTAATCGTCGTAGTTCGGTGTTTTGCCACCGTTGAAATATTCGACATAGGTCGTCGGCGGGGTCTGCTCGCCTTCACCCGTCAACGTAGGCACCAATGATACGCCATCGGCTCGGGCTGGAACGGATGCACCGGCGAGATCGGCAAAGGTGGTCAGCCAGTCATGAAATTGACTTGGGTTGCGATCGATCCCCGCGGCGATCTTCCCAGGCCACCAAGCGATCGTGGGAACGCGAATTCCACCTTCGAAGCAATCGCGTTTCATGCCATCAAACGGCCCATACGATTGAAACGAGGTCGGGTCGTAGTTCACGTTGCGAATGTATGATTCGCTGTGCGGGCCGTTGTCGCTGCTGAACACGACCAGCGTATCCTTGTCCATTTCCAAATCACGAAGGGTCTGAAGCAGATCGCCCATCAAATCGTCCAACCGTCGGACGCTGGTGGCAAAACGGATTTCCGCGTCGGTCCAGCCTTGGTTGGCATAGTCCGGATGTTGATACGAGTCGATTGGTCCAACCGTGTTGATCATGTTGCCGGGTTCACCCAGCCACTGCACGCCTCCTTCGACGCCCATCCCCTTGGGATACGGTGCCGCGGGATATTGGATCGCGGCGTGCGGTGTGTCGTAGGCCAGATACAAAAAGAACGGCTGGTCAGCCGAGTTGGCTTGGTGATCGACCAGATACTGTTTGGACTTCGCCGTGAACAAATCGGCCGTGTAACAGCCCTTCAATTGAGACGAGATTTCCTCGCCGTTGTGCCATAGTTCGACGGGGTTGGCGTGCCCCTCGCTGTTGGCGATCGGCCATTTGTCGGCTGGATAATGAACGTGACCATCGCGGTGACGCACGTAGCCGAAGAATTCGTCAAAACCTCGCTTGGTGGGATACGCGGGCCATGTCTCCGCGCTCTTGCCATTTCCTTGCAGCCCGTATTTGCCGATCAATGCGGTTTTGTAACCGGCCGACTTCAACACGGAAGCGATCGTCGGCACATTGGGAAGTGCTTTGTCGAATTGGTTGTCACGAATGGCGGCGTGGCCTTGGTGAACACCGGTCAACAAAGAAGCTCGACTAGGAGCACAGACCGGCGCGGGACAGTAGTGATTGCGCATCTGCAAACCTTCTGCGGCCATCGCGTCCCAATGCGGCGTTTGATGCGTTCGGTCGTGCTTCGATTCATTCTGGTAGTAGCAACCCAAATCGCCCCACCCCAAATCGTCGTACAAGACGAAAATGATGTTGGGCTGAGAGTCCGATGCTTGGACATCGTTCAGCGGGGCTGATACGGTCCAAGCCAGAAACGCAAGGACAGACGCAAGTGCAAAGGTGGGACGCATGGAGGGCTCGTCTTCAGAAGGAGAGGCTGCTGAGGGGACGAGCATTCTATCTGAAGTCGATGCAGCTTGCTTCACTGTGCGTAACTCGACCACGCGCAGCTTTCTTCACCGGGAAAGGCGCCCCATTTCGAAAGCAGAATGCCGCCGGATCTTCCCAGCGACGCCGAGATCACGCCAGTGTCATGCGAGGCGGTTTGGCCAATCGTTTGACTCGCATTGCCAAGCTTGGATGCAGCCAACTGGCTCGTCGTGCTGCCGGGTGCCCCGCGGTAACGCGTCCCAGAGCCGTCGCCATCATGCCCGCCGCTTCTTCTTCCGTCGCGGGCAACCCCTCTTCACCAGCGGAGGCTTTGACAGCCAACCGGCAAGCCACCGCATCCGCGTCCCATTCGGTGATGTATGCGACCAAGCTCAGGGTGCCAACGGTCAACAGCAATCCTGCGAGCCCACCGACGGTGGCCCCCCAGGCTTCATTTTGGAACAGCGATCCAACCCAAATGGAAACGAACCACGCCGGAGCCACCGCTGCCATGCGAATCGGGACGTGCCAACGGCGGACGTGAGCGACTTCGTGCATCACGACCATCATCAGTTGGCCTCGCGTCAGTTCATCCAGCACTCGGTCGGAAAGCAACAGCAACCGGCCCGGCCGAAAGATGCCAGCCACCAACGCGTTGAAGACTCGGCTGTTCGTGTCCCATCGAACCACTCGCGTCGCTGACCAACCGGACGTCGGCATGCCGACACGCCCGAGCCAATTCATGATGTCATCGCGTTGTTCCGCCCGCATCGGTTGCTGACGAACAACCTTGGAAACCAACCACGGCAGCGCAAACGCCACGGCGACGATCCCGATCCCGATGCAAATCGGCAACGCCCGGTTCGACGTGAAAGGTTCAACGGTTTCCGCCAGGTCACCTAGCAACAAGAACAACATGGTCGGAAGGATCAACCACGCGGGTCCACTTCGCAAACCAGACAACAGCGAGGCGAAGTAGTTGCGAAGCGATGGATCGGTCAGCCCCAAACGGGCACCAAACACATGTTCGGCCGACCACGTCGCTAGCAAGATGGTGATTCCCGGGGCCAACAAAACGATGGCCTGCAACGCCATGCTGGTTCCAAAAATCGGATGCGATTCGGCCCAAGCGGCGAGGGAAAACGCCCCCAGGCAGATCAGGATCACCGGCAACCCCAGCCAGCGAAACACGTCCAATTGGATCTCCAACATTCGCGCCGCATCACGCAGACGCATATAACCTCGCCGCACCTGCAACACCATCATTCGCGACGCGGTGTGACAGAGAATCGTCCATCCGGCGATCAGAGCGACGCTGGCAATCACCGAACGGAACGAAGGTTCAGCCCAACCGGGAGCGGATCCGCAGCAGAGTGAAACCAGCACCAGCAAGAAAACGTAGAACGACAAAGGGATTCTCGTGTGAGTGACGCATTCGTTCGCGAAGTCGCGGGGAGTCCACCCAGCAAACCCAATCATTTCGCCGCCGTCAAAGCAATCCGAGAAAAAGGTGCGACTCGAACTTCTTTGCAGTTAGGTCTGGTCCACTTCTGACGGTTTTAACGGTACACCCCCATCTATCCACACTGTGTTGATGGGATATCCGCCAGGCTTGCGGGATACCGCCACAACTGGCCACTCGGCAATAGTGGTCGCGACAATCGTGGTCACGGCGAAAGAAAGGCGTCGGCGGCTTTCGCGGACAAACGATCAGGGCCAGGAATCTTGGTCAGAGAAAAAAGGACTTCATGCCCACCCAATCGGACATTCATGGAAAATTGGCCATTCTCGCTGATGCAGCGAAATACGACGCGTCGTGCGCCAGCAGTGGCTCCAAACGCGAATCCAAAGGTGGCTTGGGCAGCACGGAGGGGATGGGAATTTGCCACTCCTACACCCCCGATGGCCGATGCGTTTCGCTGCTAAAAATCCTGCTCACCAATCACTGCATCTACGATTGCCAATACTGCGTCAATCGCATCAGCAGTGACACCCCGCGAGCCCGTTTCACTCCGGACCAGGTCGTGAAGTTGACGATGGATTTTTACCGTCGCAACTACATCGAGGGTTTGTTCCTCAGCAGCGGAATCATTCAAGATTCCGACTACACGATGGGGCAAATGATCGAGGTCGCACGCAAGCTTCGAGAAGACGAAAACTTTCGCGGCTACATTCACCTTAAAACGATCCCCAACGCCGCGGATGATTTGATCGAGACCGCCGGGAAGTTTGCCGACCGGCTGAGCATCAACATTGAGCTTCCAACGGTCGGCGATTTGAAAACGTTGGCACCGGAGAAAAAACGCCCGACGATCGAACGATCCATGGATCGAATTCGCGTCAAGCGAGATGAAACACTGGCCGATCGCAAACGCGGCATGAAAGCCAGTGCGTTCGTGCCTGCGGGACAAAGCACACAGATGATTGTCGGTGCGACACCATCGACCGACGCGGACATTCTGGACACGGCATCGACTCTGTACGACGCTCACCAGCTTCGCCGCGTTTACTATTCGGCGTACAGTCCCATCCCTCACGCGGACGCACGGCTACCTGGCAAGTCACCTCCATTGGTCCGCGAACATCGTTTGTACCAAGCCGACTGGTTGATTCGCTTTTACGGTTTTGATGCGGAAGAGCTGACCACGGGCGAAGCGAAAAACTTGGATCTGGAGATCGATCCCAAACTCGCGTGGGCACTTCGCAACCGCGAGCAATTCCCGATCGACGTCAATCTTGCACCTCGTGAGATGTTGCTGCGGGTTCCAGGGATTGGTGAACGTGGGGCAAAACGAATTCTTCGAACACGACGACACCACGCGATTCGAGACGAAGACTTGGTGAGGATTGGGATTGTCTACAAGAAAGCCAGGCCGTTCTTGATCACCGCTGATCGTCACGCCGAACCGTTGACACTCGACAGCGTTGGACTGCGAGATCGGCTGAAGCCCAAGAACGTGCAGCTCAGTCTCTTTGACGCGCTGGAATCCGCCGCGACTGGACAGGTGTGAGGCAACATGCCGCTAGCAGCCCACTGATTCTCATGAGTCACCCTCATGGGACTGGCCAACGCAGGCAGGGGAGGAGATCGCTTCAACGGTTCAGTTTTCCTGCTCCAAAATGCAGTATAGTGGCGGCATGAACTCACGAATTTCTCCGACTTCGGTGATGCCCTGTTTGTTGTTTTCAGCAGCCTTGGTTGCGGCATCTTTTCTGGCGACTTCCAGGGCAAATGCCGATGAACCCGCGGCATCAGACGAGACATCCTCGCAGCAATCTGTGCTTCACAACCGCTTGGAGATTCATCCCAAGTTGATGTCAGGTGCGGCACCGGTTGGCGACGAAGCGTACGCAGAGCTTCAGCGTCGCGGCGTTCGCGTGATTGTCAGCGTGGATGGGCAACGTCCAGATGTGGAAGCCGCTCGCAAGCATGGCCTGCGTTACATTCACATTCCGATTGGGTACGACGGCGTGGGCGAAGAAGCTTGCCGATCAGCCCTCGCACTGACACGTTCCATCGACGAACCGATGTACGTTCACTGCCATCACGGGAAACACCGAGGCCCGGCGATGGCAGCGGTGATTGCTCAATCGGCCGGATGGATGAATCGCAAAGAAGCCGTTGACTTGCTGCGACAAGCTGGCACGGGAACTCAGTATTCTGGTTTGTGGCGAGACGTCGACGGTTTTCAACCGCTGCCCGCAGGGACCGAATTACCCGAGTTGGTCGAGATCGCCGAAGTCAGCACGCTGGCGTCGCACATGGTCGATACGTCCGTGCGTTATGAAGTCTTGGTGGACGCCATGAAGTCCGGCGATTGGAACGTCAGTGACGTGAGATTGCTGCAGGAGGCACTTCGTGAATCGCATCGGGTTTGCAACGAAGAGATGCGTCCCGCGATGATGAAGTCAGCAGAACTGGTCCATTCCATGGAAGCTCAAGTCACGCGAGGCGACATGGAAGAGCTTCGGCAATCAATGGCCAGACTGAAAGAAGCCTGCAATCAGTGCCACACGCGTCACCGCAACTGAGCAATCGCGTGAATTTCACGCACCGATGGGCTGAGTCGCGAGAGCGGCATGCACCATCGCATCGCAAACAGTGCTAAGTTGTTCCTTGGAAATGCACAGCGGTGGCGTGGTGTAAAGACAGTCGCCAAAGGGCCGCATCCAGACGCCTCGCTGCACCAACTCGTCTTGCACCTGTTGCATGTTGGGAGGATCACGGAACTGGATCACGCCGACAGCCCCCATGCACCGCACCTCAACGATGTTGTCGTGTTTCTGTAGCGGCGACAATCGCTCGCGCAGCACACTCTCTATCCCGGTCAGGTCATATTCGTTTTGCTCGAACAGATCGAGCGATGCGTTGGCTGCTGAACACGCAAGCGGATTGGCCATGAACGTCGGACCGTGCATCAATGCCGCGGACGGATCGTCGTCGTAGAACGATTCAAAGACATGGCTGCGAGCGATCGTCACCGCCATGGACATCGTCCCCGCCGTCAACGCTTTGCCCAAGCAAAGGATGTCCGGCACCACGGGGTCCGCAAGATCGACGGTGTGGTCCACCGCGAACATTTTGCCGGTGCGTTGGAACCCAGTGGCAATTTCGTCCGCGATCAACAGCACATCGTGCTGACGGCATGCGTCGCGAATTCGCACGAGCGTGTCCACATTGTGAAAACGCATGCCTCCCGCGCCTTGCACCAAAGGCTCAACGAACACCCCCGCGATGCAATTCGCATGTTGCTCCAGCGTCCGATGGAATACCTCAATGGAGTCGGTGTCCCTAGGCAACGGCGTGTGATATTGCTGCGTGATCGCGTCGCTGTATCTCGCGTGCATGCTTCGTTGAGGATCGCAGAGCGACATCGCTCCGGTCGTGTCGCCGTGATAGGCATTGTGGAAGGCCAAGAACTTCGTCCGGGAGGTCCGGCCGCGGCGACGCCAATGACCAATCGCCATCTTCATCGCGACTTCGACAGCCACAGATCCACTGTCGGAAAAGAAAACGTGATTCAGATCGCCGGGGGCCAACGCGGCGAGTCGATCAGCCAGTCTTTCCGCGGGTTCGTGAGTGATCCCGCCAAACATCACATGCGGCATTCGTTCCAGTTGCCGGGTGACGGCGGATCGAACATGCGGATGATTGTAGCCATGACACGCGGACCACCACGACGCCATGCCGTCGATCCAGCGTTCGCCGTTTGGTCCAATGAGTTCACAACCTTCCGTTGCACTGATCGGCATCGGCGGCGGAGCGGTCTTCATTTGGCAATAAGGTCGCCACACCGAACGAGTCATGAGTTTCTATCGCCGTGCATCCCGTTTCACCAAAGAATCCTAGTCCGTAGGTCCGGTTCCACCGGACATTGCTCACCCGTAGGTCCGGTTCCACCGGACAGTTCAAACACGTAGGTCCGGTTCCACCGGACAAGCCAGACAGTAGGTCCGGTTCCACCGGACAAGGGCCGTATGAACGACTATACGAACGTCAGGTAAGACTTGACCTACTTGGAGGCGCGGAGCTTGGCGGCTTCGTCCTCGAGGGCTTTGATTTCGTCTTCAAGCTCTTTCAATTCATCCAGGTCATCGGCTTGTTCTTTTGAACCCGCCAAACGCGGACGCAGGGTTTGAAGTTTTTTGTTGATGACGTCCAGTCGCTTCTTGGCTTTTTTATCCATGGTGTTTCCTGCGGGGATGATTCAAAACTCGAGCAAGGCAATGATGAAGTGCACGACCAACACATAAAGCGTGGTCCAAAGCACCGTCGTCGTGATGCAGTGACTGACATCGCTTGCCGAGTGTTTCGGAGTGATCCCCTGATGGTAACCAATCGCGGCGGTCCCGAAACCGCAGAGCAAATTCTTTGCGAGCACCCAATCCCAGCCTTTCCAGGTTGTGAGGCCGAGCGAACTCAAGTTTCCGGCACCGTTTTTCGGAGTGATCGCACGAAAGAAATGCTGCTGCCAAAAGTGCACGCCGATCTCGGGATGCGAAAACGCGAAGGTCACACGGCTGATCCAATGCGACGCGGTGAAAGCGATCCATTCCAAGATTGGCGTCGCGATCAAGAATGCGGCCAAGATCGGAATCAACAAATACGCGGGGGCTCGTACACCAAGCGTCCGCAACGCGTCGACTTGCCCGCCATATTGTTTCACACCAACGTCAGCCGCGACCGCCGCCCCACATCGTGCCGCGATCAGGACCGTTGCCAAGACGGGAACCAGAATCCGGTACAGAGCAAAGCCGATGCTGGACAGCAATTCATCGATCAACAACGGCTGGGTATACAAACGAAACGGCAGGAACCGCAGCGTGAAATAGGTGGTGGTGAATCCCGCGATCAGTCCGGCGATGATCAGGTAAAGCCAAGCGGAAGGTCCGCCGACCAATCGCAGATAGTGAGCCAGAAACCGACCCGCCCATTTCCAACTGGGGACCACGGGGCGAGCATCCCACGGCAATCGAACCGCGGCAATCACGCTCTTGCCAGTCGAGTCAAAGAACCGTTCGGCACCGCGTCGAAACATCGCAAGCGGACTGGACGCGGTTGTTTCGCGACTGGATTGAGTTTGCGAAGGCGCGAGTGCAACGGCTTGCATCTGCTCCGGCACCTCCGCCCAATCTTCACGTTCAACCCGACGTATCGTTTGTCCCGCGGAATCGAACAGCAAGACTTCATCCGCGATCGGCAGCAGGGTTTCGTAGTCATGGGTCACAACGATGCTGGTCCGGCCAAACCGAGACTGCGTCTCACGAATGAGGTCGGCGACCCGCCGACCGGTTGCCGCATCCAAACCCGACGTTGGTTCGTCGTAAAGAATGACCTCGGGGGAGGACGCCAGTGTCCGAGCGATCGCCAATCGTTGCTTTTGCCCACCGCTCAACGCGGACACCGGCGTCGTCGCGGGAACCCCAAGGAAGTCCAACCATTCTGAGGGGCTGTGTTGAGGCGACTCGCCCAAACCGTTGCGATGATCGATGGCAAATTGCACGTTGGCCGAAGGCGACAGTTCGTCAAACAAGGCAAACTGCTGAAAGACGATCCCCGTCCTTGGCATCGACGACGGGTCGACGGGATTGCCTTTCCAGTGAAGATCACCGCTCCATTGGATGGACGCACCGTGGCGTGGCAGAATCCCTGCCAGCACCCGCAGCAAGACACTTTTTCCAGCGCCACTGCCACCCACCAACACGGTGATCTTCCCATCCGGGAATGACAGTTTCGCGTCGTCCAGCAACGTGCGATTGCCCGCCTGAACGCAGAGATGTTCCAAGGTCAGTGCGTCAGTCAAAGCGAACCGCCAAATCAAATGCTTCGAAAAAGAGAAAAGAGTTGTTATCCCCGTGGATCCAGTTCCACCGGACGCGGCATCAGCATCGCGATGTCATGTCGCCGAGTCGAACCGGAGGTGAACTGGCGGAGAACTGGCGGAGAACTGGCCACGAGTTTAGCAATTGAATTGATCAGCAACACTTGGCCAAACTTGGCGAAGCGGCGTTGAACGCGGTAAGCTTCCTATCCGTTTTCCTTCCCTTGTTTCATTCGCTCGATTTCACCAGACCCGTGGCCAAAGACTCTGCTCGCTCTCAATCGTCGAAACCCAAGAAATCTCGATCTGAAAAGACGAAATCGGAGACGAAGCTAGCGAAGTCGAGCTCGAAAAAATCCGGAAAGAGCAAGAAGGCCGCGAAAGAGTTGCCTTGGTACGCGGACGGGCTGCAATTCGAGTGCAGCCAATGCGGCGATTGCTGCAGCGGCGAACCCGGCTATGTATTTGTCGATGAATCCGAAATCGAGGCGTTGCTGGTCGAGACCAAGCTGGAACGCGAGGATTTTGAGAAAAAATTCCTCCGGCGGGTCGGCCGAGACTACAGTCTGAAGGAATACCCGGACGGCGACTGCATTTTCTTGGACCCGAAGTCGCGTCGATGCCTGGTCTACAACGCTCGGCCCATTCAGTGCCGAACGTGGCCGTTCTGGGACAGCACGCTGGCCGGTCCCACGGATTGGAAAGAGACCTGTGAAGCGTGCCCCGGGGCCGGGAAGGGAAAAATGTACAGCTTCGAAGAAATCGAAATTCGCCGGAAAGAAAAGTCGGTTTGATTGGAGTGTAACGGTTGTGACGGTCGATACGGTATTGCGTGGACCGTTCTAAGCTCGCCCCGGCGACTTGACCGGCCCCGACCTGAAACCTAAGCTGTCTTTGTAAGTCCATCAATCACAATGGTTTGCGGAGCCAGACGGGGTGACAAAAAAAGAAATCGTGCGCGTCATTTCCGAAGAACTCGGGCTGACTCAGCAGGAAACCAAAGAGGTCGTGCAGCGAACCTTTGACTCGATCGTCGATACCTTGGTGCGGGAAGGCCGCATTGAACTGAGGAACTTCGGCGTTTTCGAAGTCAAACCGCGAGCCGCACGCAAAGCACGCAATCCAAAGACGGGCCAACAAGTCGACGTGCCTGAGAAATACGTCGTCACGTTCAAACCCGGCAAGGTGATGGAGCAACGTGTTCGGGAGTTGTCCAGCGACAACCTGCCGGACACCTGGGTCATGCCATTGGATCACGTGCCTCCGACGGGATCCGTTGAGTCCACGAGCGAATCCGACGACTCGAACCAACCGCCAAACAGCCCCCCCAACAGCCCATCGGGCAGTTGGCAGTAGTCCCAACCGCCCAGTTCACGGAGGAACTGACGATGAAACGTTCGCAAGCCGACTCGAACACCACTGCAGCATCCCGCCCTGGCATCCAACGTTCTTTGATGAGCCGTTTGGTTCTGGGATGTGTTTTGATGGCAGGCTTGGCCACCTCCGTCGGTTGCTTTGTGCCGATCTACTCCAGCCGTCCCGAACGCCGCGTCCAGCAGTTGCTGTACACCTCGGAAGATTTGCGTTCGTTGGTGGATGAGTGGGAACGTTTCTGGTTCCTGGATTCGCCCTCGCACATGACGCCTATCCGGACTCACGGCGGCGTTCTTTGATCGCAATCAAAATCGTTTGAACGACTCACCGGAACACGTGCAACGTGCTCCGGTTTTGTCATGCGCGGTGCAGTGTAGGCCGGACCGAAGCGAAGCGGAGCTCCGGCAACTGCGTCTCTAGCCAACACCAACCCGTGCCTTACGGTCACCCACTGACGACCGGATCTGAAGACTCCACCCTCACCCGAAGGCGTCGGCAATCCGCACGCTCGGTTGCATCCGGCGAATGAAATGCCGTCCGGGCCAATCTTCCAGGTGTCTTTCCCAGCCCGCGCGTTTCAGAAATCGATCGCTGATGTTCGAGTTGGTGACGTGGGCGACGATCGCATAGGCGTTCTTCAATCGAGCGACCTCGTTGAGCACATTGCAGGCACCGATGAACGTCGCGTAGCGAGCTTGATTCCCCGTGCGAATGTAGTCGAGCGTCACAAAGGCTTTCATGCCCCATGGCACATGAAAGTCCAACTGACAAACGTCGCCGTCGAGTGAGTTGCGTTGGTTCTGCCACCAGACCTGAGCGACCGAAACATGGTTGGCAAACCAATGCTGCTCGATCCGTTCCAGTTGGCCCTCGCGAGTCACGATCCGACCGCAGCGAATCCGCGAAATGGCGGAAGCGTTGGCTTCGATCGATGAATGAACGCGGCGAACAAACATGTGCGTATCAAGGACGCGAAAGGGTAAGGGTCGATGAAGAAGCGTGGTGATTTGTGACGCGAAAGTAAGCCGCCCGAATTCAGTTCTAGCTTCGGGGGCTCAAGCGAACGACACCGCAGGGACAACGTCGCGATTGACGAGCCATTTCATGCAGGCATCCCGCGACGAGCTGGGATCCCGCGAAGACTTTGAAACGTTAGCATGAGAGCCAACCGCCGATGGCTTTTCGTTTCAATTCTGACGACCGAACAATCCATGCCCGATCAATCCTCGGAAGAATCCTCATCAACCGTAGAACCGGAAGCCGCATCGCAAACCGCTGCTCGCAGGGCCAAGCCCAGCGTGCGACGTCGCGTGCTGCGGACTGGTGGATTGCTGGCCATGATATACGTCGGCGTCTGCATCGGTTTGGTCCTGATGGAAACGCGGCTCTTGTTTCCGGGTGCCTACATGAAAACCAGCATTTTGATGGACCCGAATCGTTTTGAGCCAGATGCGCCCAGTCCCGGAAAGGTACAGACATTCGGTTACCCCGCCGTCGATGGATCCCAACTCGATGGACGATTGCTGCTGCGTGAATCCGACGAAGTGATCCTGTTCCTGCATGGCAATGGAATCCATGCGGATGAAATGGACGGATGGACTCGGCGCTTGTCCGACAGTTGGGGTGGCACGGTGCTGACCGCCGAATATCGAGGCTTTCAAGACGACGGATTCACCCCGAGCGAGGAAAGCACGATCGAGGACGCGGTATCAGCGATCGATGCTCTTTCGGAACTCACTGGAAAACCAGTCCACGAGATCATCATCTATGGCCGTTCGCTCGGTGGCGGCGTCGCATCTGGGTTGGTGCGCGTGCTGCAAGAACGAGGCGACTCGGTCCAGGCTTTGTGTTTGGATCGCACGTTTGACAGTGCCGTCAACGTCGGAGCTCAACGCTTCTTCTTTCTTCCCGTTCGCCTGCTGATGCGGAACCACTATGACAGCGTTGAGGCGCTGAGCGATTTCAATGGCGCGTTGGTCCAGATCCACGGCACTCCCGACCGGATCGTTCCTCGCAGCAATGGACATGCTTTGCACGAGTCCATTCCAACGCGGCACAAACAATGGTTGGAACTGCCGGGGATGTTCCACAACGATCGATTGCCCAAGAGCACATTGGACTTGGCGGGACAGAGGTTGAAAGCAATGCGAGAGGAAGCATTCGGGATCGCTACCTCAACGACGCAGCCCGCTACACCCTGAGTTCCGATTCACCGAACCTCAACGTTCTCCATTCGTGTTCGGATGCAAGCACGAAGCGATCAGCGACCACCGAACATCGCGACAGCGGTTTGAGCCTCTTCAAAACTCATCACATCCGCCGCACGGGTGTTGGGCTGCACGCAGTGATGCCTCAGGATCTCTGAAGGGATGCTACCAAGTCCGCGATGTCGAAAACGTTCGAATCGCTGGACACCGGCTTCGCGGAGTTTTTGCTCGACGCGTTTTGCATGTTCGGGATTCGAAGCGACAAACGTTCGCACCGGGTTTTCTTCCGATGCCGTTTCAACACGAAACAGAATCATTGGCGGCCGAACCACACTCACACGACCCTGGCGAAGCAGCTCCGGCGTGAATCGCAGCAGAATCCCCAACGCCAACACGCCGCAGTGAATCCCATCCGCATCGGGGTCCATCAAGATCGCCACTCGCCCGTACCGACAAGATTCGGCCTGAGCTAGCGGAACGCTCCAATCTTCGATCGGCGTAATTTTTCGCCCGAGCAACGTGCAAGCAAAACGCCGAAGGATGTCGTTTTTGAGCAGCACCGAATGGCAAGCTTTCCCGACGTTCATCGGTTTACCTTGGAGCGCCAACACCGACTGACGAGTTGCATCTCGGACTTGGTTGACCGACTTGGCCGCGCTATCGCCTTCGACGATGATCAGTTCCGTATCCGCCAGTGCCACCCCGGTTCGCTGTGTCGATTCCAGCGGATAGTGCACCGGGGCCCGACCATACGGTGCAAAGTACCGCTGACTCACGCGACCGTGACGGAGACCGAACGAATTTCGGCAATCAACTCTCGCATGGATTGATACCGATCGGCTGGCTTCTTCGCGATTGCTTTCATCACCACGCGATCGACTTCTTTGGGGATTTCGTATTGAGGCGACTTCTCACTGGGTGGCGGAACGTCGGCGTGCTTGATGTTGTCGAACGTTTCGTCGATCGTGCGACCTCGAAACGGTTCACGGATTGCCAAGGCTTCGTAGAGCACGACGCCAGCGCTGAAGATATCCGTGCGTTCATCAATCCCGCGATTGCCGTTGACCTGTTCCGGTGACATGTACAGCGGCGTGCCTGGTCGCTGACCGCCGCCGGTCAGTGTCTGCAGTTGGCTTTCGGTTTTGGTTTCGTGTTCAGGCTGCATTTGCTGGCGGTGCAGGGCTTGCGCGTCATCGGCGTGTCCCCAAACCTTCGCCACGCCCCAGTCCAACAAGATGACTTCGCCGAAGTTCCCCACCCAGATGTTTTCGGGCTTCACGTCACGATGAATCACTCCGCGAGCATGCGCGTACGCCAACGCTTGGCAAGCATCGGCAACGATTTCGAGCCGACGTTGCAGCGGAAACGCGGCGACGGCCTGTTCATCCTTGCGAGCAATTCGTTTCAGCGATTCAAACAGGTTTTCCCCTGAGATTCGCTTCATCGTGAAGTAAACACCTTGCAAATCATCGTCGCCAATCTCATAGACCGGAACGGTGTTGGGGTGCTGCAACTGAGCCGTCACGCGGGCTTCGCGAAGCAAGCGTCGACGCTCGTACCGATCGGTGCGAATTTCGGGCAGCAACTTTTTGATGGCGACCGTGCGACCGATGACTGAATCCACGCCCGATTGCAACACGGCGGTGGCCCCGCGCGCCATCTCACGAAGCCCTGTGTATCGCTTCAGCCCATGTGGTGGAGGCGAAGGGATGTCGTTGTCAGTGCCCGCGAGGATGATGGTGGATTCGTTGTTCATGCCGAGATTGTATCGCGAAGATTGTCCTCGCGACCACTGCAGAAACGTCGTCTCATCGACTCGCAAAAAGCTTCGTCAACCAATGTATTTCTTAGAGCCGCAATCTGCTTCATCGAAGTAGGTGCCAAGCCATTCATCGGTCAAGGAATGCGTAAAGCGAAGCTTTTAGCAAACATCGCTTCCCGTTGTTGTATCCTGGTGACTGCGATCGCAAGGCGGCTCGCATCATTCCGAGAACCGGCGTGGGCGGGCCTTTCCGATGGCAATCGCTTTTCACCAGGAAATTCACAATGACTCAATCGATTCCACCGCATGACCCGAATCAACCGGCCGATCCGAAGTTGGATCTGGACGATGCCACCTTGGTCACCGTTGCGGAACGCTCCAACGAGCCCGCTGCAACCGTGCTGGTCAGCATTTTGGCAGACGCGGGCATCCGCGCGGTTGCGGTCGGTGGTTTCACCGCTGGTTTCCGAGCTGAAGCACCGGGTTGGGTCCAGGTCAAAACCCTGGAACGCGATGCGGAGGAAGCCAAACGGATCATCGCACAAATTAAACAAGAACCGGCGGACTTTGAATGAAGAACTCATGCGTTTCTCGATCGACTTCCCGACTGACACAGACTTCACAACTGACTTCGCAATTTCATTCGCGATGGGCCGGCAACGGATCGCGTGCGTTTGCGATTTGGTCGTCGGTGCAAGTCGCAATCGTTTTGGTTTGCGTCACCGCGAGTGCTGCCGAACCGTCGGCTGAGATCCGTCGATCGGTTCCGTTGCAGGCGGAAATCGACTCGGTCCAGCCAATGACCGGAGTGGTGCTCTGGCACGACCACGAAGACGTGGCGACCGATGCGATCTCGCTGGAATTTCGTTATTGCGGTTACGACGAGGTCGCGGTCGGTCCCGGCCAATGGGATTTCACCGCGATTGAAAAGCTGCTGGACGAGATCGCGTCACGTTCTCATCAGGCGGTGCTGCGATTTCGCTTTGTCTACCCAGGCAAGAAAACCACGGTTCCTCAATTCATACTGGACTTACCGGGTTACAACGAGACGGTTGCCAAAAGCGAGGGCAAGAAAACTCACTTCTGCGATTGGTCCCACGAGGGCTTTCAACAGTTCGTGTTGGATTTCTACACCGAGTTCGCGTCACGCTACGACAACGATCCTCGCATCGCCTACCTGCAAACCGGTTTCGGGCTGTGGTCCGAGTATCACATCTACGATGGACCGATGAAGCTTGGCGACACGTTCCCCTCCAAAGACTTCCAATCCAAATTTCTGAAGCACCTTGATCAGCAATTTGACAGTCTGCCTTGGATGATCAGCATTGATGCGGCGGACGATGAGGCGACTCCCATCGCGAATTCAGATGACCTGCTGGCCCTCGAATACGGCTTGTTCGATGATTCGTTTCTGTCCAAAGAACACTCCAAGTGGAATGCAGAGAACTGGCGCGCCTTCGGAAGTGATCGTTGGCAGCGGCAAGCGGGTGGCGGCGAGTTCAACTATTACACTCGCCGCGACCAGAAATTGGCCCTTTCGCCCAACGGGCCTCACGGTGTTTCGGTCGAGGATGCGGTTCGGCAGTTCCACATTTCTTTCATGATCGGGAACGACCAACCCAGCTATCAAACGATGCCGCGAATTCAGGACGTCAGCATGTCGATGGGCTATCGCTTTCGCGTCACCAAGGCGGAAGCGATCAAACAGAACGGCCAAGTGAGTCTGGAGTTGCAGGTGACCAACGAAGGCGTCGCCCCCATCTATCGCAACGCCTATTTCGAGATGGAGGGGGTCCGGTCCAATCAGAGCTTGCGTGGATTGTTGCCAGGAGAAACTCGCACCTGCACGATCGACCGGATCGCGTCACGCCCGACCTCGGACAATCTGAAGATTGTCAGCGATGCCATCTTGCCCAACCAGGCCATCCAATTTTCAGCGGATTTGAAATAGACTGGCGGTTTCGATCGCCGCTCAGCACTTTCGCTGGGCGGACGATTTGCGAATTTGCACCTCCGTTGATTGCCATTCATGCCGCTCACCAGCGTGTCGACCACCGTCGACGAAACCACCGAAGGACGCGTCGACGTCATCGTCCGAGAACTTTCTGAAACTTCGCGTGCCCAGGCCCGCGGGCTGATTGATCACGGCTGCGTGACGATCAACGGCAATCCATGCCGCAGCGTTGGCACCACCGTGAAGAGCGGCGATTTGGTGGCGGTCAAATTCGACAAGAACCAGCGGTATCGCGAGAAAAAGCGTCAGTGGTCCGACCGCACGTTTCAAATTGTTTTCGAAGACCCGCACATCGTGGTCGTGAACAAGTCGGCCGGCACATTGACGGTGCCGACCGATCGCGGCGAACCCAACAGTTTGGTTGATCGCCTGTCGATCTATCTGAGTCATTCCAAGACGAAGAAAGAAGCCTTTGTCGTTCACCGATTGGAACGTCAAATTTCTGGCCTGCTGGTGTTCGGAAAACACGAACCGATCGCAGAGCTGTTGATTGAACAATTCAAGGACCGCCGACCGGATCGCTTGTTTCATGCGATCGTGCTCGGACAAGTGCCAGAAACGGAGGGAACGTTTGATTCTCACTTGGCCACGGGTCGGCGTTTGAACCGGTACGAAACCTCACCGGGCAAGCACACCGAACAAGCCATCACGCACTACAAGGTTCTTCGACGATTGAGCGAGCACGAATCGAGTCTTGGAAGTGACACGACGTTGATCGAGGCCACTCTAGAAACCAGCCAACGCAACCAAGTCCGAGTGCAGTTTGCCAACGCCGGACATCCAGTGCTGGGCGACCCGAGGTACCAACCCAACGAAGCGAAACACCCGCGATGGAATCGCAAACGGATCGCGTTGCACGCCAGCACGCTTGGGTTCTATCACCCGGTGTCAGGCGAGTTAGTGCAGTTCGAATCACCGCTTCCAAGCATCATGGAAAAGTTCATCGCCGGGGCGAGAAGCCAACGTTGAACGTGAAGTGCGGTTGCCGGAGCTCCGCTTCGCTTCGGTCCGGCCTACGAACCGCCGGCCGGTGATTGGAGTTACGAACTTCCTTTTTGTTCTCGGAACCGTTTGCGATAGGCTCGTGGCGTCATGCCAGTCACGCGGCGGAATCGTTTGGTGAAGTGGCTTTGGTCATAGAATCCCACTGCGGCGGCGACCTCGGCCAGAGGTTGCTCGGTCTCGATCAACAACTGTCGGGCTTGGTCGACTCGCAGTGACAACACGAACTCAGACGGCGACATTCGCAACAGCGTTTGAAAACGTTGATTGAATTGGGACGACGATAACTCGGCCATCTCCGCCATGTCTTTCATCGAAATCGTGTCGGTGTAGTGCTCACCGATGAACTGAACCACCGGCCCCAACTCTTGAAACATTGCCGCTTGGTCCTCCGGCGTCTCAATCGGGTACATCACGCCAGCAATCCCTACGACCGAACTCTCGTCGTCGAACAAGGGCGTCTTGGTGGAGACATACCATCGCGGCATCCCGTGCACGTGAGGCACCAGCCAAACTTGGTTGGCGATCGTGGTTCGTCCGTCCATCACCCGGCGATCTTCCGCGTGGTACGCCTCCGCCAGTGCGGGCGGCTGGAACTCTCGGTCCGTTCGCCCCAACAACTCTGACTTCTCGGTCAAGTTGAACACCGCCGCCAGCGTCGCGCGGTTCACCGCGATGTAACGATGCTCGGCGTCCTTCGCGTAGAAACAGACATTCGGAAGAAAATCGAACAATTGAACGATCGACTTCGCATCACGAAATTGCGAGAAAAACGAGGCAGCTTGTTCTACTTGCGAATGCATCATGTGGCAAAACGTACCAAAACCAAGGTCGCACTGTACAAGACGGATCACCATTTCGAGTGCATGATAGACGCTTCGCAACGGAAAACTCCCCGCCACCAAGCGTTCGCTACGGCGTCGGAGCCTCGGTTTGCAAAAGAACTCCCACCTTCAATCGATCTGACAGATAGTCCCGCCCATGCGTATCCCGACGCTGATCGCTTCATTTGCCGCTCTCCCATTTTGTGGCGTCTTCGCTGCCGATGAGTCGACGATCTCGTTCAATCGAGACGTCCGACCGATCCTTTCGGATCGATGCTTTCATTGCCACGGCCCCGATGCGGAGAACCAAGATTCCGCGTTTCGCTTGGATTCTCGCGAACATGCCACGGAGGATCTCGGTGGGTACTTCGGGATCGTGCCGGGCGACCTCGAATCTTCGGAGCTTCACCTTCGCATCCATGCGGACGACGATTCGAAGATGCCTCCCTTGGACGCGGTGCGACACCTGAACGACCAAGAGATCGAAATTCTCGATCGCTGGATTGAAGAGGGAGCCCCGTTTGACAAGCACTGGGCATTCGAACCGATTCCAGAAATCGTATCGGTGCCTGACCCTGCCCAACATGGTGATTGGGCAAAGAACGATATCGATCGATTTGTGGCGGCTCAAATGGAACAAGCCGGCCTGTCGCCCAACGATGAATCGACTCGAGAGAAATGGCTTCGCCGGGTGACCTTTGATTTGACCGGATTGCCGCCAACCCTGGCTGAGCTGGATGCCTTTCTGAAGGATACCTCGCGGCACGCCTATGAAACTGTGGTGGACCGACTGCTGACCAGTGACGCTTGCGCGGAACGTTTGGCAAGCGAGTGGTTGGACGTGGCTCGGTATTCGGATACCTACGGCTATCAACGCGACGACGAGCGATTCGTCTGGCCCTACCGTGATTGGGTGATCGACGCATTCGCGAGGAACTTGCCCTACGACGATTTCATCACATGGCAATTGGCGGGTGACCTATTGCCAGATCCGACGACCGAGCAGGTCTTGGCGACAACATTCAATCGCTTGCACTCGCACAAGAAAGAAGGCGGCGTCGCGATTGAGGAATTTCGCGTAGAGAACGTCGCGGATCGTACGCACACCGTGGGCACCGCATTCATGGGTCTGACCATGGAATGCAGTCGCTGTCACGACCACAAGTACGACCCCATCACGCAACGTGACTATTACTCACTGAGTTCGTTCTTTGCCAACGTTGATGAACGAGGCTTGATCTCGTACTTCACCGACGCGGTACCAACTCCAGCGATGCCATTGCCATCCGAAGAGCAACATGCGGAACTGAACGCTGCGGACGACGCGCTGCGATCCGCTGAGCAGAAGTTGCAACGGATCCAAGAAAACAGCGAAGATCGATGGAAGGCATGGCTGGCCGGAGACGAACGAAAAAGACTGGCTGAAGAATTGAAAGCAGCCTACGGAACCTCGGAGGCCGAACCCCACCCGTCTACCATCGAAGCAACCGCTCGCACACGAGTTGCCATGGTGAAGCCGCTTGCTCGCCTGTCTTTTGAAACGATTGATGCGGCGACGAAGGAAGAAGCAGTTGATGAACGCGACAGAGAGGTTGCTGCCGAAAGCATGCGTGCCGTGGTAGGAGAACATGGCTTCCGAGCCATCACGCACCAATCCAATCAGCCAACTCCAGGACGTTTTGGCCAAGCGTTGAAGATGACGGGCGATGACGCGGTGGTGTTCCCCGGCATGGGACGTTTCCGACGCGATCAACCGTTCTCCGTATCGATGTGGTTCAACACGCCGGAACTGACCGAACGAGCGGTGCTTTTCCGTCGCTCTCGCGGCTGGGACGATGCCGGTTCCGTCGGGTACGAGCTGACGAAGAAAGCGGATCGATTGACCGCGAGGCTGGTTCACTTCTGGCCCGGCAATGCCATCGCGGTCGAAACGACTCAGCCTTTGAAAGCCAATCGTTGGACTCACGTGACGGTAACTTACGATGGTTCCAGCCGTGCGTCCGGACTGAAGGTTTACCTGGACGGCGAATTGGCCAGCACCCAAGTCACGGCAGACCACCTGACTCGCAACATCACGCAGTGGCGAGAAGGCTATCAAGACTTCGCACTAGGCTCTCGTTATCGAGACCGTGGTTTCAAAGATGGGATGATCGACGAGGTTCAACTGTTCGACGAAACATTGTCGGCTTTGGAGACTCGCCAATTATTCGACGGCAAGTCCTTGGAGCAGATCCTCGCCAAAGAAACCGCTTTGCTGAGCGACCAGGAAGTCACTGACCTACAAGAATTCTATTTCAAACGAGTGCACCAACCGACGAAGCAGCAACATGCGAAAGTCACGCTGGCACGCCAGCGTTGGAACGACGCGATGGATGCCACGCCAGCAATCACCGTCATGCGTGAACAATCGGAACCGCGCCCCGCCTACATTCTCTCGCGAGGCGTCTATGACCAACCTGCTGATCCGGTGACGGCCGACACGCCCGAGTTTCTGCCGGAGTTCCCCGAAAACGCACCACGAAATCGACTGGGATTGGCACAGTGGCTGACTTCACCCGACCACCCATTGGTTTCGCGAGTGACCGTGAATCGTTACTGGCAAATGGTGTTCGGCGACGGGTTGGTCCGCACGCCCGAAGACTTCGGCAACCAAGGCTCGCTGCCAACGCATCCCGAGTTGCTGGATTGGTTGTCGCGAGACTTCATCGACTCGGGGTGGGACGTTCGTCGTTTGTTGAGGCAAATGGTTCTGTCCAGCACCTATCGACAAAGTCCCATCGTGCCACCGGAGAAACGTGATCGCGATCCGGACAATCTGTATCTGGCTCGATCGGGAGGCAACCGTTTGACCGCCGAGATGATCCGTGACAATGCCTTGGCGGTCAGTGGATTGCTGGTACCAACCGTGGGTGGCCCACCGACGAAGCCCTACGATTTGGAAATGGCCTACTATCCGCTGGATGCGGACGAAGGCAAAGGGCAATACCGGCGCAGTCTGTACACGTTTTGGAAACGAACCGCTCCGGCTCCCATCATGGTCACAATGAACTCCGGCAAACGCGAAGTGTGCCGGGTGCGTCGCGAACTGACTCAGTCACCGCTGCAGTCCTTGGCTTTGCTCAATGGGCCGCAATTCATCGAAGCGTCACGTGTCTTGGGCCAACGTCTGATCAAGAAACACGCCAGCGATACCTCCGAGATGGTGACCAACGCCTTTCGCATGTTGACGTCGCGGCATCCCGATGCGGACGAGATCGAAATTCTGCGAGATCTCTATGAGGAACAACTTGAACTGTTCCGCGAATCTCCTGATGAGGCGAAAGAGTTGCTTGCCGTTGGGCAAACCAAACACGACGCGGAAATTGCGGACGACGAGTTGGCAGCAGCAACGATCTTGGTCAGCTCCATCCTAAATTTGAACGAATCGCTGCACCATCAGTGATCGTGTTTGCGACTTGAGTTCCTCACAACACATATCCACTTCCGAATGATCGGAGTCCTACGATGAATCCATCACTTTGCACCGGCTTTGACGCCAATCACATCTCTCGCCGCGAAATGCTCGCCAAATTCGGCTACGGCTTGGGCGGGATTGCGTTGGGCAGTTTGCTGAATCCGGCGACCGCCGACGCGTCCACGTTGGGGCTGCATCACGCTCCCAAAGCCAAGCGTGTCATTTTCCTATTCCAATCCGGCGGCCCCTCGCAGATTGATTTATTCGACAACAAACCCATGTTGAACAAGATGCACGGCCAGGAGTTGCCTGCGTCCGTGCGGATGGGACAACGTCTGACGGGCATGAGCGCTCACCAATCCAGTTTGCCGATGGTGGGTTCGCCATTCAAGTTTCAACAACATGGCGAAAGCGGGATGTGGATGAGCGAACTGATGCCGCACACCGCGAAATTCGCGGATGATCTCTGCGTCATCAAAACCATGAACACCGAAGCCATCAACCATGGTCCTGGTGTCACGATGATGCAGACCGGATCTCAGTTCCCCGGTCGTCCCAGCATGGGATCGTGGATGTGGTACGGACTGGGCAGCGACAACGAGGACTTGCCGGCTTTCGTGGTCATGGTTTCGACCGAACGCAGCGGGCAACCCTTGGTATCACGCTTGTGGGGCAGTGGGTTCTTGCCTGGCAAGTACGACGGTGTGCGTTTCCGAGCGAGCGAAGATGCTGTGCTTTATCTCAACAATCCAAACGGCATTTCGAGAGAGGGACGTCGTCGGGCTTTGGACCACATGCAAGCACTGCATCAGAAGCAATTGGCGATGACCAGCGACCCGGTCTTGGAAACGCACATTGCTCAATACGAGATGGCGTTTCGAATGCAAGCATCCGTGCCTGATGTCACTGATATTTCTGATGAAACCGAGGAAACGTTGAAGCGTTACGGCGACAGCGTGAACACACCGGGGACGTATGCAGCGAATTGCTTGCGGGCCCGGCGATTGGCACAGAAAGGCGTTCGGTTCATTCAGCTTTATCAGCCCGGTTGGGATCATCACAACGGTTTGCCGTGGGGGATTCGCCGTTCGACCAAACGAACGGACCAAGCCACGGCGGCACTTCTGCAAGACTTGAAGGATCACGGCATGCTCGATGACACGCTGGTGATTTGGGGTGGCGAGTTCGGACGCACGGCCTATTCGCAAGGGAAGATCGAAGGCGAAAAGTTTGGTCGTGACCACCATCCGCGATGCTTCACGATGTGGATGGCGGGCGGCGGTGTTCGTGGTGGCGTGACGCACGGCGAAACGGATGAATTCAGCTACAACGTCGCCAGTGACGGAGTGCACATCCATGACCTGCACGCGACCATCTTGCATTTGCTCGGCATCAACCACGAACGTCTGACGTTCAAGTACCAAGGCCGCCACTTCCGTTTGACGGATGTTCACGGTCATGTGGTGAAGAACTTGGTCAGCTAAGATTCGGTTTTCTCAACTACGGGCGGTCGCGGAAGCGTGCGACCGATGCCGCGAATCAGACCTCACACCGAGCCGATGGCGATGACCAAACGTTGGCGGATTGCTGGAATTAACTTTTCGCACATGCACATGGGAGACTTGCTGCGGCAAGTCAGCGAGCATCCCGATGCCGACTTGGTTGGCGTGTGTGATCACAACCGCGATTCGATGCAACCAACGATCGATGCCTTGGGTTTGGCGGAAGACATCGTGTTCACGGACGAGCAAGCTTGCCTGACGCAGACGCAACCCGACTTCGTCGTTCTCTGTCCGCCAACGGGGGAGCACGCGGAATGGGTGGAGCGGGTGGCTCCTTTTGATTGCCATGTTTTGGTCGAAAAGCCATTCGCTGCAACCCTGGCGGACGCCGATCGCATGATCGAAGCCATGCGGGTGACGGGCAAGCAACTCATGATCAATTGGCCGTCGCGTTGGCAGGCGTCGCACTACAACACTTGGAAGCTGATCCAAGACGGACTGATTGGCGATGTGCTGGAGGTCCATCACTACGGTGGCAATCGCGGGCCTCTGTACCATGGAGCAGACAAGGTTGAATTCGAACCGACACCGGAGCAAAAACAGAATAGTTGGTGGTACAAGCTCGATGCCGGGGGAGGGTCTCTTCGCGACTACCTTGGTTACGGCGCCACGATGGGCACGTGGTTCAACGGAGGCAAAAAACCCATCGACGTGACTTGCGTCACAACGAGCACGCCCGGTTTGGAAGTGGACGAACACAGCATCACCGTCGCTCGCTACAGCGACGGCATGTCGAAATTCGAAACCCGCTGGGGAACGTTCACCGACCCTTGGGTCCACCAACCGCAGCCCGCGTGCGGCTATGTCATCCGCGGCACGCACGGCACGATTCGCAGCGACGACTACGCGGAAGCCTTGACGGTTCAGACGCTGGAGTGCCCGGAGGGCTACTCGCATCCTGTTTCGCCACTCCCGACAGGCTTATCGAATGGCATTGAATACGCCATTGCGAAATTCAACGCGAATGAGCCGATCGAGGGGCCCCTTTCGCCCGAAGTTGCTCGCATCGGTCAGCAAATCATCGAGACCGCCATTCGAAGTTCAGTCGAAAATCGAACGGTGCCGTTGGTGGAAAAATGACGAGCGTCGTCAAATTGCCGCGAATGAACTTTCGCAAGCTCAATTGCAACCGGATCCATTGCCCATCCCGCCACCGGCATTTTTGATCGTCAATTGCCGACTCAACATAGTCATGTTGCATACGCCGACTCTACAGGAGGCCCCTCAAAATTCTACGGAGGGAGAATCCCTATAGAGGACATGCTGTTTGGAGGCAGTCACTGCGCACGATTTTGGCACGGCCTGCTAACCCTCTGCGCACCATTGAATTCTATAGACACATTGCGCAAAACTTTTAGACGGTTGCGCAAAATATAGATTGTTTTTTGAGACTAGGTGGTGGCGAAAGTCGCATTCCAAAATTAAACACTATGTGACTTCCCGCCCCCGTAGCGATTTATCGCTCGTTCTGGACTGTGGGCCGATTCGAAGACCTACCTGAATCGGTCCAGTCCTTGCAATTCGCAACCATCGAATCGCACATCTGTTTGTTGAGATGATCAGTCGGCACCTCCGCCGAGGGACCACCTCGATATGAAATATCTCAGAAGCAGTCATGAGCAGGGGACGCGATGAAAGCATCGCGCATTCAACTCACACGCATTTTTGAAGGACACATTCGTGACTGTTACTCGAACCGCCATTCCATTGAATCGACGCGGCTTCACTTTGGTTGAACTGCTGGTGGTGATCGCCATCATCGGCGTTCTAGTTGGCTTGCTTCTGCCCGCGGTCCAGTCGGCTCGTGAAGCCGCTCGCCGAATGCAGTGCAGCAACAACATGCGGCAATTGGCTTTGGCCTGCCACAACTACGAAAGCACTTACAAACAGTTCCCCGCATCCGCGGACAACCGCGATTTCGTCGGAGTCGGTCGCACATGGTTGCGAGCCATTCTGCCGTATGTGGAACAGTCGGCTTTGGACACCGATGACCTGATGCTGTACGGCCCGACGTTCGATGCCGACGCCATTTTGACCGAAGTCAACTTGCTGAATTGCCCGAGCGATCCATTGTCGGATGTTCCGGTCAACGTCGGTTTCGGAAGCACCGTGATCGCGACGAGTGCGGGCACAAACTACTTCGGCAATGCCGGGCACTACGGACGTTCGTCCAACCAATATCATGGAACCGACGCGTCGGGTTGGAACAACTTCCCCGCCGCGTTCAAGTACAAAGCCGACGGCATGTTCCACAGTCAAGGGTCCGCCTTCGGCCCCGTGCGATTCGCGTCGGTGTTGGACGGAACCAGCAACACATTGTTGGTTGGTGAGCGAGGATTGTTCCCCGCGAAAGCCGGCTCGGTTCAAACGGGTGGATGGTTGACGACCTACACCGGTGCTCCGTTCGGTGTCGGTCACTCGGTGCTGTGCTACGACTCGCCGGATGAAGCCGGTGGCGGTTTTGTGCCTTACTACGGATTCCCCGTGAACTCCGACGGCATCGGCGGTGCCATGGACGACGAAGACCTCACCGGTGGATTGGGCAACCTGCCCGACAACGATGAGCACTTCTTCTTCAGCTACCACCCTGGTGGATCGCACTTTGTGCTGGCCGACGGCTCGACAAAATTCGTCACCTACTCGATCGCCCAAGACGTGCTGACCGCGTTCCTGACGAAAGCCGGGCACGAAGTCAACAATTTTGAGAACTGAGCCTCCGCTCGCTTGTTTCCATCCGGGGACGACGTCGGCTCGACACCTGTCGAATCGCTCGTCCCCGCGCAGTTTCGAACCGTTTGACAGAGCCAAGTGCCATCAACGTTCGATCCGCATTGAACGTCACATCGCCCCGCGTCGGCGATGTGACAACGCCATTCAGACGCGAATCTCCCAGAACAATCCTCAGGCAACTCAGAACAATTCTCAGGCAAAATGTCTACCAACGCAAAATCATTCGTCCTGTCCTTCGGTCTCGCTGTTGCTTTTCTCAGCACGATGGTTGGCTGCGGACCGTCCGGCATCTCGCTCTCGGGCACTGCCGCAGTGGATGGTGTTCCGATCTCCAAAGGCAAGATCAGTCTCGTTCCAAAGCCGAACGTTGATTCGCCCACGGCGATGGCACCGATCCTCGATGGTGAATTCACCATCCCCGCCGACGCTCAACTTCGTGAAGGTGAATTTGAGGTTCGGGTGAGCATCACCGCCGACCGTGCACCTCGTCAAGAATTGACTTTCCTGGGAGGCGGAGACAAAAAGTCCGTTGGCAAAGCTCTCAGCAAAGCACTGAAAGACGCCCCGCCAGCCGAAGAGAACTTCACTAGCGAATTGGACGTGACTGGTTCCTTGGACGATCTGGCACTGAACTTCTCACGCAGCGACAAAAGCTGAATCAAGACGATTGTCATCTGTTCATGCGAGATACGCGGCGGGACAAGGCTCATCCAAGTCCCGTCGCTTTCCTTTTGAGATCGAACGATCTTTCTGATCGACTCGCAAGTCCTCCGCAGTTATGGCCTCCGCGCCGCAAGCGTCGTGGCTCCGGGAGGCTATTTTGTCTGTGCCAAAGCATGCCGTGGTGTGCTTTCTTCTTTGACTCGCCCTCCAACTCCGCCTGTTTTGCTGATGCACACCAAGTTTTTGCACCTTGCTCTCACAGTTGTCTTGCCCGTCGTTGCCCTCGTTCTTACGGAAACCAAGCTCGTTGGCGGCGACGCGACCTCCGCCATGGTTCCATTGCCAGTCAAAGCGGAGTTTGGAAACGGTGAAACGTATTCGTTGCCGCCAACCATCACTTACAGCTCACCATCCAGCGGCGACTGGGACGCTCATCTGACCGTCTTCGCAAAAACCATCCAGCGTCTGACCGGTGAAAATTGCACGCTGGTGAAAGCCATCGATGACAAAGCTGGTTGGACCTTTTCGCTGGACGAATCGCTTGCAGCCAGTGCGTATGCCATCGATATCACCACCGAAGGCGTCGGCGTGAAGGCCGGCGGAATCAAAGGACTCTCCTATGCCACGGCGACTCTTTTGCAGTTGGTTGGTGGAGCGAACGAAGGCGAGTTGTTGGTCGGCACCATCCGTGACGAACCGAAACTGAGCTATCGAAATTTGATGATCGACATGGGCCGCAATCCACACAGCGTGGAGCTGCTGAAACAGACCATCGATTTCTGCTGGTTCTATAAAATTGACTCGGTTCAATTGCACCTGACGGATGATCAGCGGATTGCTTTCCCGTTCGAATCGTTTCCGAAGCTATCAGACGGACTGATCTCGCTGGACGACTTTCACGAACTGGAAGCCTACGCCGTTGTTCGTGGCGTGACGTTGATCCCTGAACTGGAAGTCCCCGGGCACTCCGGAATGATTCGCCGCGTTTATCCCGAAGTGTTCGGCGAGACCGGAACGGAACTGGCGAGCAGCCCGAAGGCTTTGGAAGGCATCCAAACGATGCTGGACGATTTGATGTCCGTCTTCCAATCAACACCCTACATCCACATCGGTGGTGATGAAGCGTTTGGTGTCCCCGAGGATTTACAGCGGGACCTGATCAACAAGCTGCATCAGTTTCTGAAGTCCAAAGGAAAGCAGACTCTGGTTTGGGAAGGCCCGGCCCCTGGCAAGGGCGAAAATCGTGTGAACACAGAAGTCATCCACATCAATTGGCGAACGATCAACTATCCCGCGGATCAAATGCTGAAGGATGGTTACCGAGTCGTGAACGCGGCGTGGGACCCGTTGTACTTGGTCGATCACTATCCACGAACGAACTTCACGATGACTTCTCCACAACGGATCTATGAGAAGACATCGTTGACCACCTTCAAACACGTCAATCCAGGCATTCATACCTATGCCAATCCGATCGAGGTGGAACCTTCCGATCAACTGATCGGTTTCTGCATGCCATGGTGGGAAGGCCGCGAAGAGAATTACTATGACCAAGTCTTCCCGCGAGCGATCCCGTTTGCCGAAGTGGCTTGGAATCCTGAGATCGAACGAGACTTCACGTCGTTCGAAGCGAGGTCGCAACAAGCGGAAGCAATTCGTCTGCGAGCTTTCTATCCGGTCAAGATCGAAGCCGATGCGTTGGCGGTTCCGGCCGATGGAGTCTTTCACGACCAGACAACCGTCTCCATCGCCGGTCGCAACAATTTGCCAGCGGACAACGATGACTGGCTGATTCGATTCACGACCGACGGTTCTGCGGTCAACGCTGACTCACAACGCTACGAACAACCGTTTGAGGTCGACGAAACCGTGGATGTTCGAGCACGACTGTTCGTGAAGGGCTCACCTATGGGAGCGGAAAGCCAGTTGAAGTTGATTCGCGTCCAACCGAAAGAGAACTTGGCATTGGGAAAACCAGTCACCTCCAGCGTTTCCTCCGCAGCACCGTTTTCCGTGGAACGAGTGACGGATGGCGGGACGGGCCCACTTGATTTCTATCTTGGGTACCCCGCCGTGCCCGAGCCGATTGCGATCACCATCGACCTCGAAACCCCTCAAACAATCCAGCGAGTGTTGGTCCATGCCTTCACGGTCCAAGGCTCGTTTGAGAAGTACTCCGTCGAAGTTTCCTTGGACGGCGAACACTTTACCGAAGTCGGTAGTCGGAAAGAGAAGCCAGAGACCGAAACGTCCGTGGTCGAGCACGCGTTCGAGCCTCAACAAGTCCGCTATGTGCGAATTCTCAGCGAAGGCAATCGGGGGTACGTTTTCGATTCCTTTTCGAAAATTCTCGAGGTCGAGGTTCACTGATTGAGGCTTCAGCCTCTCTCTGTAGCGTTCACACACTCTCGAGTATTGGTACCTACCAAAACCGCAAATGGCACTTTCTTTCATCGACTATGCGATCATCGGATCGTTCTTCTTGATCTCCACGGTGATCGGCGTTGTCAGCAGCCGTCGAGCTGGGAAAAGTTTCTCAGAGTATTTCCTGGCTGGCGGCCAGATGAGTTGGTGGATGCTGGGTATCTCGATGGTCGCCACCACGTTTGCCGCGGACACACCCAACCTGGTGACTGGCATCGTGCGAAACGATGGAGTGAGCGGCAACTGGGTTTGGTGGGCGTTTCTTCTAACGGGTCTGTTGACGGTTTTTGTCTATGCCAAACTGTGGAAACGCAGTGGCGTGGCGACGGACCTCGAATTCTACGAACTCAGGTACAGCGGTTCGGCAGCCGGCTTTCTGCGAGGTTTCCGGTCGATTTATCTGGGCGTGGTGTTTAATTGTTTGGTCATGGCCAATGTGATTTTGGCCGGGATCAAACTCGGGGGCGTGTTGCTCGGAGCCTCGCCGTTGGAAGTGGTTTTGATCACCGGCACCGTGACAGTGATCTACACGCTGATGGGCGGACTGCGAGGCGTGATTTTGACGGACTGCTTTCAATTCGTCATGGCGATGTTTGGCGCGATCGCGGCGGCTTACGTCGTGTGCAATCGACCCGAGGTCGGTGGGTTCGCCCAATTGCTGGAACATCCTGAGGTTCAGCAGAAGATGAATCTGTTGCCAGATTTAACCGACATGGACGCGATGATTCCGCTGATCATCATGCCGTTTGCCGTGCAGTGGTGGAGCGGTTGGTACCCTGGCGCTGAACCCGGTGGAGGTGGCTACGTGGCTCAGCGAATGCTGGGTGCCAAGAGCGAACGCGATGCCACGCGTGCAACGTTGTTGTTCCAAGCCACTCACTACGCTCTTCGACCGTGGCCATGGATCGTGGTCGCCCTTGCTTCGATCGTCGTGTTCCCGACGCTCGAAAGCATCCAGAAAGCATTCCCAGACATCGACCCCCAGTTTGTTCAAGACGATTTGGCTTACCCCGCGATGTTGACGTTTCTCCCGACGGGGTTGCTGGGTTTGGTCATCGCCAGCCTGATCGCCGCGTTCATGTCAACCATTTCAACGCACTTGAATTGGGGTGCGTCCTACATCGCTCACGACTTTTACAAACGCTTTGTCGATCGAGAAGCAAACGATGAACGACTGGTGATGATTGGCCGTGTGGCAACCGTCGGCCTGATGTTGTTGTCAGGATTCGTGGCGTTGACGCTGGAAAGTGCCATGCAGAACTTCAGCATCATCTTGCAAATCGGGGCCGGGACCGGATTGATCTACATCCTGCGATGGTTGTGGTGGCGAATCAACGCGTTCACCGAGATCACAGGAATGGTCGTTTCGTTGCTGGTTGCCATGTTCTTCCAGTTCGTCTCCCCTGCACTGGAGCTACCTGCACTTGCGGCATGGCAAGAATTGTTGATCGGCGTTGGCTTGACCACGGCGGCTTGGGTCGCGGTGACATTCGTGACTCCGGCTACGGACGAAGCGACTCTACGAGCCTTCTATCAAAAGATCCGACCAGGTGGATCAGGATGGAAGCCGGTGCAGCAACGTTTGGAAGCAGAGGGGATCGTGGTCCGCATCGAAGACTCGATCAGCCGCGGTTTGATGGCCATGGTCGCCGCGACCTTCTTGATCTACTCGGTGTTGTTCAGCACCGGTTATGCGTTGTATCGCGAGTGGACACATCTCGTTGTGAGTCTGGTCGTTCTGCTGTTTTCCGCGATGGCGCTGCGTTGGATTGGCAACACAAAAGTAGACAAAACAAGCCACGTCTGATTGCCAGCTCTCAATCGCACGAGTGTGATGCTTCACCCCACCACCGATTCATTTGTTCTGGTTCGCCGACGCTGACAAAGTCGATCGTTCAGATCGGACGATCGCTTCGTATTCAGCGATCTTTTGAGCGTCACCAATACGCCGCAGATTCTCCGCCAAAGCCACATTGTCGGCGATGCGGACGAACCGTTCGTACTTGACCTTCTCTTTGTCTGCGTCGGATTCGGACGTTTCCAACAGTTCACGATAGCGTCGGTAATCGCGATGGCCTTCGACGGCCTCCACAAATTCGTCGGCACGAGAAGTCAGCAAGTCAATGGCGATTGGATTCAGCACGTTGGCAAGCTCCGGCCAGCGGCGTTCCAAGTCGCGAACAATGCGACGACGCAGTTCGTCCTCAGGAGCCGAACGACGACGTCGCCGCGAACGTGAGCGATCCGATTGAGACCGTCGCCATGCTTCATGAATCCGTTCATCGCCTTCAAGGTTCAATTGTTCAGACAAACCATCCAAGATGGCACGTTGTGATGGCGTCGCGAATTGATGAATCAGCTCGTAGGACTCATCTTCTTTCAACAATTCCGGATCGTCCTCGTCAAACCGACTATGAATGCTGAGATATTCGCCGGAGGAGAGCACAGGCAAATCAATCGTGTCGGCTGAAAGAATCGTGTACGCATGGGCTTCTTCGAACGACACCACACCGTCGCCGTCATAGTCAGGTCGCTCGATCGCTCGCCCGGTGCGCGTATGCCCAGACAACGCCGCCCAGAAATAAGTGCTGTACTCGACGTAGCTGGCTTCATCGACCTCCGGAGTGCATCCCGCTGCGGGACGATCGTGGACGGTGGCAAAGAATCCAGCACGCTTCTGTTTGGACAACCCTTTGTCAGGATCGCCGTCTTCAAAGATGAACCGAGCAAACCCACCGGCGTGACACTGAACCATGATCGCAATGACCTCGACGTCCGTTGGCAGACCATCCAGCATCCTCACAAACTCCTTCATGCGAATGGCACTGTTGTTCCAAGTCGCGATGGAGGTGTTGTACGGATCATTTCGATCGCTGCTGCGACTGCCGTGCGCGGTGACATACACCAGCAACCGGTCGCCTGAGCGAACTTTGGTCTTCAACTCTTGGAAGTACTCGCGGATATTGGCCGGCTCGGTGCTTTCTCGAACATCCGCGATGTTGTGATTGCGATACGAAAGTCCTAATGAATCCGTGCTGCCGAAGAACTCCGCCATCAGCCGATTCGCCTTGGGAACCGAGTCCGGATCCATGACTTGCAAGTCTTTTCCGGGCGACGTGCCATCGGAAAAGAACACAACGTTTTGATCAGCCGACAACGTTTGATCACGCAACACACGCTGCGAGAACACAACATTGTTTTCTAGCGAAGCTTGATTTCCCGAAGGCGAATATCCTCCGCCGATCGTGAGCACATAGTCCCTCGCATGAGTCGCACTCGAACTACTCAGCCAACTCGTCAAAGCAACGAAGGCGAGCACAAAGGTGTGGGCGAGAAACAGACGCGTCATTTGGTTGCCAATCTCATGATGATCGCCGCAGGGCGGCTCGGTCGGGAAAATCGACCGCAGTTTATCACGCATGCAGCGGCGGCTTTGTAACATTTGCGTCCAGACAAAACGGGACGCTGACGCCCTAGAGTTGTCGAAGCCAGGTTTCCAGCACCAGCAAGTTCCAAAGCCGATAGCCGTGGTTCTGCTCACCGGACTCATGCGACCGCACCAAGTCCGCGATGGCATCCGGACGGAAATAGTTTCGAATCCTTGCGTCGTTGGCCAACATCGTGTCATGCACGAGCGGTTTGAAATCTTCACGGAACCACTGACCAATGGGGATACCAAAGCCCATTTTCGGTCGAGTGAAAATCGACGCCGGAATTCGATCGCCAAATGCGTCTTGCAGAATCAACTTCCCACGGCGTCCTCGAAACTTCACATCCACGGGTAGCGAAGCCGCGAGCTCCACGACTCGGTGATCCAACATCGGTTGGCGAACTTCCAAACCATGAGCCATCGACGCGATGTCGACTTTCGTGCAAAGATCACACGGCAAATACGACAAGATGTCGGACGTGGACGCTCGCGTCACCACGTCGCGACCTTCACTGCGGGCCCAGACAGACTCCAGAAAATCGACCGGGTCATGCCCTGGCAACGACCGCACAAAATCGTCGTTGTACATGTCGGCTCGCATGGATTCCGGAAAGATCTGCAACCAGTTCATGTAGCGGCGAACCACCGGTTGATCGATCGCCTCCAAGAAACGCTTGGCTCGCCGAACGACAGATCGACGGCGATTGGAATCCGGCAACTTCTGAACCAGCCCAATCCCGGGAACTCGATGCAGCGGAAACAACCGGGCAATCTTTTGGCTCATCCACAGCGCACGGTAACGTTCGTAGCCGGCGAACAACTCGTCGCCGCCATCTCCTGATAGAGCAACCGTGACTCGCTCACGGGTCAATTTGGACAAATACCATGTTGGAACCGCGGACGAATCACCATAGGGTTCGTCGTAGTGCCACACAAGCTTTTCCAGGATATCAATGCCGCTCGGCTGAACCTCGAACCGCGTGTGATCGGTTTTCAAATGTTCAGCCACCTGGGCTGCGTACTTGGTCTCGTCAAACTCTGCGACCGGAAAACCAATGCTGAACGTCCGCAGCGCGGTGTCGGTGTGGTCGCCCGCCAACGCCGTGATCAACGAGGAATCGATCCCGCCGGAAAGAAAGCTTCCCAGCGGAACATCGCTTCGCATCCGCAGACGCACCGAATCCGAGAGCAATTCACGAACGCGTTCGATGGCTTCTCCGCGCGAAATCGGGCGTTCGATCGAAGGATCGAAGTTCCAGTAGCGTTCGACCCGCAAGCCGCGTTCATCCAAGACCGCGAAGTGTCCCGGTGGCAGCTTGTGGACTCCTTTGAAGATCGTCCCCGGGTGAGGGATGTACTGATAAGTTAGGAATTCATCGACCGCGTTGGGGTCGATCTCTTCGCAGATGCCTGGCACCAAACGAAGGGCTTTCAGCTCGCTGGCAAAAACCAATTTCCCGTTCTTGTAGGAATAATAGAGCGGCTTTTGACCAATACGGTCTCTCGCCAGAACGATACGGTTTCGACGAGCATCCCAAATCGCGATCGCGAACATCCCGTTCAGCGAATCGAAGCAGTCGGTACCAACGTCCTCGTACAGGTGAATGATTGACTCACCGTCGCCCTGCGTCGCGAATTGGTGGCCGGCACCTTGCAAGCGACGACGAAGCGTTTCGTAATTGTAGATCTCGCCATTGAAGACCATCCGGATTTTGCCGTCTTCGTTCGAAAGCGGCTGGCGGGCACCCTCGACATCGATGATCGAAAGACGGCGAAACCCCAGCCCGACACCAAGCGTTTTCCCAGTGGCATCTCGGTGCTCAGGATCCATCCAAATCTGCGCATCGTCGGGACCGCGATGGGCGATCTCGTTGGTCATCCGTGTCAGCAAGTCGGACGAGATCGCTTGGTCGTCGCGTTGCCAAAGTCCACCGGTAAAACCACACATAGATCAAACAGTAGCTGGAGCAAGATGATGGTGTTCAGGCATCCGGCACTGAACGAGACAAACGGTTCGGATCAGCCAACACGTTGACTTTCTCCGTTGGGACGATGAATCCGCATGCTTTCAATTTTGCGATTGGTGGCGTGCAAGACTTCGACTTCCCACTGCCCGACGTTCAGCAAGTGACCCGCCGTGGGAATCATTCCCGTGTGATGCAACACCCATCCCGCCACGGTTTCGTAGTCATCGCTTTCGGGCAGATCCCAGTGCACCAAGTCATTGACATCGTCAATCATCACGCGGCCATCGGCTTCGATCGTGTCGTCGTCAATCACGCGAATTTCGAATTCTTCTTCTTCGTCTGATTCGTCCACGATCTCACCGACGATCTCTTCCAAAGCGTCTTCGATCGTGACGACGCCCGCGGTTTGTTGGAATTCATCCAACACGATCGCCATGTGAGACCGGCTGTGCAAAAATTCGCGAAGCAACAGATCGACGCTGCGATCCTTGGGAACCGCCCAAGGACGTCGACACAATTCCAACAGCGACTTGTTCGGCAAACCATTCCCGGAAAGATACGGCAGCAAGTCTTTCACGTAGAGCACACCAACAACGTTGTCGATGTTCTCTTCGTAAACCGGATAGCGCGTTCGGCCGGTGTCGATGATGGACTGGATCGCTTCCGGCCAAGTCGCTGAGACTTCGATGGCGTTGACATCCACCCTTGGCGTCATGATGTGCCCGACCGTGTCTTCGTGCAGCTCCATGACGCCTTGGATCATTTCGCGAACTCCCGGTGCAAAGAAACCTTCTCGCGTTCCCGCGGCCACGATCGTCCGGATTTCGTCTTCGAGTTGCTCTTCGTCTTCGTCGTCAGTCTCCTCCACGCCAGCAATCCGGCGAGAGATGATCTCCAACAGTTCGCCGGGAGCGTGGAGCGGTCGCATGACAAAGGACATCGTCCGCCAAAATGGCCACGTGTGATACAGCAGTGGTGCCGAAGCAAACCGAGTGACCGCATTGGGCAACCATGTGTGCGACAGCATCGTCAAACCAGCGGCGGCGATGGCCCATGCGGTCAGGGTGCCACGGTCGGCGCCCGCACGATTGACCAAAGCGAGCGTGCCAAACATGACGAACATGACCGAACCGATCACGTGTAGGTAATCCCCCGCACGAATCACGGTGTCTTGATGATCGAGCACCGATCCAAAACGATCGCGATTCTTTTTGACGCGACAGTAAATCTCCAAAGAACGCCCGGCGAATCGGTCGAGTAGTTCGCTGCCGAGTCCTCCGATACTACCAAGCACGAACCCCAGTCCGGCCAATGGCAACGCGTTGATTTCGCTCAGTTCAGTCATGGTGTGTCTCCTTTCAAAGTGCCACCGCCGAACCGCCGTCTTCGGCGGATGGGTCGTCGGTGGAATCGGAGACGGATTCCTCATCAATGGGCAGATGGATTCCGATCTGCTTCATCGCAACTGCCTCGGCACGTCGCATCGCAGCTCGGGGAATGGCGGATTGGTCGTCGTGACCCACGATGTGCAGCGTGCCATGCACCACGTACAGCAACAACTCTTCACGAGGCGTCAGCGAATTGGCCGGATCGCTGGTGTTCTCAACCGCGGTTTCAAAGCTGGCGACCAATTCGCCCTCGACTCGTGGCGGATCAAGCTCATACGGAAAGCTGATCACATCCGTCGGATAATCATGGTTCAAGAATTCACGATTGATTGGATGGATCGCGGCGTCATCACAAATGCGGACACCCAACGTGCCGTCAAAACACCGTTCGACCGAGGCGGCTGCGATGGCAGCGTCGGTCAGTGCGCGACGCGCGGTTTCGAGATCGCCAAACCAGATCGATAAGTCCGGCTCGGCTTCCTCGTCGATCAAGACATCGACGGTCAACTTGGACGACGTTCGGCCGGAAGGCGTCAAAGGAGATGAAGGCTGCGTCACGCTGATTGTTGCCCCGGATACTTCACGCGGGCATGGTAAATGGCGGTCAATGATTTCACCAAGCTCTGGCGGACTCGGTGCAGTTGAGCGAAGGTGATGCCGCAGTCGTCGAATTGCCCGTCCGCGACTTTCTTTTGTGCGATTGCATCGACCAAGCCCTGAATTCGCGCGGGTGTGGGATCCACCAACGTCCGCGAGGCACTCTCGACCGTGTCGGAGAGCATCAACACGGCCGCTTCCAACGTTTGCGGTTTGGGTCCGGGGTAACGGAAATCCTTGTCGCTGACGGCTTCGCGATTCGGGTCTTCTTCGCTGCGTTTGGCAGCTTCGCGATAGAAGTATTCGACCAGCGTGGTCCCGTGGTGCTGCAGGATGAAATCGATGATGGGTTCGGGCAAATGGTGATTGCGAGCCAAGTCGGCTCCGTCTTTGACATGAGCGATGATCACCAACGTGCTCATCGCGGGTTGCAACGAATCATGCTGGTTGATGCCGGCCGATTGGTTCTCGATGAAGTATTCCGGTTTGAACATCTTGCCGATGTCATGGAAGTACGCACCCACGCGGACGAGCAATCCGTTGGCACCGATCGCATCGGCGGCGGCTTCTGCGATGGAGGCCACGTTGATCGAGTGGTTGTACGTCCCCGGTGCACGCTGTGCCAAACGACGAAGCAATGGGTGCGAAGCATCGCCGAGTTCCAAAAGGCTCAAGTCCGTTTGGACGCCGAACCCCTTCTCGACCAACGGCAACAACCCGGTCATTGCAAGCGAAGAAAACAGAATGCAAACGCCCGCCCAGCCAGCTTCGGAAATCAATCCGTTGAGCACGTGGTCGAGGGATCCTCCGCTGAGCATTCCTTCCAAGTTGCCACCCGGTGCGCCAGAGGACAACGTCTGGCCGGTGACGATTCCGACGCCCACCACGGTGAACATCGTGATGGTGGCCGAGATCATCCCGACCGTGACCAAGTGGGTTCGCGAACGAATGCGGCCCGTGAGCAACGTGCACGTCGTGCAGGCCGCGGTGACGACGACCAAATTCGGTATGTCCGCACCAAGCAAAAGGATGACCGACAAACACGCCGACGCCAGCAACAAAATCGCCAATTCGCGACCGTAGACCACGGCGGCGGTGATGGATGCCAAAACCAAAGGAACCAACTCGGCTCGCCAAGCGTCTCGCGAAGCGTGGTAGGACAACACGATCGTGACCACCATCAACGCCAACAGCTTGGCCAGCTTGGCTCGGTCCAACAACAACGATCGGTCATCGACAAACCAAATGTACGATCCACACAACAGGTAAAGCGCAGCGATCATGCCAGCGTAAGCGGCCACCCGCGCGACGCGGTCCGACCACAACATGGACTCGACCAACTTGGACCACTCGCTTCGCAACAAACCAAGTTCACGACCGGTGAGAGGTTTGCCCGCGTCGGCCAGTTTGGTTTGCCCGGCGTAGAAGGTCATCATCACGTCTTCGACCGCCGCGGCGGCTTGATCGCGGACCGCTTGGCTGGCTTCGTCGTCGTATTTCAGCGTTTCAAATTCAGGCAGTCGATCACGCAGCCAATCGCCGATCATGTCGGCTGCGACCAAGCCATCGTCGCCGGGAAAACGGCTGCGAAATTGGTCGCGAAGTTCTTTGACCAGTTGGTTGCCCGCCTCGGCAATGATGACCTGTGACAATTCGACCGGAACCGCTTCGTCGGTCTGATCGCCCGTGAAGACGCGAATCATCCGCTGCGAGCCTTTTTCAGGCGGGTGCTGCGGTGCCTGCAGAATCCCGTTTTTGTAGAGCTTCAGCATGGCTGAATCGACGGCAGCCTCCAGCGTGGCCAAGTCTTTGTCTTTGCTGAAGACACGTTTCAGCAGAGCAAACCGTTCCGCGGGAGATTCGTCGTCCGGTGCGGTCTCGCTGCCTTCGTAAAATTCCGTCAACGCCGCGCGTTCTTCTTTTCCCAATTGCTCGTAGCTGGCGGCACCCAACACCAAGAACAATCGGTTCTTGAGTGCGGCACGAAGTTGTTCCAAACGCTGTGGTGAATTCCGATACAGCGTCATCACTTCGCGACGTCGGCGTTCTTTCAAATCGCCAGTGGCAATCGCATCGGCAACTTGGAAGTCAACTCGCGAAATCAAATCGCGTGCGGGAATCGCTCCGCTGCGGTAGCTGAACGCTGGTTTCCAAGTGAAGCACAAACCAAGGATGGTCAACGCTGCGACCAGAGTCAGCCCGACGCGGATCGCCCATTCCGCTTTGTCTTTGCGGTCCCACCATGTTGCCCACTTGGATTTGGGGATCCCCAGCGACTCAATGCGTTCTTTGCCTGCGCGCTGCTTCCCCTTGGTGGTTCCTCCCTTGGAGGCACCATTCTTGTTGGGACCGCTCTTGTTCGTTCCGCTCATTCTTCCGGTGTGGTTTCTGAATCGGAGTTCTTAGGACTGGCGTCGCTGGATTTGGCGTTGGTCGATGTCGCCGATTCTTCTTCCTGACCTTCGTAGGCTTCCACAATACGTTGCACCAAACGGTGACGCACGATGTCGGCGGCGCTCAAACGCACTTGGGCAATGCCTTTGATATTCCCCAATCGATAAACCGCGTCGTGCAGTCCGCTGCGGACACCGCGAGGCAAATCCAGTTGAGTCGCATCGCCGCTGACGACCATTTTGCTACGTTCGCCCATCCGTGTGAGGAACATTTTCATCTGAGCCACGGTCGTGTTCTGGGCTTCGTCCAAGATGATGAATGCGTCGTTGAGCGTGCGGCCTCGCATGTAGGCCAACGGCACGATCTCGATGACGTCTTGTTCCATCAACGCGCGGGCTTGGTCGAAGTCAACCATTTCGCCAAGTGCATCCAGCAACGGACGCAAATATGGATTTAGCTTGGCTCGCAGGTCGCCCGGCAGAAAGCCGAGGCTCTCACCGGCTTCGACCGCCGGTCTCACCAAAACAATTTTGCGAATGGACTCAGCGCGAAGGGCTTCGACCGCAGTTGCCACAGCCAAGTAAGTTTTTCCGCAACCAGCCGGACCGGTGGCGATCGTCAGATCGTGTTCCCGAATCGCCTCAACATAGCGAGCTTGGCCGGGCGTTCGCGGCGCGATTTTGCGGCCGGCGTTTTGAAGATTGATCGCTTCGGCACGCGGCGTTGGCGGACGCCCGTCCTCGATCTTCGCACCTTCTTCCGCGGCGATGGTTTCGATGTCGCCCAGGCTGAGTGAACCTTTCTTGCGACACAGCAAACGCAGACGTTCCAACGTACGCATCGCGGCACCCACACCGGCTTCTTCACCGGCGACGCGAATCTTGCCCGCTCGGTGGGTGATGTCGACGCCGAATAGCCGTCGCAGTTTTCGCACGTGTTGGTCGCGAGGACCGAACAGTGTCAAAACTTCATTGGGACCCGCTGTCGACAGCGTGGCTTCGTTCATTGCAGATGGAACCGACATGCGCCTGAGCGTTGGAAATTGAGTGACTAATTCTAACCGTCCAACACGTGGTCCGACCATCGTGCGAGTCCGGTTTGGGCAGAAATCACGGGGGGAGCGACAGCGGTCATGCCGCCGCCGCTAAACACAGAAAAGCCGGCAAAATTGCGGCGATCAACGAATCCGTCACATCCCAGACGCCCCCTAGACCGGGGAGCCAATTTCCAGAATCTTTCGCTCCGCAATCGCGTTTGAACATCGATTCGGCCAAATCACCCACCATTCCGCTGATGGACAACGCCGGCCCCAGAACGAACGCCCACGTGATCGACGGTGCACAACCGCTCGGCAACATCGCCGGGAACAACCAGTGAAGACATGCCATCGCGACCAAGGTCGACGCGATCACTCCGCCGATGGCTCCTTCCCAGGTTTTGCCAGGACTCAGCCGCGGAATCAGTTTGTTTCGCCCAATCGATTTGCCGGAGAAGTAAGCACCGGCGTCAGCAGATTTGGTCGTGGCGATGAACGTTAGCAAAGCTGCCAAGCCCCACAGTGGACTGACCGAGCTTCCCAGTGAACGCGTCGCGAACAGAAGGCTCATCGGCAATCCGATGTACATGGAGACAAACGCGGCTCGCATGGTTCGGTCAATGCTGGCGGAGAAAGGCGAAGCCTCAAGGTTCGCGGATGAATTGGTGCCATGCGACGGACCATCGTCCTTGATTGGATCCGCTTCTTTCAAAATGGAGGCAGCCGTATCAGCGCTGGGTTGCGAGTCGTTGGTAGCTGGCAACCCATAGGTCCACATTTCGCGAATCAGCAATGCGAACAGCGATGCAACCGCCATGGTCACCACCCACCCCAATCGACCAATGGGGCAATCGACCGGATAAGGATCCAACGCGCCGTTGGTCGCATCGGAAACAGCGTTGACGATGTTCGGTATGGCCGGGGCCAAACTCATGCTGGTGACGGCGATCATGCAACCCGCTCGCCAAACATTTCGTCCTGACTGGATCAACAGCGAAGTGATATCCCACGTGGTGCCCAAAGCAAAGAACAACAGCAACGGGATCAGCGTCAATCCTTCGGTGCCCTGAGTGCTGACCCGAGCGTCGACGAACAAGCAAACCACCGCGATTGTGATCAGCACCGCTGCGCTGCGTAGCCGGTCGATCAACAACGAAGGATGTCCTTTGAAATCAGATAACAGGAACGAGAAAAACGGCGAAAGCCGCGAAGGTCAACGCGTCGATCGAGGACGTGGCCAGTCCCCGATCCACGCGTCCGCATTTACTTGGGTGGCAATCAGCCCAACAACGATCAGCCCAACAGGTCGTTGAGAGCTTCCAACGCGCCGTCGTAGTTCGGCTCTTCGGTCACTTCAGGAACGATTTGTTTGTAGACGACTTTGCCGTCGGCATCCAAAACGATGACCGCGCGGCTCAGCAACTTCAGCTCTTCGATTTCGACACCGTAGTCTTCGCCGAAGGCATGCGTTTGATAGTCGCTGGCGGTTCGCATGTTGATGTTTTCAGCACCGCAGAAACGCGCTTGTGCGAACGGCAAATCGCGGCTGACGGTGACCGCGTTGACCTTGTCGCCAAGTGCTGCCAATTGCTCGTTGAACTTTTTGGTTTGGATGGCACAGGTGGGCGTGTCCAAGCTAGGAACGACGCTGATGATGGATGGCTTGCCCTGAAGATCGGACAGTTTCAATTCCTTCAAACCTTCGTGTGCGTAGTGAAGGCTGAAGTCGGGGGCGGATTGGCCGATGGCCAGATCGCTGCCCGCCAGAGTCATTGGATTGCCTTTGAACGTGATCACACCGCTTTGACTCATCGAAATTCACTTTTGTGGAGGAAGGTATCGGACGGAAGATGCGGCAGTATGCGCGTCGCCGATCGGGTCGGGAACCCCGGAGCGTGATCACCGCTCGGACCGAACAGTGCGATCAAAACGATGGCGTTTCAGCGGTGTCCGGGAAGCAAGCAAAACGCTTTTCGGCAAGCAATCCCGGTCCCACGGTTGCAACCAACGGCTGTATTTTAGAATGGTGGTTGTATGCCGCGCGTTAGACGGAGAGAATTGGGCAGTTTGGGAGGGCAAAGGTTTCTTCGCGAGGGGAACGGGCTAAACTAAACAAGCTTTTGGTGGAATCCACTCTGTTGGATGGCTTCACTGTCATCTTCAAGACAACATCATCAAGTCTTGGTGTCCTATATTGGACGCTCAAAATGAACGATTCCACGAAAAGGAAGCCCGCATACCGGAAGCTTGCAACGGGGAATGTCACAGTCGCCCAGCGATGGTGACGCGATCACATTCTCTCTTGCCAGCAATGCGTGGCAACGTCGTTTGCGGAACTTTCGTCAACAGATCAATGACGGACTGTTTCCGGACGGGGTGCGCAGGAGTAATGGGATTTGCATGTAACGGCTGCGTGTTTCAGAGTTCCTCGCACTCCCTCCGGGAACAGTTCGTCTCTACGATGTGCGTTTGACGCTGGCGGTCCATCGTTGGTTCCTCGCCATCTTTGCAGGCTCTGACACTCGTCGGTGCCGTCTGCGGCGTCCGTTTCCGGTTGGATCCGAAACAGCAATCCTTTCATGGCAAATCATTCGACCACCGCAATCGTTCTGCGAACGGTGGAGTTCAGCGAAACGAGTCTCATCGTCACGTTGCTCACGAAAGACCTGGGCCGAATTTCGGCTTTGGCCAAAGGAGCCCGGCGTTTGAAGGGGCCGTTTGAAGGGTCGCTGGATCTGTTGTCGGTGTGTTCGATTTCTTTGATCGACAAACCAGGCGATGCGCTGGACCTGTTGACGGAATCCAAACTTCGCCGCCGTTTTCGCGGAGCACAGCGTTCCTTGGAACGACTGCACGCTGGGTACTACATCGCGGAAATGCTGCGTCTGATGATCGATGATGACGATCCGCACCGCGAATTGTTCGACATGACGCTCGCGGCGATGGGGATGATCGATGGCGATGGCCCCGTTGCGAAAACATTGCTGGCGTTTGACGCGCAGTGTTTGCGTTTGCTCGGGCATGCACCCTCGACGCAGCAGTGCACCGTGTGCGGCCGAGTGGTTCAGCGGCAGCGACGGCGGGCCTCGTTCTCGTTGATCGGCGGCGGCGTGGTGTGTGAAACTTGCCGGCCGTCGCAAACGCACTTGATGACCGCGAGCTGGGAAGCCCTCGACGCATTGCGAGTTTTGGCCAGCGACCCCGGAATCGAAAACGCGGATGACTCTTCCGCTGATGTCGAAACCGATTCCCGGCCGAAACGGTTTCCGCTCGCGTCGTTGTTTCCTCCTTTGAGTGCGGAGGCTTACGGGGACCTGCGGGGGTTGCTCAATCGCACCTTGGAAGCGCTGATCGGCCACACGCCGCGAATGCAACCGTTCCTGCCCGACAAACTTCCCGGTTAGAGCGGCAACGAAAGACAGAAATGGCGGAATCGCTGCCGCACATTTCGGTCTGGCGTCGAACCGGTCCGGTGCGGTATCTCCAACGTGTCATTTCGAACTTGACCGAAGGAAGCTACTCGTGACGTCCTGCCGCACGCTTTTACTCGTTTTGTTTGTCGGTGTCGTTCCTTGGCCGGGAACTCAAACGCTGCACGCTCAAACCGGTTTTTGGGATTCCACCAAAGACACCACCGATCGAGCGTTGCGATACCTGACCATGCGGGAGCAACCCGATGCGGAACGAGCACGCGAGCTGTATCAAGAAGGGGACCAATTGTTTCGCTCCGCAGCCGCGCGAATGAATCAAACCCAACGCGACGGCGAGACCGAAGGATCCGAAAAGAAAGACTTTGCCAAAGCCGCGAAGTTGTTTGCCCGTGCCGCCGACGCGCAACCCGAATCCGCGTTGGCACAAGACGCGATGTTCATGCAAGCGGAGAGTTTGTTCTTCTCGGACCAATTGCCCGATGCCGCGGACGTTTACGAACGACTGAACAAAGAGTTCCCCAACAACCGCCACGTCGACCAAGCTGCCGCACGTGCCTTTTCGATCTCGCAGTACTGGATCGACACCGAAAAAGCGACCTCGGACGATTGGTTCAAGCTGAACCTGTTTGACGCCAGCCGCCCACGGTTGGACACCGAAGGACACGCGGTGCGAGTGTTGGACCAAATCCGATACGACAATCCAACCGGACGCTTAGCGGACGATGCCACCATGGCCGCCGCGGTGGAATACATGCGTCAGGGCGAATTCGAAATGGCCGATGAATTCCTGACTGACTTGCGAGAAACCTTCCCCGAAAGCGACCACTTTTTCAACGCTCACTTGATGGGCATTCGCTGCAAGCTCGAAGTCTTTGCCGGGCCGAAGTACAGCGGTCTGATGCTGGAAGAAGCTGACAAGCTGGTTCGCCAAACTCGCGAACGCTTTCCCGATCGCCTGCAGGATCCAGAGACATCTGAAATGGTCGCACGTGCGGCCGCGGAAGTCGCTTTCCGTCGGGCAGAAAAGCTGAACGACCGCGCGATCTACCGTGAGAAGCGGTCCGAATACGGCGCGGCTCGAGTTCACTATCAAAAGATCTTGCGAGACTACCCCAGCACACCGTTTGCCGACCGAGCCCGTGAACGCCTGGAAGCGATCTCGTCTTATCCCGATGTCCCCGCTGAACGAATGACCGCAACGCTGCTGAAGCGAGCTTTCCCGGACAGCCGCCGTTCGCCGCCGCTGGAAACCAAGTTCAACTCGCCATCCGGTAAGAAAAACGAGTCGATCTACCGATGAGCCAAGCGGCCTTCATAACGACCATGAACGAACGCTTGACACAACGTACCGAACCAACGGGCACTCGTCTGCAGAACGCTCTTTGGCGTCACCTGCTGTGTTGGGTCGGCGTTTGCCTACTCAGTGGTTGTGCGCCTTATCAACTTGGCAACACGGCTTTGTTTCCGCAGAACATTCGCACGGTTCACGTTCCTATCATTCGCAACGCAACGTTTCGCGAAGACTTGGGTGTGCGACTCACGGAAGCGGTCATCAAAGAAATTGAACTGCGAACGCCATACAAAGCCACCGCTGACCCGCTCGCCGACACCGTGCTTCGTTGCGAAGTTGTCAACGAAACGAAACGGGTGTTGACCGAAAATGATGCGGACTACGTGCGTGCATTGGACGCCGCCATCCAAGTTCGCGCATCATGGTCGGATCGCCAAGGACGCTTGCTGATGAAGAACTCCATCGTTCCCACCGATGATTTGACGATCCTCTTCAGCCAAGACGAGCGTTTTGTTCCTGAGGCCGGCCAATCAATCGACACGGCAACGCAGAAGGCAATCGAAGACCTCGCCAACCGCATCGTCAGCCAAATGGAAGCTCGTTGGTAGCGGAACTTTCGCGAGCCGAGTCGGTTTCCTTCGCGAAGCCCGGATGGCCTTGTCAACGCAGACTAGACCGCCAACCACCAAGCACCGATCGCCATCCACACGGGAATCAAGACGATCCCCAAAAGCGAAGTCGACAAAACGACTCGCAACGCCGTGGCCGTGTCGCCTTCATAGAGCCGCGTCAGTACGATTGGGAAGACGGCGGATGGCATCGCGGCTTCCAACAGCAAGACTTGCTTCAGATCGGTGCTGCTGATCGTAATCCCCGCGATGCCCAGCATCACAATGGGCATGAAGAGCTGACGAAAACCAACCGCCAAACCAATCACGGGTGCCGAGCCGGACCAATCGGCGGCTCGCAAAAAGTCCACCAAGATCGCTCCACTCAGCAACAACCCCAGCGGGATGGAACTGGCGGCCAGCAAGCCAACCGAACGCATCGCCGATTTCGGAATGTAGGTTTCGATGCCCAGCGAACGAATCGTCAACGCAACGACGACGGCAATCAGAGGCGCACTCGTCGCCACGGGGCGAATTCGTTCCCAGTTCTTTCGCCACAACGAAAGCGGTTGATTTGGCTTGACCTTCCCACTGCCAGTGACGATCGCCACACCGACGCTCCACAGCGACAAGTCGACTCCGACATTGTGCAGGATCATCTCGACTTCCGCGTTGGGATATGTGATTTGTGCCAAAGGCAACGGGATGTATCCATAGTTGCAAATCCCCGCACACAGCGCGAACGCACGTTGCTGCGGGTCCGTCTTTAGCCCCACAAATGGACCGATCGTCTTGGCAACGTACCAGGCGGCAACGAATCCGAAGGTGGTGATCGAAAACCCAAGCGTCGGCGGCAACCAAGCGTCACCGAGCGAGCTGAGCGTGGGGTCGCCCAAGATGCGATCCAAGAACAAACAAGGCAGCAACACCTTGGCTGTTAACTTCGCCAGCGACACGTCGGCTTGATGCGTCAGCCAGTGCTGCACACGACAGAGCGCACCAATGCCCATCACCAGGAACACACCCAGCACACTGCTGACGATGATCGCGAAGGCTTCGGCGGTCATTTTACCTGCTCCCGATCTGAACAAACGTTCGCGTCCCGATCGGCCAGCAACCCGTTTCGGCTTGTCACGGATCGATCGCATTTCGTATCTCTGATGCGATGGAAATCGTGTCGATCCAAGCGAAACATTATTGGACGTGCCTGTGGCCGGGGATGTCGGAATTGTGGTGGCGTGGACGACTCTCAGCCTTGCCATCGGCGATCGCTTTCGCCGTCGTCGTCAATTCATTGCTGATCGCGAAATTCATCTATCCCGGTTGGATTTCCGGAGCGCTGGTGATGCTGGCATGCTGGATCCTATTCGCCGCCTGGGTGGTGCTGACGATCCGCTCGATTCGCGAATTGCCTCTGTTGCTGACGCCACGCCAAGTCAGCGAGCAACCGGATCGTTTCGCGGAAGCTCAAGCCGCCTATTTAACGGGCAATTACGCCCAGGCAGAAGAGGCGTTGACAGCAGGATTGTCGATTGAACCTCGGGACCCGCCCGCTTTGTTGATGCTCGCCGCCGTGTTGCGTCACACCGGACGATTGAACGCCGCTGAAGTTCTGCTCAACGAGATCCCCAAATTGGATTCCGCGAAAGCGTGGATGCTGGAATGGGAAAGCGAACGAGCCCGATTGGAACGTGACCTGGACGAACGCGAAGCCGGCCAGGACGACGAGGCCGAATTAGAAACTGCGGACCAGGCCGAGCAAGCTGCCGAGTCTTTGCCTGTCGAACCCTCCACTGAATCCACGGTCGAACCCGCGAACCAAGAGAGCAGCGAACCAGCGGTGGAACGCTCAGAAATCGAACCAACAGCGAGTGACCAAGCGTTCCAAGAACTTGCCGAGCCCGATCGAAAAAACGATTGGTCCGACCACCGCGACGCCGCCTAGCCATCGCTCCTCCCTGCTCTCCACCACCCCGTGGCGAAGCTCGTCAAGAGCTTCGACTCCCTACCCACCATCACTATCCCCTCCTGCGCTCACTGATAAACTGGCACGAGTACTCTCCCGTCAGCCAGGACGTTGCTCATTCCAAGCTCCATTTCGCCGCTGACGTTTCTCATCACTCGTACATCCCGCTGCCCTCCAATGCTTGGTCACCTCGGTCCTTGCGAACCAACCACCAACGTTCTTCCATCGAGGCCATGCAGCTCAACTCGATCTCGATCCGGCGTGTCATGGATAGAAGTAATCGTGGTCGTGCTGATTGTGTTCGTCTTGCTGGCACTATCGATCCCTTTCGTTCGCAACATGCGAGAGCTCACGCGGCGCAGCAATTGCGAACAAAACCTGGTGCGATTGGCGATGGCGATTCAGGCCTACAGCACGGACAACGATCACCTGCCCAGCGGAACGGCAACGTTCAACGCGACGTTCCTTGAGTGGCCAGAGGCTGGATCAGAGTTAGCCGGCACACCGACCGCCGAAATTGAGATCTCCAGTGAACCAGATGGTTATCACCACAGTTGGTCGATCGCCGTGCTACCGCATCTCGACCAAATTGGACTGTTTCAAAGCGTTGATCAAGACGCCAGCATCTACGCCGAATCCAATCGGCTGATTCGCGAAACCACGGTGCCCGTGTTCCGATGTCCCGCTGACGATTCCACCTTGATGCACAGCAGCTATGCAGGGCTACATGATTCCACGGACACCCCAATCGGATCGCTGGACGACGGTCTGTTGTTCGCCAACAGTTGGGTTTCGAAAGATGGGGTGATCGACGGACTTTCAACGACCATCCTGCTAGGTGAGAAACGCTCGTCGCCCGACGGCTTGGGCTGGACAAGTGGAACCCGAGCCACGCTACGAAATGCCGGCGAAGCAATCAACGCCGACGAGACCATCAGCGGACTGGGTAGCCTGCACTTCGGCGGAGCCAACGTTGCCAAAGGAGACGGCAGCGTCACCTTCCTCTCACAAACCATCGACCAAACGATCTATCGAGCCATGGTCAAGCGAAACGACAAACAAACCATGCCTCCAACCGCCCCAAGCGAATGACAGGCACATCGGTCGCCATCAGTTTTCGCCCTCACAAACGCAACGAAAGCCGTCAAGACTTTCGAAACGACGCCTCACGAGATTCATTGATGAGCCGAACTCATATTCTGACGATTGCCTTGCTGGTGACCGGCGCCACCTTCGGGCATGCAAAGCCAGCAAAAGGCGACGGTCGTGCACTGATGCCAAAAAATTACTGAAGTCAGAACGATCATTCGCAAGTGGGACGAACAGCGGAAGCGGATGGTCGAAACTGTAGCACCCGTTGCAAATTTCGATGCGATTGCGACGTACGAAATGAGGCGACGTCGAGCGTTTCAAATGTTCCGGGTCATTGAGTACCTTGAGGCTTTCGATATTCACGAAGAGCGGGAATTGCTCAAAGTAGAACTAGGACGGGTGGACCTGCCTGATTCGGTGATCGATCAATTACGATCCAGGATGTCGACCCTTACTGAGGAAAGTCAGCGTAGCAGCGAACGGATCAAGCGCCTCAATGCCGACCAGCGGAACGGCGTCCAATTGCGAGTCAATTCGAAAGAACGACGGAGGCAATTCGAAAAGGTCAAAGAGCTGAATTGGAAACTGCCACTTGAACTCGAACCTCAGCTAAACGCTACTTGACCAGGCGAGCCAAGATGAAGACGCCCTTGCTGGCTGCTGACGAAAAATTGCGTGCAATCATGCGAGGTTCGCCACATCATTGAGCCGAGACTTCAGATCGGTCGACGAGGGCATGGGCCCCCAAGGCGTTCCCAACAACCGCAACGCAAGTCTTGGAGATTCTTGATCGCTAAACTAGCATGACGAAATTCTTGACGAATTTTGCTACGTTGATTTTGGACGAATTTCGGTACGTCGAGTTATTATTTGAACGGTCTCTGGTGGTTGGGAGCTTGTTTGAGTGCTCGTAACGCTTTCACTTGATCAGAGATCTCGCTCCCACTGACGGCCTTGTTCGTGTTCTTGGAAGTTGAGGTAGAGGAACTGGTCCTTGAGCTTCACGGCGTTGGCGTCGATCGCGGTTTCCACGGTGAAGATCTGGCGGTTCGCGAGCGACTGAATGATCGAGGCGACCAAGAATTGCTCGTGGGTGGAAAGTTCTCGTTCCGCCATCGATGTGACAAACCCCTTTTTAGGTTGTGGGGCAGGGAAACCGTTGAGCTCCACTGGATGCATCAACCGCAGCGACAAGATGGACCGGGCACCATCCATCACGTGACCTTCTGGGTCGCCGACCCACAAATCGATCGCGGCAAGCTCTCCGTTGCTTTGATGGTCCATCAAAACATTGCGTTCCATGTCGAAATGGCTCATCGCGACCGCGGTGCGGTTGTTCAGCGGAAGCAACGGTAAACGATCGATCCGCGTGGACCGACGCAGTTTCAAAAACTCTCGGTTCATGGGCGGACGATAGGTCGACGTGTTGACGACCATCCGCACCAAACTGCGAGCGACATGAAAACCATGTCGAGAAAGTAGCGACGCAACTCGAGCGTCAGTGACCGGAATTCCCAAACCGTGGCCGATGGGCGGCAAGCCACCGTATCCATTGCGGGCATCTCGAACGGGGCCGACGCACATGCGTTTGACACCCGCATCCGCAGCTTGCTTCATCGTTTCCGTGAGCAACGCGTCGCACATCGCCAGTCCGGCTTCGCCCGCGAAACAAATCGCTGCAACGAGGCTGGTGGGAACCGCGTCGACCTCCGGGACCGACTCCAAATCATGTTTCGAATCAGGCCCCAGCATCTCAGGTGAAGGCGATTGCCAATCGTCAGAAAATTGGTGGCACCATCCAACGACATCGCCACCATGCTCTGCCACCAGCAAACTGTCGGGACGAAAAAACGTTCGGGACAGAACGGCTCGTTCCAAAATCGAAACGCTGACCGGTGGTACTTGGCCGGTGGATTCCCAGTGACGCATCCAAACGTCAAACAATCCGGGGAGATCAGAATTTCGGAAGGGACGGATGGTCGCCATGGGCCGAGAGCAAACTTCATTGAAGGGGATGATGAAAACGTCATCCTAACGCGAAAACGTTTTCATGTGTCCCGTGCATCGGCGATCACGTGGCCGAGGCGAGTGACCCGCTACTGCTGCTGAAGCTGGCTCATCACCCGCCGTGCAATTTCCTGGACAGTATCCTCAGGAATGACTTGGTTTTCAGGAGTGACTTCCGAGCCGGACAATTGTGACTGAGCGGATCGCACCAATGCTTCAATCTCTTGGGCGGTTTCGATCGCAACCGCTCGCTGATTGTCAGAAAGTGGCACGCGTCCTTGCCCAAGATCCCAACCGCGAGCTCGTGCCCCGGCACGGAAACCTTCGGGAAATTCCCCCAGACCAATCATCGCATCAAAGAGTGGCAACAGCAGGTATTGCAGCCGCATCGCCGTCGAATGATCCCCCGCGACACAGGCTCGGTGAATGGCCCGGGTCAATTCCGGCAAAACGCCGCTGGTGGCATTGGTGCCTCCGTCCGCTCCGGCGAGCAACATGGGTGTCAACGCCGCGTCCCATCCGGTCAAGAACGAGAAGTCGTCTCGCATGGGACGGATCGCGGCCATCATTCGCATCAGGTTGGGGAGGTCGCCTGAACTGTCCTTGAGACCAATGATGCGTGGGAACTCTTTCGCCAGCCGGATGACCACGTCCACCTCGATCGGCGAGGCAAACATAGGAATGTTGTAGAGCGTCACGTCAACGCGAGATTCGCGAGCAATTTTCGCGAAGTAAGCGTGCACGCCCTCGCTGCTGATCGGGTAGTAGAACGGTGCGACGATGGCGACCGCTCGTACACCCATTTCACCGTAGGCGTTACAAGCCGTGATGGTCTCCTCCACGTTGGCTTCCGCGGCTCCGGCCAACACCGGAACGCGGCCAGCGGCTTGGTCGACGACGATTCGCACAATCTGGCGACGTTCTTCCGCCGTGAAGCGGACAAATTCGCCGGTGCTGCCGTTGGGATAGAGGCCATCGACGCCGCGTTCGATCAACCAATCGACGTAACCACGAAGAGTGTCTTCGTCGACGCGACCACGAGCATCAACCGGCGTGATATTGGGTGTCAAAATGCCGGTGATGCGTTGGTTCATGATCGTCTTTGTGGTCGGATCAACAGGAGACGGGCTAGTTTGGAGATCGAGGGGCCATCCCGAGCAGTTCGTGGAACCGGTCGGGCGGCTGATAGCCTACTCGGTGAGCGATCACTTTTCCGCGCGGATGAGCTAACAAAGTCGTCGGATAAGTCGTCACCGGGATCCTTGCGAGGACTTTGGCGTTTTTATCGGGTCGGAGGATGATCGGGACGAATCCCTCCGCCAGCCGAGACCGAATGCTGGCGTCGCAAAGCGTGTTTTGCTTCATCGCGTCGCAAAAACGGCAGTGTTCGGAGGTGATGAAGATGATCATCGGTCGCCCGGAGTCTTTGGCGGCCGCCCATCCGGATTCGAAATTGTTGTGCCACACCGGCGTCGACGTGGAGACCAATTCGGTCGCGCTGGGCGTGCTCACGGAAGGCGAACGAGCCAGCGGCATGTCGGCGTGCGAGCTCGACGTGCCGAAAAGGCTCGCCACGAGATTCCCCGCCAAGAACATGCTGAAAAGTGCATGAGCGACGACGGTGTCCCGAGTCCGCACCGAAATGAAAAGAGACCGGCGATCAGTGCCGATACCACCAACAAGACCGCTTCCCGCAGTCACAAACTGAGCCATGAGTTCCCCCTCGTAAGGCAAAGTATCGACCCTCACGGAGAAAAGACGGTTGCCGTGAGGACATTGTGGAAGCGAAAGCTAAGGGGGCCGGAAACGCTTCACAAGTGTTTAATACTACCGATTAGGTAATTTGCGTCGTTTTTTTGACGACACTTCACAAAAGGCTCATCCTTCTCCCCCCGAGCGTCCGAACCGACATCGCCGTGGGGGTGTGATGCGTCAATTCAGACGCAGGTTACGCGATTTGATGAACGGGCAAGCATCCAGATAGCGATGCCCGGACGATCACTTGGATCGCTGGTAAATGGCCGTCAGCAGCGATTCGGTGTCTTTGAATTTCTTGCCTGTTGCAAGCGTTTCGTCGATGAGTTTGCGAGCGTCGGCTTCGGTGTGGCCGAGTGTGACCAAGGCGTCGAAGGTGTCGGAAACGATCGGCGACTCGGCTTCCATCGCGTCGGCGACTTCTTTTCCAGCCACCATCAAAGCGAAGCGAGGCATTTTGCGACGGAGCTTGGCAATGATTTTTTCGCTGGTGGCGGGACCGATCCCGGGCAACGCGGACAACGTTTTCGCATCCTGCTCTTCGATCAATACCGCCAGCTCTTTCACCGGACGTACCATCGCCCGCAAAGCCTTCTTCACACCGACCCCGTCCACGCTGCAGAAAAGGTCAAAGAATTGCCGTTCGGGCAAGGTCGAAAAACCGATCAACCGCGGCGTCAAACGACCTCCCTGCGCGTTTCCCTCGATGTAATCCAACGTGTGCAGCCGGACTTCTTTGCCGATCTGATTTTGCAATTGGCGACGCGTGTAGTCACCCACGTAGACTTCGTAATCAAACGGGGCCGCTTGAATGATGACACTGATCTCGCCGACCTGGACGAGCGTGCCCGCGATCGAAACGATCATGAGGAGATGGATTCGGGGCTGGAGTGATACTTGAACAGCCGGTCCAACACGCCGTTGATGAACCGTGGACTGTTCTCGCCGCCGTAACGTTTGGCGAGTGTCAAAGCTTCTGAAATGGCAACCTGGCCCGGTGTGCCACCGTACAGAATTTCATACGCCCCCAAACGCAGCACGTTTCGATCCGTGACCGGCATCCGGTGCAACGCCCAATTGGTGGAAAGCTTGGTCAGCTTCGCGTCGATCTCGTCACGACGAGCCAGCGTTCCATCGAGAAGCTCCGCCGCGAAATCGGTGAGGATTTTGCGACCTTGCAACCGGGAACGGATGAACTTGCGTGATGTTTGGGCATCACGCCAATCATTCAAATCGGCTTCGTAGAGAAGCTGCAAAACTATTTCGCGTGCGCGTCGACGTGTGGACATGCGACGGATCATCCCGCAGAGACCTCGGAAGTGTCAACTGGGTCTCGCCACGACATTTTGGTTGATGGGAGTGGAGGCATGCTCGAGCCGGTTGCGCTCGGCGTTCGGTGGAACCGAACCTACGGGGATGCTCACCACCGGCGATACGCGAGCGGATTTGCCTTTGCGCAGAACGATCCCAAACGCTGTGAGGTGCAACCGCACGTAGGTCCGGTTCCACCGGACGTCCGCGCGCGTGAAATGGTCGCTCGAGCCGGATCCGTTCCTCGATCACCAGCCCCGGCCCACAGCGCATAACAAAAGCCAGCGGCCTCGGATGAGGCGTGCTGGCCGATGAATCTCTGTTGTTTTCCGGACGGGTTACGCCTGGAAAGAGCTTCCGCAACCGCAGCTTTTGACCGCGTTCGGGTTGTTGAACGTGAAGCCTTGCTTTTCCAAGCTGTCGTACCAATCCACCTCGGTGCCGTCCAGGTACAGCGAGCTCTTCTTGTCGACCACGACGCTGACGCCGTGACAGTCGTACTTCGAATCCGCCTTGGCGTCGAAGCTGTCGTCGAAGTTCAACGTGTAGTTGAAACCGCTGCAGCCACCACCAGCCACACCAATCCGCAACACCATCGAGTCGTCGAAGTTGTGTTCTTTACGGAAACGCATGACTTCTTGTGCCGCGCGTTCAGTCAATTTGATTGCCATCGTACGGATGATCCTCGTGAATGGATGGACAGTTGTTTCAGTTCAGTGTCACGTCCGCTGCCTCGGGCGTCAACGACGAACACAGGTTAGCGACGAAGCGAATCGAGCCGCGTCCTTCGTCAGTGTTCTGCCTGGTGGATGACCATGCGGACCAACGCTCCGCACCGCCACCAACGCTCGGCACAACAAACGGTTGAGCGGTAGCAGATTGGCAGTCGATCTGGGCTGTTTGGACGTTGTTCGAAAACGTTGCAAATTGCTTGCCAAGCCAAAAACCGGCCAAGCTGGCAGCGTTTCGTTCAACGAGAAAGGCTGTTGAGAGCCAATCTCACTAACTTGGGACACTCTCAGTTTAATCCGGTGCCAAGTCAGGCGACAACCTCTGTTCGCCGATTGGTAGTGTCCTGTTCGATTCTCACGCGAATTGTAGCGATTTTGTTGCAAAAAATCGGGGTGGCAGCGTCAAGTCTGCAGGGAATCATTTCGCATCACTAGAAAGATTCAGGCCGAATTGCCAGCAAATCCGCTGGCCGTTTGAAAAGAGCCGATGTCGCGTTGTCGCGACACTCCACTGATACAACGAGTGCGAAGCCGAGAAGCACCTCCGCGAATTGGTCCGCGAACTGCGACAGTTGTAGAATGCACCCCATCAGGCGGAGACTCGCTGAGCCCCATCGCAGCGATGTTAGTCGCTTGGTCTTTTCTCTTCTCCGCACCGTCAGGTGAACAAATGACCGTTCCACAAGCCAGCCAAGTTCGGCGCTGCGCTTCCACCCCGCGTCGTTCTTTTTTGAAACGCTCGACTCTCGCCGCTGCGTCGGTGATGTTGGTCTCGCCCGAGGCGTTGGGCGGTCCGGGCAAAACCGCGCCCAGTGATCAATTTCGGTTCGCTCAGATTGGCGTAGGCGGCCAGGGGGCTCGGGATGTTCGACGCATGATCCATGCGGGCGGTACCCCCGTCGCCTTGTGCGATGTCGACGTCCAACGCGCCGGCAAGACATTCTGCCAGCACCCCGATGTGGAGCGGTTCACTGATTATCGAATCATGCTGGATGAGTTTGGCGATGAATTCGATGCGGTGGTGATCAGCACGCCCGATCATTCCCACGCGGCAATTGGTTTGGAAGCCATTCGTCGCGGCAAGCATGTTTACATGCAATGCCCCATGGCGAGGACCTTTGACGAAGTCCAACGATTGAAGACGGCGGCGAAGAAATCAGGCGTTGTCTTGCAAGTTGGAAACCAAGGCCACAGCAGCCTCCACATGCGAGTATTTCTTGACTTAGTCGAATCAGGCACGCTCGGCAACATACAATCGGTGCATTGCTGGACAGATCGTCCTGAATGGCCGCAGGGAATGCAGTCCTATCCAGTTGGGACCACACCGCCCATTTCCCTCGATTGGGATCTCTGGCTGGGCCCCGTCGCGGACCGTCCTTTCGGCAAAGGTTTTCTGCCCGTGACTTGGCGCGGTTGGTCCGAATTCGGAACCGGGGCACTGGGCGACATGGGATGCCACCTGTTGGACCCCGCGTTCACCGCTCTGAAGCTGGGACTGCCTGAACGAGTGACGGCGGACTGCGAGCAAGCAACATCCATTGCCTATCCCGTGTGGTCGCAAATCGAAATGCAATTCGGTTCGACATCCGTTTGTCCCAACGGAGTGAAGCTGACGTGGTATGACGGCGGCAAACAACCAGAAACACCCACCATCATCGCGGATGAAGAACGTGGCGAGCCTGGTTTCTCGGCTGGCGGCAACGGCTGCATGATTGTCGGCGATCGATGCACCGTGGTTGGTTCAACGCTGGCGGATGAACCGGACCAAGTCCCCGAGATTGTCGCGGTAGCCAGCGATGACGAAGCGGAGCTACAAACGCTGCGTGACAAAACTCGTGAGCGTGCGAAGGCTCTCACGAACGCGGATGGTGACAAAACATTGTCTCATCAAGAGCAATGGATTCACGCCGCCCGAGACGGGAAGGCCAACGAGCTGCTGTCAGACTTGGAGATCGCCAGCACGATGACCCAATCCGCGTTGTTGGGCTGCATCGCAACACGCTACCCAGGCCAAACGCTGAACTGGGACGCCAGCGAAAATCGATTCCAAGGCCCGACGGAAGCCAACTCGTTCCTGAGTTTCGAACCCCGCGAAGGTTATTCGTTCGACGTGTCTTGAAGAAAGGGAGCGATCAAGTTTTTTTCTTCAGTCCCATCAGATACTCCACCATGTCGACCAACCCCTGTTGGTCGGTCGTGTGGTGGAGATTCTCGGGCATGATCGACTTTTCGCTTTTCTTAACGTCCACAATGTCCGCTTGATCAAATTCCAAGTCGATCGCTTCCGCGGTTCGAAGCACCAACTTGTCGTCGGTTTCGGTCACCAACACACCGTTGACCACTCGGCCATCTTCGGTCAGCGCAATCATGTTTTCGTAATTGTGACTGATCCCGGCGCTCGGTGCCAAAATCGCGGTGAACATGGCTTCACGAGACAGCTTGGAACCGATCTCGGACAAGTCCGGGCCGACCTGCTTGCCAAATCCATCGACGATGTGACAGTTCGAACAAGTCGCCACGCCGCGAAAAATTTTCATGCCTCGTTCGACGTCGCCGGACGCTCGGACGAGCTCATCCAACGGCGGCAACGGCTTGCTGTCCGCCGCGGCCGGTTGCGGCAATTGTTGGCGGGCACGCTTGGCGATGTCCTCGTTTGAGTTTCGTGCCAGCAAGCCGCCCGCCAACAAATGTGTGTCGGCTGGCAGGCGTCCTTCCTCGGCCAGTTTCAGCAATTCCTCACTACCACCCTTGGATTTCGCCAAACCCCGGACGGCGGAACCACGAAGTTCGTAATCCATCTCTTCGTCGGATGCCGTCTTACTCAGCAATCCGATCGCTCGGCCATTGGCCAGCGACCCAAGCAACGACATCACGCGTTTGCGTTGTGTGGGAGTGAAGGTGGAGTCCTTCGCCAAAACTTCAACGAACCGATTCCATCCGTCTTTGCGTTTCAGCAACAATCGCAAAGCCGACAACGAACGGTTGTTGTCGTCCTGCTGCAACATGGTTTTGATCAGCTCCGCATCTAGATCGCGAAAGTCAAACTGTTCGACCAGCTTCACGAAGTCGTCTTCGTCGACGCGGCTCTTGACGTAGTCATGAATCGCCGAGTATGTCTCGGGGAATTTTTCTGCATCGAAGCTGGGCATTCGCGAAACGGATCGCACCAAAGTCGTCGGCGAGGCTTTGCTAGATGAATTTCCATCCGGCAACAAACGCTGCAGCTCCGCATCGCGAACAGCATCCGGGTGATATTCCAACGATCGGAAGTAGCGAGCGGTTTCGGAGTCGTTCAGTTCGCCGCTGGCGAGCAAGTCCACCATTTTCGATGCCGCACCGTCGGTCCGCATTCGCCACACGAGATCTCGACCGGCGGGGGTGTTCCAATCGCCGTCCACCGCGGCGAGCCACGCGGCAAAGCATTCGTTGGAACGAACATCGGATCCAATCCCGAGAGCTTCCAGCATCCATCGATCCTCGCCGTCGTATTGCCGTGCGAGTTTCGCCCAAACGGACGGCATCGCGGAGGATTGATCGTATCGCAATGCGAGTGCGAGCTCCCGGCGGACGGCGGGCGACGGATCCGAAGCCACATTGCCACACAGTTCCGCAGGCGAAAAGCCGAGCTGCTTGCACAGGCGAATGGCGGTGCAGCGGATGTCAACATGGTCGTCTTGCAGTGCCAAGTCGACATAGTGCTTGCCGCGTCCATCGATCCTGCCCAGCAACCACAGAGCACGCGCTTTGATACATGGGTTCTCGTTCTCGTACACGTGCAACAAAGCCTGCTCGGCGTCCGCTCCCATCGCGTGCAGCTTTTGCCAAGCCATGTAGCGGACCGATCGGTTCGGGTTGGCCAGTGCCTGGGTTAGCCCGTTGACCGTTTTCAAATTCACATTCGGAATGTGGTACTTCACACCGGGCGGCGCCAGCCGAAACAAACGCCCGCGATCGCTGTCTTTTTGATGGTGTCCACCAACACCGGGGTCGTACCAATCCGTGACGAACAACGAACCGTCGGGAGCGACGCAGACATCCGCTGGCCGGAACCATTGATCGTTGACGCCGGTCAACAAAGGCTCAATCGTGGCGGAGTACCCCGCACCATCAGGTTGTGTCGGATAGGCGCGAACGATGTTCACTCCTGGTTCACAGTGGATCACCGTGTCCCAAAATCTTTCGGGCAACAGCCGGCCTTCGTAGACACAAATTCCGCTGGGTGAACCCGCACCGGTTTGCAGCATGTTTGGAACAACGCCGGGATCATTCAGGTGCCAATGCTGTAGCGGGATTTCGGCTTCTTTGTTGATCCGATCGGCACGCCATGAATCACCGGTTCGCTCGTCGCGGTAACCGTAGTTGCCTTGCTCCATCACAAAGTTGATGCGAGTTCCGCGATTTCCATCGTCGTCATTGTCGCTTTGCCAAAGAGCACCGAACGAGTCGACGGTGGTTTCCCAGTTGTTGCGAAAGTTGTGCGCCAGCACTTCGAAGTTGGAACCATCGAGATCACAACGAAACGGCATGCCTCCGTAGAGAGGTTGTCCATTGTCGATGACGGCTCGCCCGTGGATGTCGACGACGGTTTCGCCGTTGGCATCTTTGACCTGCAGTCCCGTGTTGCCGAAATTCCAGTAGAGCTTTCCGTCGTCACCGAACAAAAACGAGTGGGCCGAGTGATCGTGCTGCGGCTGGCCGACCTCGGTGAACAAGGCGACCTTGGAGTCTGGAATGTCATCGCCGTCGGTGTCGGTGAACTTCCAAATGGTTGGCGATGCGGAAACGATCACTTCATTGCCTAAGACACAAATGCCCATCGCCGAATCGATGTCGCGGCCTTGGTAGTAAGTGTGGACATGGTCCAGTTTGCCGTCGCCCGTGGTGTCTTCCAGGATCAAAATCCGATCGCCTTCAGGACGGGCTCCGTTGTTACGGCGATAGTTCATCACGTCGCAAACCCAGACGCGACCGCGATGGTCGATGTCCAAATTCGTCAGGCTGGAGAGAATCGGTTCGCTGGCCATCAACGTGACCTCCAAACCCTCGGCGGCTTCCAACCCTGCGACGGCTTGTTCCGGCGAACGTTGAAGGTCAGCTTGTTTGCCGTCGATCACATTGGGATTCGACGGAGCGGTTCCAGCGAAAATCGCGAAGCGAACGCTGCTGTTGTTGCCACCGTTTTGGTCGGTGCCGCTGTTGGTCAAAGCCCCCGTCACAGTGATTTTCTGTTTTCCCGGCGGAAGATCAAAAGCAATGACACTGGGGGCATGCGTTCCAATGGATGGTTCGGTTCGTGGCTGTCCATCGACACGAACGGGTCCACCGACGCAATTCGCATTCGCGTGCACCTCGCCCCAACCCGTGGTGGCTCGGGTCCAACCATGATCGACCAAGTCCAGTGTCCCGAAATCACCGTGAGCCATTGGTGACAACCAAGCCACATGGTCACACGAATAGTCGTTGCCGCCTTCACTGGCGACCAAGAAAACTCGCCGTCGAGAAGCAGCATCCAGTTTGCTCAAGTCAGCAGTCAGCTCGACTTGGTGCCCTGGCGTGTTGGTCGTCACCAGCGGACTGACTTGCAACAGCTTTGATTGGCCTGGTCCGTTCGAACTTTGATCACCTTGCGAAGGCGAAGCTGGCTTGGATGAGGCATCTTGTTTGAGCGGAATTTCGAATTTGTCTGCGATCGCCCCCAAATCGAACTTCTTGGGTGGCTCGTAATCTTGATCCGCCATCAACTGCTCGGCCGACAAGGGTGCAGGCGTGTTGGCCTCCGTCGTTGGGTCATCCCCAGCGGTCCAGCGAATGGCGTTGGTCACCAGACGTCTGATGGGCACGTGCGACCAATTCCAATGGTGGTGTCCGCCGGTGAAGCCAAAACTGCGACCGCCGAATTCCGGTTCATAGGCCCAAGCAACCGTTTGCGGCTCCCCCGCCGCGACGGACTTTCGAACATGAGGATTGCCACTGTGCGCCCCGTCGGGACGACGCATCGTTTCCTCCGGTGCGACGGATTGCAAAATCGGCGTCAGCTTGCCTCGTTCCGAGAAACGAAGGTGAAAGTACCACTCGTCGTTCGTGGCGAATGGTTCGACGCCGCTTGTGATCGGGTGATCCGGCAGATCGTCGAACTTGGCGATCCAGTGTGGGTTCACGCTGTAGTGAATTTCGAAGTGGCCGCCGAGCAACTCGACCATGTCATCACCCGATTCGCCAGGCGTCATCTCCGTGGCGTAGTGCAAGCAAACCAGTCCGCCGCCTCGTTTCAGGACACCTCGAATTTCGTCGCGATGATCAAAGGCAACGTGTCGCGTTTGCCCATCGCTGTACAAGACGATCGAGTCTGCGGATTCGACCTTGCTGGCATCGGACGGCCAACCGCGAACGACTTCGGTCTTGAGGTTGGGATTGGCTTCGAGCAGCGATTGCTCCAGCACTTTCAAACCGGCGTAGTGTTCGTGGGCACCGTAACCGTGGCTGGGTTTGCCGGCGATCAACAAAATGGATTTGGATCGCTCGGCGGCACGGCCTACCTTCACCGCATCGTCACCGATGACTCGGCTTGGAACCGTTGCAAACGTGCTGAGCAGCACACCAAACACGAACAACGAAAACGGAGATTGAGCCCGTTTGGCTAGAAAATTCATTGGAACGCCAGAATTGCGTTGGAAGGCGGGAGGGGCGTCCGACCTCGCCTATCAACGATGAACCTAGGTGGAACAAATTCGTCGACGGCACGGGTAAGACACCTTGTCGGGGTCGCAGCGGTGCTGATTGTAACCCAAAGCCCTCGGCAGGTCAGGATTCAACTAACGCGTTCTCCATCCCCATTCCGGCGTCGCCGATCAGCTGTAAAAGCACAGATACGCGGTCGGTTCCAACACGCGGACCTGGAATTTTTGGTTCGCTTCGATTCGGAACTCGGTGCCCGCCGGATAGGCACGGAACCCAGGTTCGCCGGGAAGTTTCGCTTCCAACTTGCCCGAGACGATCTTCATCAGCTCGTTTTCAGTGGTGCCAAATTCGTATTCACCGGTTTGCATCACGCCCGACGTCGCTCGGCCCTCGTGATTTTCAAACGCGATTGAGGTGACGTTTCCGTCGAAGTATTCATTGACTGGCATGGCGAAACCCAATGGTTGAGAGGTGTGAAACGAATGACGATCCGGGCCGGAAATGATTCAAGGGCAACCTGGCGGACAGTTACTTGGTGGATAGTCACCTGGCGGACAGCAACTCGGCCGAGGGCAAACTTTGTCAGCGTTGGCCCCCACCATCAATCGCGAACGCGAAACGTGGCGAGAAGATAGTTCAGTCCGAACGAATCCGCGAGCCACCTGCGATCGTCCGCAAGCAAGCTTTGACGCGGTCGGCGACATCGTCAGCCAACAAAGCTCGGTGATCCACGACCAACAATCGGTCGCTCAGGATTGCCGCGTTATCCAACGGCACCGGTTTGGAACTGCGCCGGTCGCTCGTCCGATGCATCGACCGAAAGCCTTCGCCGCAGGGAAGTTGGATCTGCTTGAATGCTGCCAAGACCCGAGAACGCGTTTCCGCGTCCCGAGCCAACACCGGAAATTTGTAGGGTGCCCGAATTACTGCAGGATTGTCATCCCAAATCGCCATGCATCCCACCGATTCCCAATCCAATTGACTGAGCTTCAACGCGTTTTCGCATCGAATCGCGTTCCAGCGAGAAACCAGGGGCAACTGAGGCAACAACGCGGCACATTGAAGCGGAGACATGGGAAAGGTGTCGCTTGGTCGATCCACGATTCCTCGCAGTTGATGGAATCGCTTCTCCGACTGCGTCACCAACGCTCCTCCGTTGCCGCAGGTCACAGGCTTGCTACCGCCGAAGCTGTAGGTCGTCCAATCCGCTCGCTCACCGACGGGATGAAAGACGTCCTTTCCCGCGGCGTCGGTTTCAATGGTTCCGGCACCGAACGCTTGGCAAGCATCTTCGATCAGCATCCAGTCCCGATCAGAGCACAAATTAGCCAACGCCGTCGAATCAGCCAGTTGTCCATGCAGATGCGAAACCAGCAACACGCTGCCGGGGGGCGACTGAATTGACTCGATCGACGAAAGGCTTGGGGTCACACCCGTGACCGAGCAACTTTGACGGCTGATCGAGACCGATTCAGTGTCACACAGCACCGGACGGCCGCCCAGCAATTCGATCGTCCGAAAGTTTCCCGGGTAGTCGTAAGCCGACAGGATGACATCAGTTGCCTGTCGGGAAGGCTTGTGGGATCCCACTCCCAATGCACGAAGTGCCAATTCAATCGCCGACGTTCCCGAAGAGCACAATCGAGCCCGTCTGCGTGCGTTGGTGGCTTCGGCGACGTTTGAAGTTCCGCCACGACGATCCGTCCCAACCATCTCGCAAGCCGCCTCCATCATTTTGGCTGTGCATTGCTGGTGGACGCCCGTTTCATGCACCCCCGGTTGATTCCGTGCCGCCTCGGCCAACGTTTTGGCGGTCGTTTCAGGGTAGGTGCCCCACTGTCCGTCCTGCAGAATCCGCGCGACGGAATCCGAGATCGCGTGGGTCAGTTCAGGGATTCGCGGCGGCCAAGCCGGCCAGCCATCGGGAGCATCCTCGAATCGTTCGTTGGCGGGGACGGTCAAAGGATTCTCGGTGCTACGCAAATCGGGGTGGCGAGGCAAGATAGGGCTGGGCTTGTGGCGATTTTTTTGCTTCCATATCATGCCGCATTGCGAACGACGCAGACAACCACCAGCCAGGACGCCTGGGGCTGCTTCGTGCGAATGTCATCATCCCCGGAACCCCTGCCTTGTTGCCTTCTTTCGATCTGTTCTTCAACGATCTATCGCGGCAGGCAAACTTGCTCGCACTTCAATTGCTGGCACAAGACGCTGCTCCGCCGGAGGCTGACTCTTTTCTGCGGCGATTCCTGGAAAACCCGTTGCTTTTGCCGATTGGTGTCGTGGCGATTTTCTACGTCACCTACTTCGGTCCCGAACGTCGACGCCGAGCGGAAGAAGCCAAAATGATGGCGTCGCTGGGCAAGAACGACCGGGTGGTCACGGTCGGTGGAATTCACGGAACGATCGTGAACGCGTCGCCGGACAGTGACACCGTGACATTGAAGATCGATGAAAACGGTTCGACACGAATCAAAGTCAATCGGTCAGCCATCGTCAAAATCGTCGGCGAACCGAAGAACAAACCCGACAACGATTCGTCGGCCTGACCTGTTTCCAAACCATCCTCCCACAGCGACTGGTTTTGGTCGCAGCGGACACAACGCACCCGTACTTAGAAACCACGATGGATCTTTCGACTCTCCCGGATTTTTGCCAAGCGATTTCGGCACAGTGGCTAGCACAAACGGACGCCGCCGTCGCCAACGAAGTCTCCCAAGGCATCAGCAGCGGTCAAATCGTGACGCTGTTGAGCGCCGCGGCCGTATTGATTTTGCCGTTTCTTGTCGGAAACTTCTTGGCCAAATCTCTGAAGATGCCAACTTACGGCACTCGCTTCGGCTTCATCTTGCTGGCAATTGTCGCCAGTGCGGTGACGTTGGCTCAGAAGCTGCCCAGCCTCGGTATCGATTTGTCCGGCGGGACGATTTTGGTCTATGAGCTGGATCCGGAAAAGCTGGAACTGATCGACGAAAACGGTGGCACCCGAATCACCAGCGAAGATTTGGTTGCTCCATTGACCCGTCGGATCAACCCCGCCGGCACGCAAGAAATCGTGATTCGTCCCTACGGCGAACAACAAATCGAAATCATCATCCCTGAGAAAGACCCCGATCAGGTCAATCGCATCAAAGGCTTGGTCGAAGAAGCCGGTCAATTGCGTTTCGCAATTCTCGCCAACCAATTCGATCACCAATCGTTGATCAACAAAGCGATCGAGCAATCGGAATCGAATCAGCCTGGCGTGGCAACCAAAGACACTGTCGGGACGGCCGAAGATTCGTTGTACGGCATCTGGGCGAGCATCGGATTTGAAGCGACCGAGACCGACGGCGTGCGTCCTTTGTTGGTCCCCGTCACCGGTTCGCTGGCACGCAATCCTCGCACCGGCCAAATCCTGAACATTCCACCGGAAGCCCGTGGCGGTGACGAAACGGTTGCCATCGCAAAGTGGTTGGAAACTCAACCGTTTGACCACATCGAAGTGCTGATGGTGGTCAATCCAAAGCTGGACATCCTCGGCGAAGACTTAGCTTACGCGGCCAGCACGTTCGACGAGCAGGGTGCTCCCGCGGTTGCGTTCACCCTGACCGACATGGGTTCGGGACGTTTCCGAGCGTTGACGACGAACAACAAGCCCGACGGTTCGCGAACTCGTCAGTTGGGCATTCTTTTGGATGACGAACTATTGTCGGCTCCTTCGATCTTGGAGCCGATGAACAAGAACGGTCGCATCACGGGCAACTTCACTCGTGAACAAGTCGACTCGCTGGTTCAAATTTTGAAAGCGGGTCAATTGCCCGCCACCGTGACCAAACAACCCATCGCGGAAAACGAAGTCGGTGCAACCCTGGGGGCGGACACGCGAACCAAGGGTCTGTACTCGATCGCTGTTTCGCTCGGCTTGGTGCTGGTTTTCATCCTGTTCTATTACCGCTTTGCTGGCGTCGTCGCTTGCATCGCGTTGATCATGAACATGGCGATGATTCTTGCGACCATGGTGTTCATCAACCAACCGATGACACTGCCCGGTTTGGCCGGTTTGGTTCTGACCGTCGGTATGTCGGTGGACGCGAATGTGCTGATCTTCGAACGCATCCGCGAGGAAATCACCAAAGGGGCCAAGGCTCGCATGGCGATTCGCAACGGTTTCGCCCGAGCAACCACAACGATCATCGATGCCAACCTGACCACGCTGATCACAGCCATCGTTTTGTACGCGATCGGTACCGACCAAATTCGCGGTTTCGCGGTCACGTTGATCTTGGGGATCCTGTACTCGATGTTCACCGCGATCTACGTTTCGCGAACGATCTTTGACTTGGCCGAACGCCGTGGCTTCCTCTCGCTGGGCATGTCGGACGGCGTGAACAGCATTCGTTCGGCATTCGCCGGTGGCGGTCAGTTCAACTTCATCAGCAAAGGCAAGCTGACACTCACCATCTCCGCATTCCTGGTTGTCGGTGGTTTGGCCGCGTTGTTCGCTCGCGGACAAGGCATCCTGGACATCGACTTCGCCGGCGGTTCTTCGGTCCAGTTCCGAGTCGACCAACCGACCGAACCGGATGAAGTTCGCCGTATCGTTGGCGATGCTTTGGCGTCGTCCGGTCAAGAGACGGTTCAGTTCACCGTCAACGGCGTTTCGATGGAAGGCACGGAAGAAGGCACCGTCTTCAAAGTCGACTCCTCCGTCGATCGCGTGGATGAACTGAAGCAAGTCATCCAAGACGGGTTCGCAGCCGCCGATTCGGTTGGCCTGGTGACCTACAGTGTCGACATCACTCCAGCGAACCTGGACGGCGCAACTTCGGAAGAGGATGCTCCCGCGGCGGAAGCCACCAGCTCATCGGATCCTGCTCCGTCGGCAACGTCGACCAGCCAACTCCAACGCCTCGACAGCGGCATGCTGTTGGTCGCCGCCCAGGCCGATGGCGAAGAAGAAGCCGAGAGCGACGAAGCACCGGAAGAAGCTTCCGCAGACGAAACGCCCGAAACACGTGCGGTTCAACTTCCCGCCTTTGCGATGAGCACCTCGGACATCTCTTTGGGAATCAAAGGTGGTGACGGAGATGCGGTCAAAAACGAAGAAGGCTTGATTGATTCAATCATGGCGGCCGCGGAAGCCGCAGGCGTTGCAATCAACGAAGACGGAATCGTCGTGAAACCAATCGGTGAAGACGTCGACGCTTGGTCACCCGGTTCCACTTTGGCCTTCCCACAATGGCGAGTTCAACTGCCGCTTGCTGGCGACAACGCCATCAAAGTCATGGCCGAAATGGAAAAGCAACTCGATAGCGATCCGGTTTGGATCAGCAGCAGTGCCGTGGGAGCCCGCGTTGCCGGCGATATGATCAGCCGAGCTTTCGGGGCTCTCTTCGCATCGCTACTTTGCATCATCGGTTACATCTGGTTCCGATTCCAACGTGTGATCTACGGCTTCGCCGCTGTGGTCGCTTTGCTTCACGACGTGGCAATCACGCTGGGAGCCATCGCAATCAGCTACTGGGTGGCCGATGCACTTGGGTTCTTGCTGATCGATCCGTTCAAGATTTCGCTGACCGTTGTCGCGGCCTTGCTGACGATCATTGGTTACTCATTGAACGACACGATTGTGGTGTTCGACCGAATTCGCGAAACCAAGGGCAAAGCCCCTCGTTTGACCGGCGAAATGATCAACACCAGCATAAACCAAACGTTGAGCCGCACGTTGCTGACATCGTTGACGACATTGATCGTGGTGGTGCTGCTTTACGCCTTCGGTGGCGAAGGCATCCACGCGTTCGCCTTTGCTCTGGTGATCGGCGTGATCGTCGGTACCTACAGCAGCGTGTTCGTTGCCAGCCCCGTGTTGTTGTGGCTGGTTGAACGAGCTGAGAAGAACGCAGCGAACGCCTGATACGGATCGCCGGCCGACACCGGCAATCAACCTCCGAATCATCAACCACTGATGAACGCACGCTCACTTGGATTTCCGAGTGAGCGTTTTTTATTGGCGTGCCAGTTTAATGTCAGTCCTGGTGTCCGCGTAAACAACTGCGTTGGTGAAGATCGCCCTTTCGTTCACACCGACACAAATCGATGGATTATGATCCAGACCCCACCCACACGGAGCCCACCCCATGATCCGCCCCACCAGTATCACCGCCCACCGTTTCGCAATCTCGATCGCAGTTGCCTGCACGCTGGCCGCATTGGTCCAGCCTCGCGTCGAGGCGAGACAACCCAATATCTTGCTCATCTTCGTCGATGACTTGGGTTGGAAAGACGTCGGTTGCTACGGCAACGACTTTGTTGAAACACCGCACATTGATCAGCTCGCGGCGGAAGGCCTACGGATCACCAACTTCTACGCGTCGGGTGCCGTGTGCTCGCCCACTCGATGTGCGTTGCAATCGGGACAGAACCAAGCACGCATTGGAATCACGGCGCATATCCCGGGACATTGGCGACCGTTTGAACGAGTCATCACGCCACAGACAACCATGGCTTTGCCATTGGACACCGTTACCATTGCTGAGTCCTTGAAAGCATCTGGGTACGCGACCGGCTACGTGGGCAAGTGGCACCTTGGCAACGGACCTGAGTTTCAACCTAACCGGCAAGGCTATGACTTCAGTGCCGTGATCGGCGGGCCTCATCTGCCGGGTCGTTATCGCGTTCAGGGACAAGTGCCGCGGCAGCCCAAAACGGGGCAGTACCGCACGGACTTTGAAGCGGACCTGTGCGTGGATTTCATGCGAGACCATCAGGATGAGCCATTCTTTTTGATGCTATCGCCGTTTGCCGTGCACATACCTTTGGGAGCCATGCACGAGAAAGTCGAGAAGTATCGCGACAAGGCAATGGCGACCGGCAAAGACCTACCGCATCCGGTCTATGCCGCCATGATCGAACACACGGACGACATGGTGGGACGATTGATGGCAACCTTGGATGAGTTGAAGCTGGCCGAGGACACGCTCGTCGTTTTCACATCGGACAATGGCGGCCTCTACAAACGGTACGACTACCGCGAATCGGCCGATGATTTGGTCAGCTCGCAAAATCCTCTTCGCGGCGAGAAAGGTTCGCTGCACGAAGGCGGCATTCGCGTGCCATTGATTTTGCGTCACCCGGGGAAGATCAACGCTGGCACGGTTTCCGAAGAGCCGACCATCACGCATGACTTCTACCCGACCTTTGTTGAGTTGGCGGAGGGCGAACTTCCGAGGAACCAATCCATTGATGGAGTGAGCCTGGTACCGTTGATGACAAATTCGTCGTCGAAACTGACGCGTGACGCATTGCATTGGCACTACCCACACTACCACCATGACCGTCCCGCCAGCGCCATCCGCGAACGGGAATGGAAGCTGATCGAGTACCTGGATGGCACCGGTGACGTGGAGCTGTATCACCTGCCGTCCGACATCAGCGAGTCGGAGAATCTCGCGGATGAAAAGAAAGGACGCACTGCGGATCTGAAACGAAAGCTGAACAATTGGCGGCAAACCGTGTCGGCTCGCATGCCAATCGCGAATCCGAGCTACGACGCGGATCGTGCACCGGAATGGTGGAGCATGAAGACGGGCAAACCCATCCCAAGCGATCAACGCAAACGTTTTCCGCCGACCGAAAAAGATTGATCACAATCGCGTTCGATCGCCCACTTCTCCTAGCGGATCGTCGCAAGCCAATCGGTGCCGCATGAAGGTCATCTGCGCGACAAACGCCCAAACCCCCTTAGCGGATCGGCGCAAGCCGACCGGTGCCACGCAACGATTCCTCGCGATTTTCCCTGGCATGCGTTTTTCCCTGGCATGCATCCTGAGCCAGGATGAACCAACGCGAGGCCCGGCGAACCTACCGCTGTCCCCATGCCGCCAAGACTTCGTCCGCGATGGACTGCATCGTTCGATCGGTCGTGTCGATCCGCAGATCCGATGCGTCGCGATACAACGACTCTCGCTGCGCCATCACTTGGCTGACTTCGTCCAACACAGATTGATCCGTCAAAGCCGGTCGACGATCGGAGGTGGTGCTATCACCCGCCAATCTTCGCACCAACGTTTCCGGCTTCGCATCAAGCCAAACGCACCAGCCCGTCGCCGCGATCTTCTCTCGATTCGATGGACGAAGGATGGACCCCCCACCCAGTGCAACCACATGCGGAGTTCGCTGAGACACCTCAACCAAGGCAAGTTCCTCACGGTCGCGAAACCCGACTTCGGTTTCCTCCGCGAAAATCTGTTTGATGCTCTTTCCCGCGGTCGATTCGATGACGTCATCCAGATCCACCGATGGGATCCCAATCGACTGCGCTAAAAGTTTCGCAAGCGTACTTTTGCCGCACCCTCGGTAGCCGGTCAAATAGAGGTGCTGAGATGTCATTGCGTTGCTGCTCATGGGGCTGAACGCTACCAGCCGACGGTTGCATTGAAAAGTGCCATCGGCCCCCAGGCGTGCTGCCCGCATAAACGATTGATCCAGAAGACTGCGAGACAAACATGAACCGAACTCCACGAGCCGCCTTGTCCATCGCATTGGTATTCGCGTTCATGCTGCCCGCAATCGGCCAATCCGACGGTGAACCAAACACTTCGCAATCCCGACCACCATCCGCGGTTCAACCCGAAGACATCCCCAAAGCTCTCGAAGGTGAGTTTGACACGCGGAATATCGCGGCGGCGACCGCTTGGGCAGACCAACTGAATCTGGCGGACTGGTTAGGGCCCTTGGCTCCCTTGGCACTGTCGCCGTTTTTCGGCGTGGCTTGTTTGTCAGGATTGTCGCTCTGGGGACCGGACTGGATCACCGACAATGCATTGCTGGGTGCTGCCGGGCCGCTTCGCAGCGTGCCGATGTTTGTCGTCTTCACCGCGCTGGCGATTTTGACCAGTGTCCCACGACTGTCAAAAGTCAGCAAACCGTTCGCCCAAGCGATGGATCAACTGGAGGCCTACTCGGTCATCGTCATCCTGCTGGTCATCAAAATCACAGCGTCCATGACGGCGGAATCCGTTGGCACGGCCGAGACTCAAATCGCCCAAGACGCCATGCCGGTGATGACCGCGGGTGTGTTCAGCTTCACCGCCAACACACTGCTGTTGATCGCGATGGTGGTGAACATGGTGGTGATCAACAGCGTCAAATTCTTCTTCGAGTTCCTGGTGTGGCTGACACCATTTCCAACCGTCGACGCCATCTTCGAGGTCTGCAACAAATCATTGTGCGCGGCGTTAATGGCGGTGTATGCATTCAGCCCAACTTTGGCGACCGTGCTGAACTTGATGATCCTGTTCGTTGCAGCATTGATCTTCCGCTGGGTCGCTCGGCGAATCAAGTTTTACCGGACGATGTTGCTCGATCCAGTGTTGGCTCGAGTCTGGCCGGGCTACGGAACGCCCGACCCGCGTGGTTTGCTGGTCTTTGCACAGGACGAAGTCGGACCATTCCCCGCCAAGAGCTGTCTGCGTTTGCGCCGGCACGACGACGGATGGCTGCTCACGCCGGCCGTGTCCTGGTCACCGTTGGCGTGGGGGTCCGGACGAGACGGACACATGCTGCGATGCGGTTCGTCGCCACGCTTGGTGCGGGGCTGGCTAACGCATTCCATTCACGCGGAAGACGCCGCCGAGTCGGACACGTCGACGGTCACCGTCTTCAAGATCAGCCGTCGTCATGACATGCACTTGGCGATCATCCTGGAGCAATGCGACTTGCTGGAACACCAGTCAACCGATGAGGCCGAATCAAAGACGCGACAGCAACAATCCGCCGTCGAGTTTGCTTGAACGCGACCGGCGGCGAACCGGGTTTCTTCCGTAAAAAACGGTCTGAATCGTGACGAAACGGCTGCGGTCCTCTTTGGATTGCGGCAAGGTTGGACTACAGTGGAAATCCAATAACTTCTCTTGATCGACCGCATGGATTTTGGAGCTGCTTGATTCTCGATGGCCACTCAACGATTGACCAAACAGAACGCAGCGATGATCTCAGCGGCGGTCGCGATCCGTGAAGACCGCAACGCAGACGCCCTGTTGTTGTTGCTCGATGGCAGCACCGATTGGAAACGGATCTCCGAGCTAACCGACGCCAACGAGAACGTGGTCATCGTCGCCGTCGACACGATCGAGGACTTGGATGGTGCCGCGGAAGCCGGCTTGAAACCGCTGGCTTTGAATAAAGAAAAGGCGCCCCTGCTGGAGCGTTTGCAAGAAGCTCTGCTGGAAGCCGCCGCAGATGAATTGATTCGCACCAACGGCGAGGTCGTCGCGGTCTACAGTGGTTTCCAACAAGGCCGACTGGATTCGATCAGCCACTTGCAATTGGACGAGCGGATGCGGCGGTTCACCGTTCGCGATCTGCAAACGTTGGAAAGCAGCGTCCCACTGAAGACGATCAAAGCCGTGGTGGATTTGGCTTCTCAGATCGGTCGCGAAGGCCGCGAGGGAAAAGCGGTCGGCACCATGTTCGTTGTCGGCGACCACCGAAAAGTGTTGGAGCATGCCAACGACAGCGGTGCGGATCCCTTCCGAGGTTACAACAAAAAGCACCGCAACATTCTCGACCCCAAAGTCCAAGAAGACGCGAAAGAGATCGCTCAACTGGATGGTGCCTTTGTCGTCACCGCTGAGGGAATCATCGAACGCAGCCGGCAAATGCTGGAGGTCTCGCACGAAGACCTGAAGATGACCAAGGGCCTCGGTTCGCGTCACTGGGCCGCCGCCGCGATCACGCGAAAAACCAAAGCGGTCTCGGTCGTGGTCAGCCAATCAACTGGAACCGTTCGGCTGTATCAAAACGGCTTTTTGATTTTGCAGATCGTCCCGATGGACAAAGCGGTCAAGTGGCAGGAATTCGCCTTCGAGCCTCCACCGCAATCGGCCGACGAAAACTAAGCCACGCTTATCGAGTTCGCGTATCGATCATTCGCGTACCGATCGACTGACCGAGTCGCCGCTCAGGCGATCAGAGAGCCAGACCCTGGAACCCGCCGGTGGTGGCCACAAACGAAGCCAGCATGCACAGCCAAACCAGGTCGAGAAAGTGCCAATACTGGGCAGCGAAATCGACCGGCCAATGACGCTCGTGGTCATAACGCCCCAGCATCGAACGCACGGAAACAATCGCCAATGCGATGACTCCGCCAGCGACATGCAGTGCATGCAAAAAGGCAAGCACCACGACCATTCCCGCCACGCCCTTTCCGGTGCCGGCCTGCATAGCAGGACCGCCCAGCATTCCCAGCATCGCCGTGTACTGGATGGCCATAAACGCCACCGCGGCGATTGCACTGATTCCCAAAAGCGATGCCGTCCAAACACGCTTGGAACGCCGCACCGTCCGCGTCGCCCAGTGCACCAACCCGCTGATCACCAGCAAACAAATCGTGCTGGTCAAAAAGCTATTCGGAAGCGGTACCGTCGATTGTACATCGCCGCGACGGCCGCTGGCGTAGATGAAGTACAGCAGCAAACTGCTGAGAAAAAACACCAGCAACGTGCCAAGGAACAACCAACCGCCCTGTTGGAATCGACGGTCGTTTGGCAATACGTTCGCAGGCATCGGTGCTTTGGTCGACGATGAAAGGGCTTGGTAACGGGAGCAAAACCGAAATCAAGCGACCAGCTTAACCGGTCGCTGCCTTTTCCCAAATGACCGCGTCTGCCTTGATGGCAATGTTGAGCCTTCAACGCCAGCCCGTTGATCACCGCCGCGAGACCGGCACCGCGTTACGCGGCGCGGCGCTGCACGATGTCATCTTGCAGTGCGACAATGGCCGCGTCGAGCGATCCCATCGAGGCAACCAATTGCTGAATCCCGCGTGCGAATTCAGGTCGAGGGTCAAAGCCCATGTCGTCCAATAGCTCCTGGACCTCTTCCACGCTCATGCGCAGAATCAATTCTTCGGCTGTCAATTCGTTGGCGGGTGGACGCTTGGGTTGCGGCGACATGCGTGGACCTGGTGTTAAAACAAGACTCGGGAGACCGTCGAATCTTGCATCGTCAAACGATCCGTCTCGCCTTGACGGAAAAACCTGCGTAACCGGCACAAATCTCCATCGTGCGATCCTCCGACCTCAGAACCGCCAACCTCGAAATCACCCACCTCGATATCAATAGTGCGGTGGTTTCTCGTCTTCCAAGCTTGGCCCCTGCTCATCCACTTTGCTCTTCAGGTCCTTCAATTGACCAACCATCCGACTCATTTCTCGATCGCGACGTTGGGCATCGATTGACATTTGCGTGACGATCTCATTCAGTTGATCGCATGTTCGTTGCGTATGAGCGAGTTGAATTTCCAACTCGGTGATTCGATCTTCAACACTCATCGTCACGCCCCAACTTCTTTGGCTTGCGAACCATATGGTCGCGTGCTGATCACACCTTCGCTGGGGCTACTCGCCGTGCCATAGAGACGACGCGGGATCCGTCCGGCCAAATACGCGTGACGTCCCGCCTCCACCGCCAACCGCATCGCGTGGGCCATCCGAACGGGTTCGCGAGCGTGAGCGATCGCGGTGTTCAGCAGCACGCCATCCGCCCCCAATTCCATCGCCACCGAAACATCGCTGGCCGTGCCCACGCCCGCATCGATGATCACGGGATAGTCCTCGTCGCCTTCCTTCAGGTATTCCAAAATGATCTGCAGATTGGACGGGTTCAAGATTCCCGCGCCACTGCCGATGGGACTGCCCGCGGGCATCACCGCCGCGGCGCCGACTTTCTTCAAACGTTGAGCCGTGACGGGACAATCGCTGGTGTAGCAAAGCACCGAAAAACCATCCGCCGCCAACGTCTCGCACGCCGCCACGGTTTCGGCCGGATCGGGCAACAGAGTCTTGCTGTCGCCAAGGACCTCCAACTTCACCCAATCCGCACCCGGATTGCCCAGCGTCCGCAAAATTTCGCGTCCCAGTTTGGCGGCTCGGACCGCATCGGCGGCGGTGTAGCAGCCCGCCGTGTTGGGCAGCAGGATGTAGCGATCGGAATCGATGAAATCCAGAATGTTCTGACCGGTGCGGTCATACAAACGCTCGCGACGAACCGCGACCGTAACGCACTCCGCCCCGGAGATCTCCAGCGACGCACGCATCTGTTCCATCGTGTCGTATCGCCCGGTCCCCACCAACAATCGGCTGGAAAGGGTGTGCGATCCGATTTTCAACGGAGAATCCGAAAGTGCGTCGGTGCTCATGGAAGTCGTTCGAGAGATGAATGGACATGAATCATGTCCACCCAACGTACCTTGCCAACTTCGATCGCTGTAGGTCCGAAAAGAAAAGAGATCCGCGGGCAACAGCGGACACGATCGCGTTGGATCAGCCGCCGCCGACCAGCGTCACCACCTCCACTCGATCGCCATCACCTACGACAACCGAGGGATACTCCTCCCGCGGCACGACGTCTTCGTTGACCTCGACCGCGAGGTAGTTTTTGGGGACTTCGACGGTTTGCAACAACTCATCGATCGGCATGGGGCGATCGATCTGAGTCGGCCGCCCGTTGACAGTGATGTCAATCATCAAGCTCAATCGTTTTCGTCGTCGAAGGCGGCGTCAAAGGCACGATTGCTCGGCGAGAAGTCCAACTTCTTGGTGAATTCGCAAGCTTCTCGAGCCCCGAACGTACGCTCCATGCCGCTGTCTTCCCATTCGATCGACAGTGGACCTTGGTATTCAATTTCGTTCAACGCACGAATGATTTCTTCGAAATTGACACCACCGCGACCTGGGCTGCGGAAATCCCAACCACGACGCGAATCGCCAAAGTTCAAGTGGCTGGCGTTGATGCCCGTCCGACCATCCAAGGTCACAATCGCGTCTTTGATGTGCACGTGATAGATGCGGTCGGGGAACATCCGAATGAACTGGACCGGATCGATGCCCTGCCAAATCAGGTGGCTGGGGTCGAAGTTGAATCCGAACTCAGGACGGTTGTCCAAGGCTTCCAACGCTCGCTGCGCGGTGTAGATATCGAACGCGATTTCCGTTGGGTGCACTTCCAACGCGAAACGCACACCGCATTCGCCGAAGACATCCAAGATTGGATTGAAACGTTCAGCCAACAGATCAAAACCAGCGTCGATCATCGACGGCGGAACCGGTGGGAACGAATACAGCAAATGCCAAATGCTGCTGCCGGTGAATCCGTTGACCACTTCCACGCCAAACTTCTGTGCGGCTCGAGCGGTGTTCTTCAGCTCTTCGATGGCCCGTTCGTTGACGCCCTCGGGTTTGCCGTCGCCCCAAACGTACTCCGGTAAAATCGCTTTATGTCGTTCGTCAATGTTGTCCAAGACGGCTTGGCCGACCAAGTGAGCACTGATCGCGTGGCACTGCAAATTGTGCTTCGCGAGCAACGCATGTTTTTTCTCGCAGTAGTCGTCTTCGGCCAAGGCTTTGTCGACTTCGAAGTGATCGCCCCAGCAGGCCAGTTCGATCCCGTCATATCCGAAGTCGGCGGTCATGGCAGCCATCTCTTCGATTGGCAAATCCGCCCATTGACCAGTGAAAATCGTGACGGGACGTGGCATGGAGAGCTCCAGCTTGGCGAGAATCGGAAATCAAGAAAAAGTCGCGCAAGATGAGAGAAAACGCCCTCATCGCGGCCGAGCGGCATTATCACCGAACACTCTTTCCTGAGCAATTCCCCAAAGCAAGCGAGCTAAAACGCAAACTCAACCCGTGCGGGTCCGACTTTTCGCGGGAGATCAGAGACTGAATGGGTGTGGAGCTGAATGATTGCGGGCATTTGACGCGGACGTGATTGGGGTGACACCGGTCGGCTCGCGCCGATCCGCTCAACGGTGATAGGCAATTCGCTTGCCGTCACGCCCATACCTGCCCGTAACGCCAGCCGGGGACTCAAACGCCATCTCACATTCAACTTCTAAACGCGGCGTTCTTCGGACGACAGAATCGCACTCAGAAACAAACCTTTCGATGATTGCGAACGAACCGGCCGATCCAGATGGCTGCGGACCGCACGCATCACGTCCCGCCGGGAAATTTGTCCGCGAAGCCGACCTTCGGCGTCCAGCACAGGCAATCGACGACACGCCGCATCCAGAAACGTTTGCGCGATGGTCAACAAATCAGTCTCCTCCGAGATCGTTGGCGGATTGCGATCCACCAAATCACCCACGGGGATGCTGGGCAGGTTCTCGTACGCCATTCCCACCACAAACTTCATGCATGACTTCTCCGAGAACACACCAATGAAGTGCCCATCTTCGTCCACCACCGGGGCACCAGAAATCCTTTGCCGAAGCAGCACGTCGAGCGCTTCCAACGCATCCATGTCAGGCGGCAACGTGATCAAGTTCCGAACCATCATTTCGCGAGCGGTCACATGGGGCATCGCGTCGGGGTGAGTGGTCGGTAGCGTCGCAGTTCCAATGGTCTTGGTCATGACGAGTCCTCTCGAAGATGAGTTGATGGGCACAGAGTAGGTCTTCACCTGAAATCACTTTGAGGCGGCCGCTAAGACTCCGTCAAGAAAATTCCACCGTGCAAATCACTACCACTGGCTCCATCTCCGTCAATTGACACGCGTCCCTCCGCGAACAAGTTCCCGTTGGGGTCGCAATTCACGGTAAAATCAGTCACAAAGACGTTTCACAAGCATGAACCGCATGCCGACCGATTTCGCTTGTGAAAGTTGTCACGCAGTGCACCCGGAGAGTGGAATGTTAGGACGTTGGGTCGAGTTTGAGTTTGATTGTTTGCCATTGCGCACCGTGACTCGGTTGGACGTTCCCATCGATGCGTCACCCAAATACGAAGCCTTTGTGTTGCGGGTCAAAGCCGCGCTGGCCAAGCACGGAACGCACAACACCTACTACCTTCACCGCGCCCGTTGCATCTTTCATCTGACCAACAACCCGGATCGCGGCCGCGTCGAGTTTCACATCGAAGGCGTCGTGATGACGGGCGAAAAAGACCTGAAGACCAAAGCCGTGGACCTCGAAATCACGCTCGGCGAAGAAACCTGCGACTGGCTGAATGAGCCTTCCGTTGAGTTTCTGGCTGAAACCGTCAAGCACGCGGTGGCGGTCGAATTTGACCGCTACATCCAAGCCGGCGACCTCTCCCAAACGGAGAAGCGGCTGGAAAAAATTCAGAAACAAATCGAGGAAGGCGACGGCTTTCAAGCCATGTATTTGTGACTTTCCCGGTTGTCGCAACCTCTTGGCGGTCAACGGATTCTCTTGACACCACCCCCGCGAAATTCCTAGTTACAGGCTCGCCCTTCGTTTCGCCCACGAGGGACACCTGTATCAATTGGATTGGAATTGCCGATTTGGCTTCACTGACCGTTTGAATCAGTCGATCCAACGAACTGGAACCATTTCGACAACACCATTCCGCCACCGACGGAAGGACGCGACGATGACCAAACGATCAGCACGAACCCGAAACGCCGCGCGAACCCTGGTCGCCCACGCCGCGATCGGATTCTGTGTGACCGCCAGCATCGCTTCGACCGGTTGCCGCAGCGGACGCCCCAGCCTGAACCTGTTCAGCATGCGAGGCGAACCCTCGGCCGAAATGCTGGCTGGCACCGGCCCCACCGCAACCTACCCCAAACCACCTTCGGCCAACGCGACGCCAAATGCGATCGCTTCCGTTGCCGGCGGCACCGCCCCAGCCAAGCCATCGACGCCCGGCACCTCGCCAGCCAACATGTACGCGGGAACCAGCAACCCTGGACTGCCGACCGTCAACAGCACGCCCGGCGTCCCCAGCACTCCGACCGCTCCGGCGTCCAACCCCTACGCGTCTTTGGCAGCCCAAAACAACACGACGGCCAGCAGCAACTCTTCGCTGCCACCGGCTTCGTACGCATTGCCTGGCAGCGGCACTCCATCCACGCCAGTGAGCTACGCCGCTGCGTCGGCTAATGGCTACGGAGTCCCCGCTCAACCAGCCGCGAACACTCAACCAACGCCTCGCCCAACCGCGATGCCACCGATCAGCGTGCCATCGACTTCAGCCCCTGCTGGACCAGAAGCCTTGGCTGGAAAGAGCAGCAGCCAACCCAGCACCAACGGCTTCACCTTGCCCGATTCCGACATCGGCTCGGTCGCCAGTGCTCCTGCCAACAAGAGCACCGGCTCGGCATTCACTTTGCCCGGCGACTTCGCGGCACCCAGCGGCAACACGACCGCCAGCAACAGCGTGACGGACAAACCGAGCGACAACACGGCCAGCTCAGCGATTGGTCTTCCCGAAGGCATCGCCGGCTCCATCAGCTCCGCAAAAGACGCGGTGGCATCGGCCGCCTCCAAAGCGACACAAACCACTGCCGACGCGGCCGCAAAGGCAGCCAGCACCATCGGCGGTGCCGCGAGCTATCAAACCGCCAGCGGAGCCACCAACACCGGAACGGTCAAACCAACCGGTTACTCTCCTGGAAGCACGGGCTCCAGCTCCGGCTACCCCAGCAGCTCCATGATGCGTTGATCAAACGCCAGCGTCACGAGCAGACGCTGGCGAAGCCATCAACCGACCACAACACACGCCCGCCAGTTAACGCGGGCGTTTTTTGTGTTCACCCAAACTTCTTCGCACGATCAATCAATCCACTTCCTCAACAAACGATGGCACTGGATTTATCACAGCGGCAATCGCCGCCTCCGTGATCTCCGTGCCCTCGCACTCAATCACCTGCAAGTACGGCAGCCCGCTCAAGTTCTCGATCCCCGAATCCGTCACGGCCGTGCGACTCAACCCGACGCCGGTCAACAACCTCAGCTCAGCAAGCCTGACCAGATCCTCGTCGCGAACGGCAGTCCCCGCGAGCTGCACCTGCATCACATTCGGCAGCCTCACCAAGTGCTCCAGCAAGCCCGGCTCGAAGTTGTCCGGTGAAAACTCCACGGCAAAAATGGGCTGCACTTCCGCGGCTCGTAGAAGCTTGACGCCTTTTGTGTTCGCTCGAATCTTTTCCGCTCGATCAATCAATCCATTTCCTCAGCAAACGATGGCACTGGATTAATCACAGCGGCAATCGCCGCCTCCGTGATCTCCGTGCCCTCGCACTCAATCACCTGCAAGTACGGCAGCCCGCTCAAGTTCTCGATCCCCGAATCCGTCACCGCCGTGTGACTCAACCCGACGCCGGTCAACAACCTCAGCTCTGCAAGCCTGACCAGATCCTCGTCGCGAACGGCGGTCCCCGCGAGCTGCACCTGCATCACATTCGGCAGCCTCACCAAGTGCTCCAGCAAGCCCGGCTCGAAGTTGTCCGGTGAAAACTCCACGGCAAAAATGGGCTGCACTTCCGCGGCTCGTAGAAGCTTGACGCCGGCCCGGCGCAGCTCAAACAAAGCCCGCCGACTATCCACCGCGACTCCCGCCATTTCGGCGGCCCCATCAAAGCCAGCCAGCCCATCGTTGACCACGGGCACCCCGGCGAAAAACTCATCTCGCGAGATGGGACGAGCCTTCCCGTTGCCACCCAAAACGTAAAACGCATCGTCCAACAACGGGCGAGGATCCGACAAATGCAGCTTGTCGCCGGGCTGGCCGACTTGCTCGAAGTAGATCCGAATGGTTCGTCGCTCTTTGGGAAACGGCACGCGCAAATCTCCCCACCCATCGACCTGCAACACGCCACTTCGTGTCGTGACCAAGCCCTGCGGAATCGAGCCGGAATAGAGCACGCCCGAAAACCCATGATCTAGCCAACCGACAAAGAACCCGGCCGGAGCAAAACACGCGAATGAAAAAACGAGCCACTCCCAACCAAACTCCGGCCGCCATGACTTCGTCGTCCACATGACCCAAGTCCCAATCACGGCGACGCTCAGATTCCATGGGAGCACACTTTCGTTCCAGTCCACCAACAAGGGAGAAATGGTGAACGCGATGCCCAGGTGCATGAAGCAACATGCCGGTGCAACCAAACGCGGCCAACCAATCGCAATCACACCCACGGTCAACTCAACGATGGCCACGACCAACGCGACCCACCAGTAGTTTTCATCCGCATCAAAACCGCTGCGGGCGACCAACCAATGCGACGCATACCCGAACCAATCCGGTGACAGCAATTTGTGCAGCCCAGCCCAAACCCAAGTTGACACCAGCGACCAGCGCGCGATCCGGTGCCCAGCATCCCACACGCAAGCAGCCATCAACACCGCGATCGAAAAGAACTGCGGCTGCAACCGAAACTGGTCGATCACAGCCGCCACCACCAAGACGCCAAAGTGAACGGCAACGCCAACGCGAGGCCGCCAAACCGTCAGCACCAACGTCGCGATCAACGCCCAACCAAACGGCAACTGAGGGACATCCAACGTCGGCAGATGCGGCGGCATGTCACGAACCTGCCACAAAGGCCACGTGATCGAGATCGTGACACACTGGCAGAGGACGCCAAACAGCAACAACGCGTACCGCAGCCAGCCTAATTGCATTGGCCCGCGGAACCCCACGCCTTTCCGAACCCAACCGACCATGCCCAGAAAGACAGCATCCCGCCGAACGCCGCTTGACCTTGAAACGACGACACCCTGTGCCACCAACGGACGGCTTGCTGATCCAGCCAAAAGAAAACCACTCACCAGTCGAGGGAAAACGTTGCTCCAGGAGTCAACTCTAGCTTGTCGCCGGTCAACTCTAGCTTCTCGCTGGCTAACTCTAGCATTTCCCTGGCAAGCCCTCGCATCTCCCGAACATCAGCCCGATCGCCAGACGCTGCCGATCGAATTGATTCTGGTTTCGAGCGTCCCGGGCTCAGGCCAACGCCTGGTCAATCGGATTGTCGCTCAGATAGTGGCCGCACAAAGAAATGGCCATCGCATCGGCGACGTCGGCGGGCTCGGGAACCGACTGAAGATTCAACTGCATCTTCACCGCGAGCTGAATCTGGCTCTTTGGTGCCCGGCCGTTTCCGGTCATCACCTTCTTCACCCGAGTCGGTTCGTAGTGCTCGACGCGAACGCCGGCGGTGGCGGCGGCCAAACAAATCACACCGCGAGCATGCCCCATCAGAATCGCCGTCCGTGGCCGTTCGTAGTGCGAGAACAATTGCTCGAGCGCCATCAGCTCAATCGGATGACTGCTGAAAACCTCCGACAGCCCATCATGGATTTCCCGCAAACGCACGGGCAGTTCATCGCGACCGCGCGAACGGATCACCCCCGCCTCACGCAACAGCAACCGCGGGCCTTCTCTCGAGATGACCGCGTAACCCGTGGTGTTGATCCCCGGGTCGATCCCGAGAATACATTTCGCCGCAGCAGGACGCTGCGTTACGACTTGCGTTCCCAAGAGGTACCCTCTTTCTTGTCGAGCAACGCGACGCCCAAATCAGCCAAACGATCCCGGATGGCATCGCCAGTCGCGTAATCCTTCCGCTCGCGGGCCTCCTTTCGCAGATCAATCAACAAATGCACGACTGAATCGAGCAATTCAGCATCCGCTTCATCGCCGCCGGACGTGGCGGGCGGCTTCGCAAACAAACCCAACACGCGAGACAACTCAGCGATCACGGTAGCGGCTTGGACCAAAGACTTCACTTCGGCGGAAGCAGCGTCCGCACCCGGCCCCAATTTGCTGGCGTCCATGTGACGGTTCAACGCTCGCAACGCATCAAACAGCACGCTGATCGCCGAACCACTGTTGAAATCGTCATCCATCGCCGCCAAGAACTTTTCGCGGATGGCGTGAATCTCGTTCAGCAACGCATCGCTGCCTGGATCAAAGTCGCCGTCACTGCGTTTGGTCGGCGCGTCCAAGTCATAAAACGATCCGCCGGTAATCTCTTCGAATCGAGCAAAGAAACGGTAGAAAGCTTCGAGCGACGTCCCGGCCTCGGCCAGGGTTTCTTCGTTGTAGATGATCGTGCTGCGGTAATGCGTTCGCAACAGGAAGAATCGAATTCGTTCGCCAGTCTGCGAACGAATCAAATCCGCCAATCCACCGGCACCCTTGCTGCGGCTGATCTTGCCGGACGCCTGCTCTTCAACGCTGGCTTCCTTCGCCGACTCTTCGCGGTCGCTCTTGCCTCCGACCTTGCCCTTTTCACCGGCACGCATCAAACCGTTGTGCATCCAGTACTTCACCATCGGAGCCCCGTGGCAGCACGTACTTTGTGCGCGTTCGTTTTCGTGGTGTGGGAACATCAAGTCCAATCCACCACCGTGGATGTCAAAGGTCTCACCCAGAATTTCATGACTCATCGCGGAACATTCGATGTGCCAACCGGGACGACCATCTCCCCAAGGACTTTGCCATGACGGTTCGCCCGGACGCGCCGACTTCCACAACGCGAAGTCGCCAGGGTTTCGCTTCTTGGCCGCCGCACCGCCGCCTTCGCCCTGCTGGTCTTCCACCGAACGATTCGACAACTGCCCGTATCCCGGATCCTTGGTCACGTCGAAGAAAACGTCGCCATCGATCGCATAAGCGAAGCCTTTGGACTCCAACGAACCAATGAAGGCGATGATCTGCGGCATGTGGTCGGTCGCACGCGGCAGGTGATCGATTTGGTTCACGCCGAGCTCACGCAGGTTGGCCAAATAATCGGCGGTCATCTCCACCGCGATTTGGCTCATCGGAATCCCGCGTTCGACAGATTTGTTGATCAGCTTGTCATCGACGTCGGTGATGTTGACCACCCAAGTCACCTCAAAACCGCTGTAGGTCAGGTAACGTTTGATGGTGTCGAAAATGACCGGCCCGACCATGTGACCGATGTGCGATTCGGCATAAACCGTTGGCCCGCACAAATACATCCCCACGCGAGGTGCACGCAAAGGCAAAAACGGCTCTTTGGTCTTGCTCAACGTGTTGTAAACACGGATGGCGGGCGAGTTCGATGAATTGGGAGCGACCGAAGAGGTCGGATCAGCGGCGGTCATGCTCATCTGCGTGCGTGCAATTTGAATGAAGCGAAGGCGAGGCGTCCTCGCGAACTGGAATAGCCGGGAAGTATAGGGAATCAGAGTGACCTGGATCGAGCCCGCTTTGCGTAAGACAGAAAAGTCGAGCGACTGTGAACGCGGGACGGCGGACTTGCGTCGCGGATAGGTCGATGACTCGGGGATGTGGCAGACTTCGCTGGCTTAGGGGGATGGCGAGCACGGGCCAGAAACCGCCTGAGCGAGAACAGGAAGGCAGGGCAGAATAGAGAAGACAGGTCCTGAGAAGCTTTCGAAATCGATTCGCTTTCATCAGAGCGTGAGGTAAGGCACCTGGAGCAGCGTCAGGCATGGCCTGACCTACGGGGAATTTGATTTCCGCTGACACCCTTCCTGCAATCGTTTTGCATTGGCAAAATATTCATCAGCTAGGATTCGCGACGAACTGCACGCTAAAATAGTGCGTAGCAAACACACTTCACGCGGAATCGTGGATGCCGAAACGAAAGTCGCAATCACTTGATTGCCCCTCGACTTCCAAGCATCACTCCCGCGAACACCGCCCCTCTGCCCCGATGGAAAGTTGCCAAGATGACCCAATCGTTCCTGCACTTCACCCTGGCCTTGTCACTTTTCGCTTTCGCGGGGTGCCAGCCTTCCGCTCCGCCGGAAACGACCGCCGATTCACACGGCGAGCATGACCACGATCATGATGGCCATGACCACGACGGTCATAATCATGACGGCCACGATCATTCGCACGACGGACACGATCATGATGGGCACGATCACCACGGGCATGACCACGAAACGATCGATGCCGCCGCTGCTGGATTGGACGCTGACGCGCTCGTGCATTTGGATTCGGAACCGGCTCCCGAAACGTTTGCCGAAGCGGTCGATCGCCTGACGCAGATGAAAACCTCCATCGCGAAGGGGTTTGGCGACGACGACGTCGACTCGATTCACGGCGAGCTTCACGACATCGGCAATCTCTTGGAGCAAACCGAATCGTGCGTGAAGAAGAGCGACATGGCCGAAGAACAGAAAAAACAAGCTCTCGCCGCCATCGACACACTGTTCGAAGCCTTCGGAACGGTCGATGCAAAACTGCACGGAGATGAAGGTGCGGACTACAGCGACGTCAGCGGCGACATCGATGACGCCATTCAAATCCTCGGAGACATCCAATGAAATTCCGCTTCCCAGCCTTCTTGATGCTGTTCAGCGTCGCGATCACGAACGGATGCAACACGGACACGGAAACCGCCGACGTCAACGCGGCCTCGGACCCGACGGTTTTGCTTGAATCCGCTCCGGAGACAGCTCTTTCGTTAACAGAGGTCAAAGAACTCTACGACGCCGAGGAATCCACCCCACCCGAAGAATTGACGCTGGTGGGCAAAGTTGACGCGGGCGAATTCGAAGCGTTCGAACCTGGCTCCGCTACGTTCATGCTCAGTGAATTGCCCGACGAAGCCCACACGGGCGGTGATCCGGAGCACGCGGACAACTGCCCCTTCTGCAAACGTCGCGCGGCCAACGCACCAAAAGCGGTGGTTCAAATCATCGACAATGCCGGCTCCGTTCGCGAAACGCGAGCGGACCAATTGGCGGGACTTGCCAAAGGAGACGTGGTCACGGTCTCCGGAAAAGCAACCTACGACGCGGACGTGAACACGATCACGATCCAGTCACAAAAAATTCACGTCCGATAGGCATCGATTCCCACCTGAATTCGCTTGGTTTTGCAATCAAACTTTGCGATTTCCGGGAATCCGCGAATTTTGAACAGGGTATCTTCCCATGGACCCACCTGATTCTGTTATAGTCCCCCTCGTGGTGGGATAGCTCACGCACTCGGCGTGAGAAACACCACGAAGTTACACGAACGGAAGAAGAAGAATGGCAGAAGGTACAATCAAGCGGCTCACCGACAAAGGTTTCGGTTTTATCGACACTGGGGGGCCAAAAGACTTGTTCTTCCACTGCTCGAACGTTGAAGGCGTCAGCTACGACGAGTTGCAAGAAGGTCAAAAAGTCACTTACACCGAAGGCCGCGGCCCCAAAGGCCCTTGTGCTGAAAACGTGACCCCCGCCTGAATTGACGCATCGTCGATTTGAAGATCATTGGCACCGCCATCTATCCCAGATGGCGGTTTTTTTATGCGCGGCGAGAACTTTCGCTGCCGCGATCCTCACTGCGACAAATCCAACGTGCTTCCGCCAGCGGACGGCGTCCTTCCTACTTGCCCGTATCCCTGTGCAGCTCGTCGCGAGCCGTCACTTTGCTGCAATTGCTCGGCGACCTCTTCCCGCGTTTCGGTGAGCATCTTTTCGCTGGCCTGTTCCAGCTCCATCAATTCGCGATGCATTTCATCGCATTGCTCGCTGCGTTGGCGATACTCATCGCTGACGGTGTAACCTTCGCCAGCTTCCGCACGCTGACGCTTCAGTTCGTTTGCCGACTGAACCAACTGCTCCACCGCGACTTGCTTCTGCCCCAGCACACTCATCAGTTCGTTCATGTGCCCTTGCGAGATGGCAGCCTCCTGTCGCTGGGTCAACTCCAACAACAACTGCAACAACTCAAACCGTCGATCGATCGCCGCTTCCATGATTCGCTCCAACTCCTACAGGATGTTCGTGGGCTCGGATGAACGCACCCGATGACGCCACGCAATGACCGCGTGATCACCGCCCGATCACGGCTTAATCACGGCGTAGCCTGGCTGGTCAGTTTAGCCCCTTGGTCCAAACGCTCCACCATCCAAGCCAAGTATCGCTCCCAACCGGCTCGATCGTAACGTGTCACCTTGTCGAATTCATCGTCCCACTGGGCACCAATTCGGCTGAGCACCAGGTTGGCTTGCCGAATCAACAAATCCGCTTCGCGTTCGCGTCCAATCTTTCGCATCATTTGCGATTGCCCCAGAAACGCTTCCAACGATGCGGGTTCATTCATGTAACGCAGCGACATGTCGCGATACGCCTCGGCCGCTTCGGCATAACGATCCATGTCCCGCAGCGTGTCGGCCTGACCGATCAATGAATTCCGAAGCAGAGCACGCTGCTTGTCGCTCAAGTCGTTGTCGCGTTGTTCGTTTTGCAAAAAATTCGCCAGCATCGCGAATTGATCCAACGCCGCCTTCCGTTCCAAGTTCGCTTTTTGCCCCAGACCTCGACGAGCCGTGTCCTGCAACCCGTCCGATTCCAGCTCCACCTCCGGCAACTCAGCCGATAACAAATGACCGCGGGCCAGCGAGTACGCTGCCATCTGGGTGCGAGGCAGAGGCCAGTAACGCTTGACGGCTTCATCCAATCGACGCATGGCAGCCTGCAAGGTTGGGCGTGTCGCACGAAGCGCCTCCACACGTTCGCTCCACTCCAGTTCACGCGCCTTCAATGTGTCCGACAAACTCTCGGCGAACAACATCTCACCGAGCGTCAGCAACGAATCTCGCCACGCCGGACTTTGCGGCGTCAACTGACCGTCCGTCAAATTCGCTTCCAACCACTCCCGAGCACTTTCGCGATCGCCCAAATCAGCCGCCGCCTGAGCCGCCAACAATCGCGCGTCATATCGCATCGGGTCACGGTCGTATTCGATGATGCAAGTTTGCAACGAATCGATCGCGGCTTTTGCATTCCCGTCGGCCAACAACGCTCGTCCGTGAGCCACCAACGCTCGCGGAATTCGGCCGCGGTCTTCGTAACGCAAATAATCTTCGAGCAACGCCGCACTTCGCGAAAAATGTCGGCCCTTTTGATAGGACTCAATCGCCAACCACAAAGTTGGCACGTATTCGTCCGTGTCAAATTGTTCTTTGGCCGCGTCCGAAAAAGCGTCCCCGGCCCCGCGGAATCGCTCCCGAGCCGCCACCGATGCCTCTCGCGAAAGCTCGCCGCCCGGTCCCTTACCAGCTTCCAGCGTCGCCTCGCCCCAATCGCGGTAAGCAATCCCAGCCTGACTGTGCGAACTCGCCACGCCGAGCACCGGAGATGTCACGGTCGCGGTCTTCACCGCCGGCTCAAACTCACCCGCACCACGCAGCTCGGCAATGGCGTCGATGATTCGCTGCTTGACCTCCAACCGAGTCGTCTCGGGGAAATCCAAGTATTGGCTTTGCCCAATTTCTCGCACCAGATAGCTGGCCGTCTGAACGACATCGTCTCCCATCGCACGGCTGGCCAGCAGTTCAATTTCCGACACACCGCCTTCCAATCCGCGGGAATCAAACGGCCGTTGTTGACGAGCCTGCGTCAGACGAGCCAACGCCAAATCGGGATCATCCAGCAGCAGATACGACTGAGCGACCAACAAACGTGCGCTGCCGGCGACTTTCGGTTCGGCCTCTCGTTGCAATTGGTCCAACACGCGAATCGTTTCAAGCAGCTCGTTTTGTTGATCCTGCGGTAGCTTGCGCCCACTGACCACGGGAATGCCCGCGATGACCTGCGCCGTAATTTCCCGAGGCAAACTTTCGATGATCCGTCCGACATGTGCCACGCCGCGTTGCAAACTGAGCTGGTCTTGCAACTGCATCGCCCATGGCATTTGCAACTGAAGCTCGTCGCTGATTTCATCTTCCACGCGAGCAATCACCGGCAACGCATCGTCGTATCGCTTCAATTGATTCAACAATTCAATTCGCAAGATCTCCGCTTCACTGCGACCGCGATTGTCCAAGCTCGCTTCGTTCAAATGTTCGACGATCGTTCGCAACGCCTCATCGGGCTTGGCCGAAATGGAAGACGCCAACGATCGAGCCAACAAGGGCAGCAGCTTGGACCGAAGCGTCAAATCGATCTCGACCGCGCGTCTCAAATGCTTCACGGCTCGTTCGTGCCGACCGATGCTATGCAAGGCCTCGCCCAACATCCGGTGGCCCTCCGCATCGCGACCGTCGGGAAAACCTAAGTCGTTGGAACGCTCCAGGTACGGCAATGCCGTTTCCATCTGCTCATGGCGGTCGCGTGGTGAGATGGCCTGGTGAGCCCTCGCGAATGATCCCGCTCCGATGAGGAATTGCTGCATCGGGTACAGCTCCATTTCCTCTTCGTTTTCTTCGTCCAACGTCGCTTTCGCGGCCAAATCACCAGCCACCACGATGTTGCCCGCCACATATTGAGCCGAGGCCAAATTCATCGTCTGGCGAGCGTCGATCTCACGCCCACCCGCGACGATGGAAAACATGTAGGCAAATCCCACCATCGTGAACATCGTCACGAACCCCAGGGAAGCCACGGTCGCCTTGGACCGTCCGCCCGGTTTCGCGTCGTTCTTGGGTTCGTCTGGTTCAGCCACTATGCACCTCGGTCGAGAGCCATCGCCGATACCAAATTTCACCGCCGCGGAACAACCGCAAACCAGTCACGCCCAAACGCAATTGACGCCGATTCAGCGAATTTCGAGCCTTCGCCCACGGAGACGCTGCGAACGGGGATCGAGCTCAATCCGTTTCGCGACCGAGTTGTTCTTGCGTTTCTGTGAGGCTCAACCGCGCGGGATCGCAGGGTGAGTTTTCCTCGCACTTCACGCATTCCAGCGGGTGCCCCAGCATCGATCGCCTCCCCGAGTCCGTGGTGACCCACGATCGATTCATCCACGGCGGGTCATGCCGAACATGCTGATGATGCCCGCAGGCTAGCTGCGCGACAAAGTGCCCTTCCTCATCCAAATGGAAACCCGTGATCGCTTGACGCATTCCCGCACTTCACTTTCCCAGCACCGCATCTCGCAAGTCCGCCCGCCACTCGTTTTGGACTGGATCGTACATCCCAAACCCAGAGTAAAACTCCCAATAAGCAATGCCCATTCGGCGCTGAATCGCTTCCTCAGCCACAAAACGTGTCCACGTCGCTCGCGACTCTGAATCGGCCGTTTGATAGGCACCAAACTCGCCCAGGTAAATCGGGATTTCATTTTCAACGCTCCATCGAAGCGCCCGATCCAAATCGTTCCGCACCGCTTTCTTCTGTTCTTCGGTTCCGCTCCACGTGGTCCCCAGCCAAGCCTTTGACTCAGCCCCCAACCAATTGGCACCTTGGTGAGTGAACTGGAAGGGCGAGTAGTAGTGAAACGTAGCCACCAGTTTCTTGCGATCTTCCGCCGTCAAATCACTCGGCAATTTCAAGAACTGCAGCGCGGCGATGTTGTTGAAGTTCGCCGGCCCGACCACGATCGTCCGATCAGGATGCTTTTCGCGAATCACCGGCAGCGTTTTCGCCAGCAGATCATTCCACTTACCAGCGTCCAAGTTGTCGTGTGGCTCGTTCAGCACCTCGAAAACCAATTCATCAGGCATGCCGGCGAACTCGTCCGCAATCTGCTTCCACAACGCGAGAAAGCGTTCCTCCTGCTGCTCGGGTGACTGATACAACGCCTCGTAGTGATGAATGTTGATCATCACTTTCAACTCGCGTTTGAGTCCTTCGTCCACCACCCAACGCACGCGCCGCATGAACTCCGGATCGATGGTGTAAGGTCGTCGGGTCTTCGCGTGAGTCGACCAACGGACGGGCACACGAATCGAATCAAATCCCGCTTTTTGAATCAGATCCAAATGCTTGGCTTCCAACCTTGGCCCCCATTCGCCTTCGTTGGGAGCCTCCAACGTGTTGCCGATGTTGACGCCGCGACCAAAGAACGGCTCTTGCTGCTGAAAGAAATCGGACTTGTTCAACTGCTCCAACAACGCCGATTCATTGACCGCGCGGATCCGGCTCAACACAATGCTGGTCGCCTGCTTCGGCTTCTCGATCACCACCGACAGCGACTCGATTCGAGATTGATCAAACGGGATGTCGGTTTGACCGTGCCAAGAACCAAACGCCGTGCGAACAACGCCGGACGACTTCGCCGGAACCGTTGCCGCCGCGGCACTGCTTCCGTCTCGGCCGCGCGAGTTTGGATTGCGGACCGTCAACACGACTTTGACGGGGTGATCACCTGGATTGAACACCTCAGCTTCCATCGCGTCGAAACCGTCCAACGAGATGGGTCCCTGGCTCAGCCGAAACTGCGCGTTGGGATAACCGCCGCTGGCAGCAACGCTCAGCGTCCAAGCTCCCTGATCCAAGGATTCCAAATTCGCACTGTCCGTCGTGACTTGCACCTCGGACGCTGCCCCTTTGCCCACCAAGACACGCTGGCCATCAACGGCGTGCAAAACGCTCGGCGACCAAAACAAACCCAACACCAACGCGGCCAGTGCTGACGAAAACGACGACCGCACAAACGACAAACGGCCAGTTACCGACGGAGAAGGACAAAACATGCTGCGTTCACATTGTGGGGAGTGAAGAGACGTCCAAACCAAGCCGTCTCTCACCAAATGATATTCGATGCCACGCCGAAAATCACATCGCCCAGTCGCTGGGTTCTCACCTGCATTCTCACATCACGTCAGCCACTGCCAAGATATTGGCCGGCACAATTCGAATTGAAAAAGCGGTTCGCCAAACGCGACGAGAAAACCCAAACCGCGAGACCACTCGTCTTCACTCGCCGCCCATCGCTCGCGACAAAGCGATTTCAGCATCAATCCTCTCGACGACCGCATTCATGTTCTCTTTGAAAGTGACGTTGCCATGTGCGTACAACTCGGCAACTTGCGACTCCTTCGTTTTCTGGAGTTCAAATTGCCGACGCAAAATTTTGACGCGGTCTTCGGATGCACCTGCGAGTTCCAATTCGGCATCCAACAAGGCTAGCTTTGCATCGAGCACATCCACCGACGAAAGCTCCCCCGTCGCAAACTGCGATTCGGTGTGGTCAACATACTTTGCAAGCACGTCCCGCTTCTCAACCAAGAGTTCTCGAACGCGAGCCCCCGAATCCTCGGCGGAATTCTGCGCCGAAGTCCTCGTTGAAACGAGCAGCACTGCGACGGCCAACAAGGCAATTGCCAAACACGACTTTGGTGAAACCATCACAATCATCTTCCGTCTACGAGGATCGTCCACGAGTACATGGTTCGTCGTTCCCGGTCACCATACGAACACGAGCAGCGAACCACCGATTGTAACGCCATTCGGTTTGGCTATTCGATCAACTTCTCCCAGTCGGACTCGGAATAGGGTCCGGCGATCTGGAACTCATCACTGATCTGAGAATGAATCACCGGCGCGGAAACAATCTCCCCATCCACCACCAGAGCGACTTGGCTACCCGGATTGGTTGTGGCGGCCCGAAGCATCGCTGCCCCCGCAGCATCCACGCTCACGTTGAGCGCGACGGTGCCATTCCGGTCAGTACTGACGGTCACCTCACGCACATTGGACGCCGTGATGATCGGCGGAACAATCAACTGAAGCGGCGTGCCACTCGAATCCGCAATTGCCTTGGTGTTGTCCCCCGGTTCTTCCGCAACCGCGTGAAGATCAAAAGCAACCCCCGGCTTCAGCGTCAACGGATTGCGAATCTCAGCACAGCCCGCCGTGACGAGAAGCAACAAACCGAACAAGAAGACAGAACATCGCATTTTAGGGACCTCACCAAAGACACGAAGGCGGCAGCGCAATTGAACAAATTGCAGTTCGCCTGAGCAGAACACTCCAACAAGCTGACCGCAAGTCTTTCTCAGAACATCGCAGATCAATTTCAAATGGTTCAAAAAGACCGGCATTTCCATGTCGGTCAAACCGCGAACCGATACGTGATCGATTGGCAAAACCGGAAGGTCAACCACAACTGCAATTGACACGAAAACGGACTACGGGCACCAATCCGGGATTGCCGCTCGACACCGCGGTGGTTGTGGTGCTGAGATCTTTGGGAATAAGTGAGGGTGTTATCAAACAGGTAATCCAAGCGATCCGCCATCGCGGACTGACGCCGGAGAAGTCGACGAATAATCGCGGTGTACCACCGCGAACGGAGCACTGATTCCAATGTGGGCATCGGCTACCTGTGCAACTGGATCACCGGCAAGCGATCACCCCCGGGCACCAATTAGGACCAGCCGATCAAAGTCGCCCGCCCCACCGTCTTCACACCCAAACGTCGCAAGCATGCCGCCAACCGAGTCCTGCACCGCTAGCGTCGTTCAAATACTCAGCGAAGGCGAAAAGCAACGATGAGTCGATGTGGACCTACGCCGTTTCGATCGTGAGAACGGCCTGGACGCGGAGGCGTCGAAAACAGCGAAATCGATGTGGAAGTTCAAGCTCTAGGCGAACTGTTTCAAGAACGGTACCTGGAGACCTACCGATGATCGAGTTGGGTCCATTCGGGCAAAGAAAGGTCACAGGAGAGCGGATGGAAACAACGACAACCTCCGTTCCCCTTCTCTTTCACTGATTATCCGGTGGCCTGGCTACCAGCCGCCCGAACGTTGATGTTGTGCTTGTAATTGCGATGAGCACGAAGGATGCAGGCGAGCGCAATACCGATGAGCAACCCGCCAGCCAGCAACGACGACCAAATGAACGATCGGTTCGATACTGGGGTGCCATTGACTTCAATGTCAAACATCCCGTAGGGAACCGGAAAAAGTCCGAACTCTTGTCCAAGCAGATGAACACCCGACCACAACGGTGTGAACGCGGACACGGCAGCGAAAACAGAACCAACAATCCACACTGGCACAGATCGTAGTCGCTGCACGTTCGTCTGCTGAGTACCGGACGAATGGTAGGGATTCGGATTCATTCGGTTTAAATGACGGAACGGTTCACGAAGAAATGGGGATGGGGGTCATAGACGGACAGATGAGAGTAACTATTGACAGCGTTCCGGTTGACCTCACTCGGCGGCCCAATTTTGGCTCGGGTCAGGGCCTGCAACTGAAGCGGACGACTCGGTCGAGTGGGAACACCTGAGCGCGACCACCGGGCTCGATGATGGTGAGAAAGTCAGAACTGAGCTTCGCTGAATCGACTTTCAAGCTCTCGACGCGCGTTATCCCACCCAGCCCATCTTCGACTGAATAGCTGACCGTGGTATTCCCAAAAGACAGGCTGTCACCCGACGCGAAGAACGCTCCCAATAAAAGCATCACCAGGACGCCGCCGAGAAAGCTCACGGCCAGTCGAACGCCACGGTTTTGGAGACTGTTCATTTCCATTGTCGCCATTCTTTGTTACCGATTGCTGAATCACGGATCGGTCAGTAGTCAAATCCGTGCCATTGATCCCACTCGGCAATCACCTCGTCGACGGTTCCGACCCATTTGCCTGATGGAAGAACGTAAAAGCGAGCTGAATCAGGTGTCTCGAAGAATGGATCAAAGATTAAACCGTTGTCCTTTAACACCACGAAGGTGTTGGAAACGATAAACGGACGTTCTAGGCCTTGGCCAACAGGGCTTTCTGTTTCGTATGCTCTGGAAAGCATTTGATTGAAACGAACCTTCGGTCTGGATAAATCGGTTTCGTCAGCCCACTGGATGAAACCATCGCGGAGATTCCTCAATCGTTGTCTTTCTAGCCACCTCAGATATTCAACTCGGCAAAAGAAAGCAGTTGAAAATACGAGCGTCAGCACAAGGAGCGTCTTCAGCCCAAATCGAGGGCGAGTGAATGCTTTGCACATACTTTCCAGACTCCACGCCCTCAATTTTCAACTCACAAGGCTAGGCATGTGTCGCCCTACCAATCGAGACGTTCGCGTACACTCGGTCCAGCCGTATGTCTACGAGCTGGTGAGTGGCACCGGTCGCCTTCGTCTTCTCGATGCCTCACTGAATTAAAGTGTCAGGCTCCTTGCTGGGGATCGATGCGACAAGCTCGCTTACCTGAATCGGTTTCGGCTCATCCTCACTCATCGGGTGAATTTCGAAAACCGAATCAGGGTGGGCTTGTTGATACTGTTGGGCTTGGACAAACAGCGTCTTGCCTCGCGATGGCAGATCGCGGAACTCACCCGAGTTTGGAATGCTTCCCATCATTGAATGGATCGCCATCGACTCAAGGTAATTTCTTGCTTCCAAGGCATCGTCACCTCGGAGCATTTCAGCGGCGTCGATACAAACTCTCGCCCTGTCGATGTAGTGTTGCTGGCGAGCAGACACCGTCTCTCGCTCTGACAGCTCAAGTGACACAAGCGATCCAGCCGTCGCAAAGACAGCCGCGACCAATAGATGCGACGCAATGAAAGTCCGACGTTTCATGGTTCAACTTCCTTCAACACGGAAAAGGAGCCGGTGGGATCACCGACCTCGAGAGTCCGGCGGCAAGCACCGCTTTTGAACGGTCCGGTTGATGGTATGCCATCCCCTCTGCCGAGGTCAACTTTTTTGCCGTTCGCAGGCACGCCATGTCAAGTGACATCGCCCTTTTGAAACGATCCAATGATTCCTGCTTTGATCGCGAAGGCAAAGGGCTCACTACGGATCATTCATCAGCCAGATCCCACAAAACGAAATCCGCGGAACTGGACTTGCTTGATCCTGAACTCACGTAATTTGGCCTCGTAAGTAGGAGCTTGGTCACGACCCGTCGTCCATCATTTGAAGCGGCCAAAACTTCACCGGCTATGCCGTTGCCCAGTGGCAGATCGCAGACACGGTCACCGTTGTTGTCATGAACGCTGATCCGTACAGAACGAATTCTTGTTGACCAATTGGCGTCGTTGACGAAGAACCGTGACCCATCTCTGCACCAAAAACCCGGCACGCCGACTGGCTGAGCCCACTCTCCGACGATGCGTCTTACCGGTCGCCGAAGTCGAACTTGTTTGGTTGCCGAGATCCCCAACGTTTGCTCGTAGAACGATTTGTTCAACGGTCGACCAGCCACGACTATCAATTGTTCAAGGTTTGGTGAGACTGCCACGGGAGATGTCGGCAATCGGAACGATTCGAGTACTTCGATTGAACCGTAGTTGCTCTCGTTCCAGGTGATCTTTAGCTTCTCCGCAGTGCAACTCATTTGAGCCGGAGGAAATGACTGATGTTTTGCGTCAGGCACCACTCGCAGGGCAGTCAGTCCGCTTTCGTCGGGTGTCGGTCCCGCTAAATATGCTCTTCGATTTCCCGAGCCAGAATCATACAGGCTTCCAGGCAACGACGAGCAGTCCGTTCGCAACGAAACCCTGCTCTCGAAAATGATTCGATCGCCGCCGACCCGGCAGAGAGCGAGACACTCATCACCGTTTTCCCCCGTCAACCTGAAGACAACTCGCTCATCACCGATGAGTGCAAACAAAGCTGATGGAACGATGGGTACCGAAGTCGGCGCTTCGAAGCAATTTTTCAGGCGTTCCACACCCTGCTATTGCGTCGTGCAAATTCACAATGTTCACACCACGATCCGTCACGACGATCAAACTCTTGCCTTCGAATGCGAGACAAATCTGGCTCATCGCACGCCGTGAAAATGATGCCTCCCCAATCGCGTTCGATCCGTCGGATATTGGTTGAGACCACGCTCGAATCAAAGAGCCATCATCACACGTGTAGACACGCACTGTTTGTTTCGAGAGTTCAAACAGGTATTCACCAGTGTCATCAAAAGCTAGCGTTCTGGCGGAAGGGGAAAGTCCAGTTTCGACCAGATCCACGCCGACGTGCGATTGCCCGAAACTGATCGCAGGAAAAGCCAATTGAACAGCAATGACAGCCAGGATTCTCAGAGAGCACAATCGCCCAAGAAATCTTGATCGATCGAGGAAAACGCCCTCGCCTCTCCCAGCATTTGCTTGCCTAGTATTCGATTTGCTTTGCACCACTTTCGGAGACCTCCCATATTCGTTTGGGGACTGGCAAAGCTGTCGGACACCGAATTGGCTGTTTGGGATATACTTGGCTTCATCGTTTCAGTTTCTTCGGGCGTCCGCGCGGTCGCATCGTTGACTCCAGGCCGAAACGACGTGCGATCGATTCCACCCAGTTTTCGTCGCCAAAGGGCACACCACGCCGCACGCTCCAATCCAGTTGTTCACGCTCGGATGGACTAAACTCCGCCCGCACCCGATCGATCCAATTCGATGAACGCCTGACTGGCCATGCCGAGAGTAACTGTTTCCCAAGAACTGTTTTGGTGGACCAATGGTACAAGCTACCCCATCGCCAGTCTTCCGGCGACTTGCACAACTTCGCGGCAAAGGCATTGCGTTCAACATACCGACCGACGGTTAGGAAATGCTCGTCGCTTTGAACCGGAAATGATTTGAAGCGACCTTGATACAGGTGCCCCTCCCCGGCCGTATGGTAATGAGCGTGATATCGCTGGGTGTGCGTCAAAATAACCCACTGAGCGAAACGCCCCATCTCTCCATCAATGTTTGGGCTGACACAAAGATGCCAATGGTTGGGCATCAGACAGAACGAAAACAGCCGAATATCGAACTTCTCCACCGCTTCACGCAGAATCGCGATGAAAGCATCGTAGTCCTCCTGCTTGTGAAAGATCGTCGCACGGAGGTTTGCTCGATTGAGCATATGATAACAGTGGCCGGCCGCGTCGGCTCGCTTTGGTCTTCCCATGCCGAGAAGAATACCGACTCCCCCTTGCCCAATCAACCAATTAGGTGTCCGACACCTTTTACTCTTCCCGCATCGGTCCCCAGCTCACCAAGAATCCTAGCGATCGCGGGCAAAATCTCCTTCACTGCCGTCGCACCTGACCGCGTGCGTTGTGCTGTCCAATCCAGCAGCCTCTTGTACTGACTCAGGTTCAAATTCAAGAAACCCTTGTCGCTTCTCCGCAATCCAGCTGTGTGCACCGCGGGCTGAGCCGAGAGCACGTCGAGTCAAGCTGGATTTTGGTTGGCACCATGACGTTGAGAGGCTCCTCGCACTGACGCAAGAAGCCGCCTCCCGACATTGGTCACTCCTCGAGCCCGAGCAGAAAACCTGCTACTCTTGGTCCCCATAGTGTGGCATGGGCTTCCAACTTGTGATTTCTACCCCAACGCCACCAACCGTCTGGTGCATTGCGAACCACAACGTCGCTACCAACGGTAAATCATGCTACCACTGGCAACGTGCAAATCCTGGCGATCGTTCAGTTGCAAATCGTAGCCCGCGTACACGGACCATTGCCGGCCTCGGTTACCCCTGACTCCAACATTGACCAATGCCCAGTCGCGGCCGAAATCGGAAGCCTGTGACGCAAACGCGGTTCCGTCGCTAACCCCTGACACGACCGCATTGGTATCCAAGTACTCGTGCATCCAGTCCACTCGAACCGTTGGCGCAATCGTCCAATGTTCGCGCCACGTCCAACATCGATCGGGAGTGAGGCCGAAGCCGGCACGGCTGCGCAAGGAGTGGACTGAGAAATCGTCCACATATGCACCTGCCACGCCCTCTTCTTGGTATCCCTCTTGCCCGATGAACAGATACTGAAGCGACGCAGCAGGCTGCACGACCAAATGCTTCCAACGTCGATTCCATCCACGCTCCAGGAACAAACCGGCTTGCCCTCCCTCGAAGTCGCCCTCAGCGTCTTGCCGTTTGGTGTCGTGGTCGTTGTAGCCCACTGAACCAGCGAGCAAATAGTAGTTACCCACCGAGTCATGTCGATGGAGAAAGCCACCCCACTGCGTGCTGTCGACATTCGCAGAAACTCCGTTGTCGAAGCTCAGATCTTGCCCCGCAAAAACAAAGTAGGTCCCCATGATGGTTTCGGAATTGAGCCAACGGAACACACCGAGCTGGGCACCGCCTCCCGCGTAGTCGAACGCAGTGGTTGTATCTCGATTCTCCGCTCGACCGCCAATCCCAAACCCACGCAGCCAGGCGCCGCGATCCGCCCGACTTCGACACTCGCCCTGATCCGACAAAAGATTGTTGCGAGCATAATCAGTGGCAATGGTTGACTGGTAGCTGACAAGCTGAACAGACGACGGACGCGCCATGGAAGCCGTTGCAACAGAAGCACTCTGTCGATCCAATCCGGTTGATTGAGAGCCGGCAATCTCATTGACTTGGTCGCGAAGGAATTGGAACTGAAAGCCTCCCAGAGAAAGCAACGATTGGGAAATCCCACTGTGCAGGCCCGCCAACTCCTCCCCGGTTCCCGCCGCAGCACCAGCACTTCCGCCGCCGACATTCACGAGCAAATGCAGGGTGCTCTCCTTTTGGATGCTGTAGTCCGTCAAAGTTCTTCCATCCTCCAATGTTTTGCCAGCAAAAGTCAGTTGCTGCTGAGCGGGAGGAATGCCCTCCTTGTCTTGAATCTTTGACTTCACATTCTCGATTGTATCACTGGGTTCTACGTCCAGCGTGATCGTCTTTCCGGCCAGCGTTTTGACGAAGATTTGCATCGCCGCAGCGGGCGATACGATTCCGAGTGACAGGATCGCCATACAGGTGACTCTGCAAAACCAATGCGGCATGATGTCGGCAGCGCTCGTCGGTGGAAGGTGTTCAGATACATTGGTGCCCCAGCAGGCCTGTGCGATTGGCTGGACCGGACGTTTTCATGGAACTCATCGTCGCCATGATTCTGGCATATTGAGCACAGCCCTTGTGAGCAGACGAACAAATACAATCGTCACGGTTTACCAGCCGTCTTGAACCGGTGGTGCCTCGACAGCCTGAAGGCACAATCCGGCGATGGACTGGAAAAGGTGTCGATGGACTGGAAAAGGTGTCGGACACCGAATTGGCTGTTTGGGATATACTTGGCTTCATCGTTTCAGTTTCTTCGGGCGTCCGCGCGGTCGCATCGTTGACTCCAGGCCGAAACGACGTGCGATCGATTCCACCCAAGTCTCGTCGCCAAAGGGAACGCCACGCCGCACGCTCCAATCCAGTTGTTCACGCTCGGATGGACTAAACTCCGCCCGCACCCGATCGATCCAATTCGATGAACGCCTGACTGGCCATGCCGAGAGCAACTGTTTCCCAAGAACTGTTTTGGTGGACCAATGGTACAAGCTACCCCATAGCCAGTCTTCCGGCGACTTGCACAACTTCGCGGCAAAGGCATTGCGTTCAACATAGCGACCGACGGTTAGGAAATGCTCGTCGCTTTGAACCGGAAACGATTTGAAGCGACCTTGATACAGGTGCCCCTCCCCGGCCGTGTGGTAATGAGCGTGATATCGCTGGGTGTGCATCAAAATAACCCACTGAGCGAAACGCCCCATCTCTCCATCGATGTTTGGGCTGACACAAAGATGCCAATGGTTGGGCATCAGGCAGAACGAAAACAGCCGAATATCGAACTTCTCCACCGCTTCACGCAGAATCGCGATGAAAGCATCGTAGTCCTCCTGCTTGTGAAAGATCGTCGCACGGAGGTTTGCGCGATTGAGCATATGATAACAGTGGCCGGCCGCGTCGGCACGCTTTGGTCTTCCCATGCCGAGAAGAATACCGACTCCCCCTTGCCCAATCAACCAATTCGGTGTCCGACACCTTTTTCTCTTCTACTCTCGATGCGGTGTCGACGCGACTAAATTTCGTTCAGCTCCGCTCTTTGTCTCTTGGTGTGCCGAAAACAGTCGACCTCAGCTAGGATTCGCAGCGTTTTGGCTCGCGTCACATCCTCCGACGCGCAACGTCGCTGCGAATAGCGTGCGGCCCACAACGCTTCTTCCCTTCGTCGGTCAGCGAGTGTTGCTTTCAAACGTTGGGTTAATTCGCTGTTTACACGAAGCGATGGACTGATGTCTTCGCCGACAGACAAGGTTCCAGATGAGTAGCAGCAAATTCGGTTGAAAGACCAAACTAGCCCGTGGATGCCACGATCAATGCAAATCAGCACAACGCACCCAAATACGCACAAGGCAATTGATTGCCCGATTGCTCCCAAGACGCCGGACGCTGCCGAGAGAAACAGAAGCAGCGTCAGTACACCAACTGTGAAACGTATGAACCAAATCGCAATCAATTTAGATCCCCTCATGCTCTTTCAAGTGCAAGGAAGCAACCCATCATCTGCTGGCAAACACTGGAGTGCGGCGTACTGAATTGACATTCCGCTTTCGCCGCAAGTCTGCCCGCAGCATTCGCCGCCAGCTAAACCGGTTTCAGTATGAATCACGCAGTGATGTGACGCCACAAGTCTCTCTCAACCAAGCATTGGCCGTTTGATCAAACCGCACTCGATCTCGGAAAACTGCGAAGAAACGCTCGTCCAATTTGTCAAATAACTCCACCCCGAATTGCTCATTGATGCCAAAGGCCTCCAGCACGCTGTTTCGAACGGCCAGGTCACGTGGATATTCAACACCGAAGACGGACATCGCTTCGCTGAACAATCTCGCCACTTCCGACAAACCTGTACGCGAAAACCACTCCACCATTTCAGGTGCGAGCATTCCTGCTTCGTTGCTAAAGAACTGGTGAAAGCCGCCGTTACCGATCTCCGCCTTGCCAAGTTCTGCCGCACACATCAATTGGATGTCTCGCGGCAACGACGACGCACTGGAGTCGTATCCTTTTTTCGGCCAACAGTCGAGGAACGAGTCGTCCCAATGGATGAACATCCAGCGGGCATAGAATTCCCGAGAATGCACCGGCGTGCGTTCGAGTTCCGCGATGAGACCAGCTCGAACCTCCGGCGACGAAGTGTTCTGAATCAGCTGTAGCAACTCGCCTTCACGGTGCATCGCTGTCATAGTTGCCTATCGCGAATTAGGATTTGCTGGAATCACGAACAAAAGAGCCCCGATGGCAGGAAGACGTGTCGTTGATCAAAAAGTTGTTTGCTTCGCTTTTCTAATTCTATCCGTTAGTCACTCGCCGTTTGGACGTAGGATCAGCCGTTGAGGCGTTGGCCTGCGATTTACGCGACTGACGACAATCGTGTCGGGACTCAAAGCCGCCGCCAACTGAGCGAAAGACGATCTGATTCACGCCGAAGCGAATGAACTTCGATTGAAGCAGAGCAATCTCCTGCGTGCGATTTGCCAAATCAGGGCGATCACGTTGGGACTCATCGTGATAGCTTGCTTGGGTCGTCTCATGGAAAAGCTTGGCTCCGGTCATCACCATGCCACGACCATTTCCAGCAGGATCGATGGTGACGTCGACGATCGTTTGCGGTGCTGTGAAGAAATCCTCCGCAGTTACCAGAACGGCGAGACACCAAAGCAAGGCAATAAAAAAACATCTGAAACATTTCATGCGTCGGGCTCCTGATGTATGTCGGTAATGGTCCAAGCAAAGCCGAACAAAGTTCGGCATTTGAATTCAGAATCACGTGCCAGTGCGGTCCCTCACAAACCATTCACCTACGACACCTCGAGACGAAACATGGTCACGAGAAGAAGGAAGCCTCCCGCGGACGCACAGATGACACAGCAAAGGTAAGCAGGAAGTCCGAAGAGGAAAACGACTTCGCGATACGGGCAGCGGAGCGACAAGCTGAAGCCGAAAATGCAAACTGCAAGCCCGTAGAAACCAATCGCAAGTCCGAGCAGACGAAGGGAAAGCGGGATCGGGCCGACCGTTGCAGCAGAGAATCCAATGGCGATAGCGCATGTCGCCATCAGCAGTGTGCGAATACTCAGCGGGTTTGGTGCCACAGGATCGGACGTCATTTTGTTGCACCTCATGGTTCGTCGCTTAAGGACGAGATCGTAGTACCGCAGGGAGTTGCTCTCAATTCACTCTGGGTCAGCATCTGAGTTAGGTGACGATTCTCTCACGGGAGTTGCTTTCGGCAGCAAACGAAGCAGTGACTCGACCTGCTTCAGTGCTTTCTGAGTTTCCGGGTCCGAAAGCATTTTGAGAGTCTCGTTTGCCGAACGGATGGTAGCGGGAAGTGATGCAATTCCATCGATTACATCGCCCATGACGAGGTTTGATTCCTGAATGGATCTCTTACCATCGCCCGATATCCGATCCATCCAAGATTCCTTCAGCTCAATGGTGGTCGATCCTTCTCCCCAAGCCACCGCTTTACCGTCGATGACAACATTGTAAGAGCCCGAGAATTCGAAACGGATCGTCCCCCGTTCTTGATCCGTCTCGACCTCGGCTGCGGATTCATCAGCAACTGCGGTTGGCATCCAGCAAATGAATGTGATGAGAAAGAATCCCCACGCCGGGAAGAAAGCAAACTTCGTCATTGGTGCAAACCTGTGCGGAGAGAGAAGAGTCTTGATGTGTTGTTCGATGCGAGGCTTCCCGCGAACTTCAGACACCAACGGACCGAGAAAGGGATTGCCCATCCGACTGAACGTGCAAACCCTGGCTCCGATGCGGCGGATGGTTCTCCGTGCACTTCCGACCCGGGTGGCGTCGCAATTGGTAATCAGCGTCCGCGGCAATTCACAAATTGTACCGTTGACAGGTCTGTGTCACCAAATTCCGTTTGCCCACCGATCGCGTCAGTCCCAACATCACAGTTCAGAAAACGACAGCCACGCATGGTGGCAGCTTTGAAGTCGGCACCACGAAGATCGCAATCATTGAATGTCACATCAATGAGATACGTCATGAAGAACGATGCCCAGTACATGTCACATCGCGTGAACGTGACCCGAGTCAGAATTGCTCCTTCGAAATGCGATCCTTCGGCGATGCACTCTGTGAACGTTTGGTCCGTAGCGATGACGTCCGTGTTGTCCGCGCTATTCTGCATTTTCAAGATGCTACCAGCCTATTCAATTCGGTGAATCACCCTCAACGGTATTACCTTCTGCTCCGCATAAGTGGCGTTTGCAGACGCTGCTTTCGCGGAATGAAGAGCGGCAATCGAAAGTCGATTGGCTGTTAGTGAAGAGACTCTCGTTCTTCGATCAACTGCAGCGCGTAATCATCTCCCCATTGCTTGAGCGATTTCAGAATCGCTTCCAGTGACTTGCCAACATCGGTGAGCTCGTATTCAACTCGCGGAGGAACTTCTGCGTGAACAATGCGTTTGACCAAGCCGTTGGCTTCGAGCTCACGAAGTGCTTTGATGAGCATCCGCTGCGTCACGCAGCCAACGACTCGCTGGAGTTCACTGAAGCGGAGCCTGCCATCAAGAAGATGATAGAGAATGATTCCTTTCCACTTTCCCCCGATCAACTCCAATGTCGCTTCGACTGGGCAAGCCGGCTTCTCATAGTCTTTATGTCGTTGTTTTGAAGAGGTGACCATTTTGATACTAGCTGCCCAGAATGTGCGTTCTTGAAGTTTGCCGTAGTACCGATAGTATCGGCTGCTCGATTCAAAAAGGCAATTTCTCTTCAAAAACGGACCGCAAAAAGCAATGAGTCGTCGCCTTCCAAAACCCGGAATCCAAACTTACCAGCGGGCCTTTCAGAATTGCATCTTCGCCGCGCTGCTTTGCTGCGGCTTCGCAACTCCGGTAGTGTCACAGGAGTCCTCGACCGCAAAGGCCGAACTCGAACTTTACGCGTCTCTTGATCAAGCGGTTGGCAACATTGCTTTCAAGCCGGACGGTCAGCTGGTGTTTAGAGCCTATCCGGAAACCGATTCAGGTTGTAAGTCGATATTTGAACGGAGGTTGGTCGCCAGCGGGTGCAAGTCTTCGGAGCATCCGTCCGATTGATGCGAT